>NZ_JACAPW010000027.1:0-27961 GCF_013385495.1 Pseudomonas sp. F8002 | reverse complement strand
GTGGGGTTTCCCCATGTGAGAGTAGGTCATCGTCAAGATTAAATTCCAGAACCCCTGATTGCTTATGCAGTCAGGGGTTTTGTTTTGGGCGGTCGGAAAGTATGGCGAGCTTGCTGGCGAAAAACTCCAACGGTAACGCGGGCTACCTGATGCCACGCATTGGTTTAAATCCCCTCGTCCCAATCCCCCCTCGCGCGCACAAACGCTACTGAATCCCCCGACAAATTTGCACAGTTATTTCTGAACCAGAACACTAGAATAGGCACCTAATCTTTTTTAGAGTCCGAGCCCTATATGCCCGACCCGGTTGATACCCTTGAGGTGTCAGACTTACCGCTGGACGAACTCGTGGCATGCCATGAGTGCGACCTGCTGATGCGCAAGCCGGAGCTTGCCCGCGGTGAGAAGGCCCAATGCCCGCGCTGCGGCTACGAGCTGTACGCTCACCGCCACAACGTCGTTGAACGAAGCCTGGCGTTAGTGCTTGCGGCGCTATTGTTGTACGTCCCCGCGAACTTTTTACCCATCATGCAGCTCAATCTACTCGGGCAGTCCTCGCAGGACACCGTATGGACCGGCGTCGTCGGCCTGTTCGACACCGGCATGCAGGGCGTCGCCGTGGTGGTGTTTCTCTGCAGCATGGGCATTCCGTTGCTCAAGCTCCTGTGCCAACTGGCGGTATTGCTGAGCATTCGCTGGAACATCGGTCGCAGCTACGGCCTGCTGTTTTATCGCATTTACCACCACCTCAAGGACTGGGGCATGCTCGAGGTGTACCTGATGGGCGTGCTGGTGGCGATCGTAAAGCTGGCTGACATGGCCACTATCACCGTAGGGCTCGGTCTGGCCTGCTTCGTCAGTCTGTTAATGGTCCAGATATTGTTGGAGGTGGTGATGTCACCTCACCAGATCTGGGAAGCGCTGTCAGGAGAGGATGCTCATGCGGGCGATTGATGCGGGCATTCTGATCTGTACCGAATGCCATGAATTAAACAAACAAGACCCGGACACCGACGAGCAAACCTGCACCCGTTGCGGTGCGCTGGTCCATGCTCGCCGGCCGAACAGCCTGACACGCACCTGGGCGCTGCTGATCACCGCGGCCATCCTGTACATCCCGGCCAATCTGTTGCCGATCATGACCGTCAGCTCCCTGGGGCAGGGCGATCCGAGCACCATCATGTCTGGCGTGATCCAACTGATGCAGCACGGTATGTTCCCCATCGCCGCTGTAGTGTTTATCGCCAGCATCCTGGTGCCCACCTTCAAGCTGGTGGGTATCGGGCTGCTGCTGTTTTCGGTGCAGCGTCACCAGCCACTTTCCGCGCAACAACGCATTATCATGTACCGCTTTATCGAGTTCATTGGCCGTTGGTCCATGCTGGATATCTTCGTGATTGCCATCCTGGTGGCAGTCGTAAACTTTGGGCGACTTGCCAGTGTCGAGGCCAATCTCGGTGCCGTGGCGTTCGCCAGTGTGGTGATCTTGACGATGCTTGCCGCAGTAACTTTCGATCCCCGACTGATTTGGGATAACACGGAGTCGGACGACGACCATGAGTGATTTGCCTAAGGCTAAAACCCGCCCAGCTTCCAACTGGTCGGCCATTTGGGTGCTGCCCCTGATTGCCCTGATCATCGGCGGCTGGTTGGGGTGGCGCGCCTACAACCAGCAAGGCATCGAGATTCAGGTTCGCTTTGAAAGCGGCGAAGGCATCCAGGCCAACAAGACCGAAGTGGTCTACAAAGGCATGCCCGTGGGCAAGGTCAAGACCCTGGCCCTGGATGACGAAGGTAACAATCGCGGAGTGATTGCCACCATCGAGATGAACAAGGATGTGGAGCAATACCTCAAGACCAACACCCGCTTCTGGCTGGTAAAGCCAAGTGTCAGCCTGGCCGGGATCACCGGCCTGGAAACCCTGGTCTCGGGTAACTACATCGCCGCCAGCCCAGGCGATGGTGAGCCGACGCGCAAGTTCAAGGCCCTGTCCGAAGAACCGCCTTTATCCGACGCCAAGCCCGGCCTGCACCTGACGATCAAAGCTGATCGACTCGGCTCGCTGAACCGTGGCAGCCCGGTGTTCTACAAGCAGATCCAGGTCGGCCAGGTCAAAAGCTACCTGCTCTCCGAAGACCAGACCACCGTTGAAATCAAGGTCTACATCGAGCCGACCTACGCCAGCCTGGTGCGCAAACACACGCGTTTCTGGAACGCCAGCGGCATCAGCATCGACGCCAACCTTTCCGGCGTAAAAGTCCGCAGTGAATCCCTGGCCAGCATCGTTGCCGGCGGTATCGCCTTCGCCACGCCGGAGAACCGCAAGGACAGCCCACCGACGGACCCGAGCCTGCCGTTCCGCCTGTACGAAGATTTCGATGCAGCCGCGGCGGGCATCAAGGTCAAAGTCAAACTCACCGACTTCGAAGGCCTCCAGGCGGGCCGCACCCCGGTGATGTACAAAGGCATCCAGGTCGGCAGCCTGAAAACCCTGAAGATCGATCCGGACCTGTCCAGCGCCAATGCCGAGTTGACCCTCGACCCACTGGCCGAAGACTACCTCGTCCAGGACACCCAATTCTGGGTGGTCAAGCCGTCTATCTCGCTGGCGGGCATCACCGGGCTGGAAGCGTTGGTCAAAGGTAACTACATCGCCATCCGTCCCGGCGACAAGGGCACCGCGCCACAACGGGAGTACGTCGCCCGCGCCAAGGCGCCGCCACTGGACCTGCGTTCCCCCGGCCTGCACATGGTGCTCTTCACCGACAACCTCGGTTCCCTGGATGTCGGCAGCCCGATCCTCTACAAGCAGGTCAAGGTCGGTTCCGTGCAGAGCTACCAGTTCTCCCGCAAGAACAAGCAACTGGTGATCGGCGTCCATATCGAGAAAGAATACGAAGGCCTGGTCAATGGCTCGACCCGTTTCTGGAATGCCAGCGGCGTGACCCTGACCGGTGGGCTTACCGGCGGCATCCAGGTGAAAAGCGAATCCCTGGCCAGCCTGATGGCGGGCGGTATCGCCTTCGAAACCCCGGAGCCGAATGTGCCGCTGAAAAAGCGCATCCCGCGTTTCCGTCTGTTCCCGGATCGCGAAGCCGCCAACCAGCACGGTACATTGGTGACCATCAAGGTCGACCGCGCCGATGGCCTGCGCCCGGGTACGCCAGTGCGCTTCAAGGGCCTGGACGTAGGCAAGATCGAAAGTGTCGACCTGAGCGCCGACATGCAATCGGTGCTGCTCAGCGCGCGTATCACCCAGGTGGCCGACCGCATTGCACGGGCCGGCAGTCAGTTCTGGGTGGTCAAGCCTGAACTGGGCCTGATGAAAACGTCGAACCTGGAAACCCTGGTGACCGGCCAGTACATTGAAGTACAGCCAGCGACCAAAAGCATCGGCCCACAGAAGAGTTTCGTCGCGCTGGACAAGCCGCCAGAAGCCGTTCATCAGGAGGAGGGCCTGAGCCTGGTACTCAGCGCCGCACGCCGTGGCTCGTTGAAGGAAGGCGTTCCGGTCACTTACCGCGAAGTCACCGTAGGCAAAGTTACCGGCTACGAGCTGGGCCAGACCGCCGACCGTGTGCTGGTTCACATCCTGATCGAACCCAAGTACGCGCCTCTGGTGCGCAGTGGCAGCCGGTTCTGGAACACCAGCGGCTTCGGGCTCGACTTCGGCTTGTTCAAGGGCGCGACTGTTCGCACGGAGTCCCTGGAGACCCTGGTCGCCGGCGGCATCGCCTTTGCCACGCCGGACGGCGAGCGTATGGGCAACGCTGCACGGCCCCAGCAGACCTTCCCGCTGTTCGACAAGTTTGAAGACGAATGGCTGACCTGGGCCCCTAAAATCCCGCTCGGCAAATAGATCGAGGCGCGGCCTTCGCGAGCAAGCCCGCTCCCACATTTGACCCAGTTCCCATTGAAGGAACCCGATTGAATATGGGAGCGGGCTTGCTCGCGAAGAGGCCCTCAAGAACACCAAAAAAAGGCCGCGATCCAGAAGATCGCGGCCTTTTTGCATTTCAGCGCAACTGATTAAACCTCATCCAGCTCCGGCTCATCCGCCTGCACATTCACCGTTGCCTTCACCACATCGTGACGACGGATGTACTTCCAGTCCGCCTCATCAATGTAGATCCCGTTCGGCCCGCTGCCGCCTTCCAGGTCGATCGCCACCTGGGCGGAAACCTGCGGCTTCACACTCGCCAGAATCGGCACGAAGCCCAGCTGCAAGCTGGTCTCCAGCAATGCTGCCTGATTCTTCTCATCGATGTCCGCGGCCTCATCGAGGTAGTACGGCAGGCGCACGCGACCGGCCTGGTCGCGGTCCATCAAGTGCAGCAACAAGTACATGTTGGTCAGCGCCTTGATGGTCATGGTGGTGCCGTTGGAGGCGGCGCCATCGATGTCGGTGTGAATGATCGGCTGGCCGTTGACCTTGGTGATCTCGAACGCCAGTTCGAACAAGTCCTTGAGGCCCAACTGGTTATGATTGGCCGCTACCAGGCGCGCCAGGTATTCCTTGGCCTCTTCGTTCTTGTTGTCCTGCTCGGCGCTCTGGCTCAGATCGAACACCGACAGGGTTTCGCCTTCTTCATACTGGCCGGCACTGTGGATGATCTGGTCGATATGCTTGAGGGCTTCCTTGTTCGGCGCGAGCACGATGCGGAAGCTCTGCAGGTTGGACACCTGGCGCTTGTTGATCTCGCGGTTGAACAACGCCAACTGGTGCTCAAGGCTGTCGTAGTCGCTGCGGATATTGCGCAAGGTGCGTGCGATATCGGTGACGGCCGCACGCCGGGCCTTGCCCAGCGTCAGTGCTTCATCGGTACGGTGCGCGTAAGCGTTGATCAACAGATGCAGGCGGCGCTCCATATCGTCTTCACTGTCGAACTTGGCCACGCCCTTGAGGCGCACCTGTGCGTACAGCGCGTCGATCTGGCCATCAGCGCGCAGCAGGCCTTGCCAGCTGTCCTGGTAGTCATTGAGCAGCGGCAGCAGGTTGTCCATGGAATCGTCGACCGGGTCCATGAACGGCGTACCAAACGGCAAGTCTGCCGGCAGCAACTGGCGACGACGCAATGCGTCATCCAGGGTGCGCTGCTTGGCTTCCATATCACCAATCTGCCGGCCTACCAATTGCAGCTTGGCCGACAGTTGCTGGACGCGCTCGGTAAACGCATCGCTGGAGCGTTTCAATTCGTCCTGGGCCGCTTCCATCTGCGCCAGGCTTTCCAGCTTCTCGCCTTCCTCGGCGCTCAGGGTTTGTGCACGGCGGAAATCTTCCAGCGCCTTCTGCGCGTCCAGTACCTGTTGGTACAGCGCTTCAGTCTGGGTCTTGCTCGCCGCGCGGTCGGCCGCCACGGCTTGCTGGGTTTTCAGTTGCTTGAGTTCTTTTTCCAGACGCTCTTTCTGGTCGCGCAACGCGGCGCGGTCAGCCAGTGCCTGCAACGCTGGAGGTTCAATGTGCGAGATGTCGATGGCCAGCCCCGGCACTTCAAAACGCTCGCCCTTGAAGCCATCAAGGATCTGCTCCAGGGATTTCACCCACAGGCCGTCCTCGTCCAGCGTGATGCCATGCTCACCCAGCGGCAAGCTGAACAGCGAACTGTTGAACAGGCGCATCAAACGCTCGACATCCTGCTGCGAGAATTCTTCCCGCAGCTTGGCGTAGCTGTTGTTGTCGGCGTGATCGAGTTGCTGCTTCACCGACTTCAGGCGTTTTTCCAGGTCCCGCAGACGTTCGTCCAGATCCTCGGCGCTGAACTGACGCGACTGCGCCAAGGCCCCGGCCAGTTCATCGTGAGCATCCTTGGCGGCCAGCAGTTGCTGCTCCAGCACCTTGACGTCATCCACCAGCGCGAAGCGGTGCTTGAGCACCGACAGCTCACCCAGCCAGCGCTGAATCCCGCTGATTTCCCGCTCCAGGCGCATCAGCTCCTGAGTGCCGCCGCGCTGGTCGTTCTGCAGCGAATCCTGCTCGTTGCGGTAATGCTCGGCCTGGATCGTCAGTTCTTCCTTGCGCGCACTGGCGTAGTCCGACCAGGTGCCCAGCAACGAATCCAGCAGCGGTGACAGGCGATGCAGCTTGCCCCGCAGAATGTCCCGCTGTTTCACGCCGTTGGCCAAGGCTTCTACCAGAGGGCCGGCAGCCACCAGCGAGTTGTAGTCCTGCTCCATGCGTCGTACATCGCGGAAGGCTTCTTCGCACGCCGCGATGTAATCGACACTGCCGGAACGCAGGCTGTGTTCGAACGCATCCAGAAACAGCTGCTTCAACTTGGCCGCGGTGATTTCCCGCATGTGCAGCAAATTGATAAACAGCGCGCGGAAGGTCTTCAGGCTCTGCTCGCTGGTGGAGCGCAGCGGAATCAGGGTCAGGTCCAGCGGGATCGACGTATGGCCGCCCACCAGCAAACGCCGCAGCTCATCGGGCTTGAGCTCATAGGCTTTCAGGCCTTCGCGCTCAAGGTTGGTGAACAGCTCTTTCTGGCGCAGGCAGGTGTCGTTCTTCTGGTAGTGCGCCAGGTCCAGCTTGCCGGCGTAGGCAAAGAACTGGTGACCAAAACCACCGCCCGGGCCGCGACCGACCACGCCGATCACGTGCGGGCCATGGGGAAGCGAGACTTCCACGAGGATGTAGCTGGTGTCGGTGGCAAAGTAGAAACGCCGGGATTGCTCCAGGGTGTACTTGCCGAAACTCATGTCCGACATGCGCGCCAGAATCGGGAACTGCAAGGCGTTGATCGACGCCGATTTGCCGAGGTTGTTCGCGCCGTACACCGACAGCGGTTCTTCCAGCGGGAACAAACCCAGGCTGTAACCGGCGGTGTTCAAAAGGGCGAAGCGGCGAATGCCGTAGCGTTCCTTGCTCATGCGTCGGTCTCCTGTTCTTCGGCAATGGCGCGGGCCAGGGCGTCTTCTTCGCTTTCTTCTGCAAAGTCACTCAAGTCCAGCGGGTCATCGGTCTTCAGCAGTTTTTCATCGCTGTCTTCGTCGATGATCACCGGGGCCGGCAACGGCAATACGCTGTGGATGCTCGCGGCCAGGTCGCGGTCTTGCTGGACCGAGAGGCACACATCGAGGAAGCGGTGCATCGGCGGCAGGAAGCGGTAGATGCCGTTCTCTTCACCGGCAAAACCCAGCTGGGTCATGCGGCGCATGATTTTTTCTTCCAGTTCCTCGACGGTCTGCACTTCGGCCTGGATAAACAGGTCGCGGTACTTTTCCAGCAACGACGGCAGTTCGTCACGGCCCAGGCTGCCACCGTCGAGCACGGCGATCGGGTCGCGGCCCTGGTCGGCCAGGTGCTCGACGATGATGAAGGTGAACAACGCCAGGCGCTGGGCGGTCTTGTTGACCTGCGCGGCGGCCACGGCCGAGTCCGGCACGAAGTAGTAGAAACCCCGCGTGTCGCACACCAACTCAAAGCCCAGGGCCTTGAACAACGTGCGGTACTGGTCCTGGAAGTTCGACAGTTGGGCGTACAGCTCCGGGTCGCGGCGGCTGACGTGGTAACCCTTGAACAGCTCGCGAAAGATCGGCGCCAGCTGGGACAGTTCGGATAGATCAAGATGCATGAGGGGTGCTCGCAGAATTCCCGGCCGTATCAATACTGGCTGGAAGCAGGGCGAATGAGCGCAGGCTGACCTGGTGCTCGTGAGTGTGGTAATCCCGTCGTTCCAGACGTTCGCGCTTAAAGCGTTTTTCCCGCGACAGGCGTGAGAACCAGTACAGCAACTCGTCGGTTGCGCCGTCCGGTTCCTGCTCCAGCAGCCAGGTCATCAGGTCCGGCATCGGCAGCGCGTCTTCACAGCGCTCGAGCATTTCCTTGACCGTGCGCGGTGCGCGAGGGGCTTCGCCCTTGTGGGATTTATGCGCCTTGGGGAAACGCGCCGGCTTCGGTTCGAAGTTGGCCAAGGCGTACACGTAGGCTTCGACCTGGCTGGCACTGCCAAGAAAGGTGCTTTGCGGCCGGGTGAACATCGGCATCGCCGCTTGCGGCACCGCGTCCAGGCCCTTGCGGCGAATCGCCGACAAGGCCAGCGCGGCACCACGGGTCACGGCGTTGTGCCGGCGCGCTTCTTCCCGCAACGGCAGCAGCAGTTCCCGGGCGTGACGCAAGGTCAGTTGGGCGCTGGTCTGCATTTCGAGGATGCGCGCGTGGGTGCGCAGCAGCATGTCGTCGTCCACCAGGTGGCCGAGGCGCTGCTGCTCGGTAAGCATGCGCAACAGTACGTTTTCCACCTTGCGCACGCCTTGTTCGAAGGCGCCGTCGGCGTTCACCAGTTGAATCATCGGCTCGACGTATTCGTCCCAGGTCGCCAGTACTTCGGCGTAGCGCTGGCGCAACGGGATCTGCCGGTCGCTGGTCTTGGCGCGATCGGCCACGGCCGCGAGGGCCTGTTCGTCGTTGGCGAGTTTTTTCAGCACGTCGCGCACGCGCATGTCCAGCAGGCGCAGTTGGCGCGCCAGGTCATGGCCGTCGCGGATGTCGAAGGCGTCCTGGATATAACCCGCCAGGCGCTCAAGGTGGCGCAGGTAGGCTTCGATTTCCAGGCACAGGCCTAGCCGGTGCTCCTTGCGAAGATACGCCAGGAAGTCGTGGATCTGTGCGTTGAGCTCGAAACGGTTCGGGCTCTTGGCGACAGGCACCAGGATATCCAGGCGAATCCACACGTCCAGCAGGCTGGTGATGTCCTGTGGCGTGCTGTCCAGTTGTTGGGCGGCCAGCTGGGCGCGCAGTTCGCTGAGGCTCAGGGTGCCTTGGTCGAAGTGTTCGCACAGTGGCTCAAGCAGGGCCCAGTGTTCGGCGAGGGCGCGCAAGACGCGCTTGGGTTCGATCATCGGAATGGCCGGCTGGTTAGCGATTAAAAGCAGCGATTGTACTGCATCGGTGCCGGGATTTATCCACAGCCGGTCGTGAGGCGCTCACCGGAGCGATCAACTGCGGGCGATCTTCGTCGAAGGGCGGTAGAATCCCTGTTCTTTAGTTATCCACAAGTGGCCGACCTTTGCTTATCGAGTCCCGACGTCGCGCTTACTTGACCGCCATGCAGGTGGTCAACTGGCTGCCGCGCACTGAGTTACCGTTCGCCGCCCCTTCGCGGCCCGAGCTGCTGGAGGCCCCGGAACCGTTCGAGGCTTTCGAGCCTTCGGGTGAGGAGGCGGCTGCGCCGGTGCCGCTGGTCAAGCCTGTGGCAGAAACCCCGGTGGTCCGGCCAAAGGTCGAAGTGCCGCGCCCGTCGCCGGTGGCCAAGCCGGTCGTCGCCGAAGAGGCGCCTGCCGTGGTCAAGGCTCCGGTCGTACCGCCGCCACGCTTTGCCCTGCAACTGCTGCGGGCCGGGCGATGCCTGCTGCTGGTGGAGTTACCCACAGGCGAGCGCTTCCAGGCCCGCGACCCGGCCTATCTGCTGCTCAAGGACATGTTGCGCGCCGCCGGCCTGCCCGACAGTCCGCAAATCGTTGGCGAGCCGGTGCGCTGGCCGCTGCTGGCCCGGGGCACCATGGACCAGGGCCCGGAAGCCGCGCGGGATTTTGTGCAAGGTTTTGTCTCGGCGCGCCTGGAAGACGAACCCTGCGTGTGCCTGTGGCTGATCGGCCTGCCCGCCGTGCGTTTTGCCGGCGAAGCGAATGCCGAGGCCTGGTACCGCGAACTGCAGGTCGAAGGCCTGGGCTCCGTCTGGGCCCTGCCGGGCCTGGAACTATTAATGGAAGAGCCACAGCGTAAGGCTGATGTCTGGCAAGCCATGCGCCGGCTGATGGCGCGCTGGAAAAGTACCGATGAGTGAAGCTTTATCCTTCCGCCCGATGACCGAGGCGGACCTCGACGCTGTACTGAAGATCGAATACGCAGCGTTCAGCCACCCCTGGACCCGCGGGATTTTTCTCGACGGGCTGGGCAAATACCAAATCTGGCTGATGTTCGAAGGTGAGCAGCAGGTGGGTCACGGGGTGGTGCAGATCATCCTCGATGAAGCGCATTTGCTGAACATCACCGTCAAGCCGGAAAACCAGGGCCGTGGCCTGGGCTTGAGCTTGCTGGAGCACCTGATGTCCCGGGCCTACGAGGCCAAGGCGCGGGAATGTTTCCTGGAAGTGCGCGACAGCAACACCGGCGCGTTCCGGCTGTACGAGCGTTATGGTTTCAACGAAATTGGCCGTCGGCGGGATTATTACCCCGCCGTCGGTGGCCGCGAAGATGCGGTCGTGATGGCCTGCACCCTGGTCGACTAAACACAGGGCCCAATGTGGGAGCGGGCTTGGTGGGAGCGGGCTTGCTCGCGAAGGCGATGGTCCAGTCGCCAGATGTAATGACTGACACACCGCCTTCGCGAGCAAGCCCGCTCCCACATTCAGTTCGGCAGGGTGTCAGCGGTTGCCGTCTACTGGATCGATATCGGCCAACTCGGCCTCATCCAGGCCATTGCCGCCGCCGATCTCGTCTTCATCGACGATACTCAAATCGTAATCCGCTGGATGGTCTTCACCTGCTTCCTGCGCATCCCGCGCGCCATCCTCATGGATCAGCGTTTCCGGGCTCATGTCATCATCGGTTGAGTCATGATCGTCAGTGGAAGCACCGGTCATCCCGGCTTCGCGCACCCGTTCGTCGGGCATCAGGTGCTCACGCTCCCGTGGCGGAATCTCGTCGCCGATTTCCGCAGTCGGCTCCTCCTTGTCAAAATCCAGCTCGCGCATTTCGCCCATGCGATCTTCGTTGTCATCAATCGGTTCCGGCTGTGTAGCGCCGTAGGGACGTCGTGATTCAGTCATGGCGATTCCTCATACTGTGGGGCTTATAGTGTGTGGACAGGCATGGCTCCCCAAGATTCAAGTAATTGCCGCCGGCTATCTTTATTGCTGGCGTGACCCGGACGGGCGGTCGAGTGTCAAAAACTGCGCATCATTCCTGAGGCTTTCCCTGATGAACGAACTACAAGACTTGCTTGATAACAACGAACGCTGGGCGGATGCGATCAAACAGGAAGATCCCGAATTCTTCGCCAAGCTCGCCCGCCAGCAAACCCCGGAATACCTGTGGATCGGCTGTTCCGACGCCCGGGTACCGGCCAACGAGATCGTCGGCATGCTGCCCGGCGACCTGTTTGTGCACCGCAACGTGGCCAACGTGGTATTGCACACCGACCTCAATTGCCTGTCGGTGATCCAGTACGCAGTCGACGTGCTCAAGGTCAAACACATCCTGGTGACCGGCCACTATGGCTGCGGTGGCGTACGCGCCTCGATGCAGGACAACCAGTTGGGCCTGATCGACGGCTGGCTGCGCACCATCCGTGACCTGTACTACGAAAACCGCGACGTGCTGGCCCAGTTGCCCACGGAAGAGGAACGCGTAGACCGCCTGTGCGAACTGAACGTGATCCAGCAGGTGGCCAACGTCGGCCACACCAGCATCGTGCAGAACGCCTGGCACCGCGGGCAGAGCCTGTCGGTTCATGGCTGTATCTACGGGATCAAGGACGGCCGCTGGAAAAGCCTGAACACCACCATCAGTGGCTTCGAGCAATTGCCGCCGCAATACCGCCTGCGCCCGCTGGGTGCGGTCTAAGGGCTTTTGCGTTCGCGCCACTGCTCCATGAATTGCTGACCCTCGGGATTCAACGGCTCCTTCATGCCGGTGATCCAGCCCCGACAGTTGAGCTCGCCGCACTGGCAGCGAAACTGTCGGAACAATACGTCCTCGGTGTGGGCGTAATCCATGGTCAGCAGGGCACCAGCGGGAATGGGCTGAACGGACCACAGTTCCAGGTACGTCATGTCGAGAAACGCGTTCGGGTTGCACGAGTGCGAAAGCAAGCCGCTGAACCACGGGTCGTACAAGTGGATACGCGAGGACATCTGCACCGTATGCAGGCGCCGCTCATTCAATGCGTAGCCGGACACCCTGGCGATACACAGGCGGCTGTCAAAGGCGACGCGGGTCTTGATTCCGTCGCCTGAACCGTCTCGGGTACGCACCACTTCATAGTCGCGAGCGCGGGGGTAGCCGTGTTCGACGAGGGCGGTCGAGAACGGGTAAAGACACTGGCTCACAGCGGTTTTAGCCTTGTCCATGGCTTGAGTTTTCATGACTCTCCAGGAGGGGCTGCATCGACCTGCCGGTGGTGTCTTGACTGCCAGTCTTGCAGCGGATGGGCGCGGCTCAAGACTCGCTTAAGTGGGAGCCAATTTCTACTGTCAAATCTGACAGTAGAAATTGGCTATCTTTTATGTAGGAAAATGCCCTTCTGGCAGCCTGCTTCAGAGCGCCGGTGCTTCAATCGCCGGTTCTGGCACGGCGCTTTTCAATTGCCTCAGCTGGGTTTTGATCGCCGGCTGGGCACACTTGGCGTTCGCTTGATCGGGCGTCAGCTCGCGGATAGAGGTGTAGAACAGTTCGCAGGTCTGCTCCTTGCGCGTTACCTGCCAGGTGTTCATGCAGCCTTTGAGCTGCACATTCGGATCGCTGGCGGGCTTCTGGCCCATCGAGGCCTGCCAGCAGGCGGCGCTCAAGTCCTGGCCCATCACCTTCAAACCGGCCTCGTCGGCCTTTTGCTCGTCACCGTCATAGGTGTCGGGGTTGGCGGCATACCAGATGTAGCTCGGGTGATTGGCGCCCAGTACGGCGACCTGGCTCCCGACGGCCGGGCTGATTTGCGCCAGGCCCAGTACGGCAACGGTTTGCCCGTATTGCTGCTTGATCCAGCTGCGCACCGGCGCGCCGAAGGCCACCATCGGCAACGCGCCGCCCGCGTGCTGGCTCAGCTCCTTGACCATCCGGGTCTGGTAGTCGGTGAAGTAACCGTAGACGCCTTCCAGGTCCTTGCCCGCCGTGGCAGGGGCGGCGATCGGGGCGATGTCGATGATGGTCTGGTATTCCGGCGTCTGGGTCGCCGGGATGCCGTTGGCCGTGAGCAAGGTCGCCCAGCGGTCGGTGGTGGCCGACTCCAGGTAGTCCTGGAAGTGGGTCAGGGAATAATCCGGCGGGAAGTGCAGCAGCTCGATGCTCTTGCGGTTTTCCAGGGCCATGCCCAGCGGCAGGAACAGGTACCAGTTGAACTGCCATTTGCCATCACCATTGAGTTTGCTGGCGCCCTGGTAAGCCAGGTCGGCGGTATCGAGCAAGGTGGTCAACGGCTGGCCATAACCGTCTGGCACACCGCTGAACGTGGCCAGCACCTGGTCATGCTCGGTCTTGACGCTGACTTTGCCCCGGCTGTAACCGTCGCGTTGCAGGCTTTGGTTCAGGTAGTGCTCGACGGTCTGTTCCAGAGTCCAGGGACGAAAACAGATGACGCTGCAATTGTTCGGGTACGCGAACAACTGGGTGACCCGTTGCGGGGTACCCAGCGGTACGGTGATATCAGCCTGTACGACCGCACTCAAGGTCAGTGCGGCCAGGGTGAAGGACAACCTGGTGAGTTTGAACATGGATGGTTCCCTGTCAGCGAAAGCCCGTCTGCGCGGGGTGAATGCCCACCCTCACACAGTAGCGGTTGACCGGGAAAAGCGCGTAGAAAAACTGCGCGCTTGTCGCTTTTGAGCAAGTGCGTCTACACCTTGAAGTGCAGGGCGTTGGTCAGGTCACCCATGGGTTTCTGGCCGCGCGCGGTCATGGCCTCGTCACGCTGCTTGAGCCCGTCGAGGGTTTCCAGCTGGAACACCCGGGTGATCAGACGCAGGATCGACGCGGTGTCGTAGACGGTATGGTCCACCGTGCCCTTGCGCGCGAACGGCGAGACCACCAGTGCCGGAATCCGCGTGCCCGGACCCCAACGATCGCCTTTTGGCGGTGCAACGTGGTCCCACCAGCCGCCGTTTTCATCGACGGTGACGATCACCACCATGTTCTTCCACTGCGGGCTTTCCTGCAGCACCTTCAAGGCGCGGGTGATATGCCGGTCGCCCGAAGCGACGTCGGCGTAACCGGCGTGCATATTCAGGTTGCCCTGGGGTTTGTAGAAGGTCACCGCAGGCAGCTTGCCGGCCTGGGCATCGGCGAAGAACTTGTTGGTGCTGGCGTCATCCCCCAGGCCGCCATCGCGCAGGCGTTTATTGCGCTCAGCCGGGTTTTCCGGGCCTTGCTGCTTGAAGTAGTTGAAGGGCTGGTGGTGGTACTGGAAGTTCGGAATCTTCGGAATGCCGCCCGAGTCCTTGAACTGATCCAGCGTTGCTTGCCACGCACCGGCGTACCAGGCCCAGTCGACGTTCTTTTTCGACAGTTTGTCGCCGATGTGCTCGTGGGTTTGTGGCACCAGCACGTTAGGCAAGTCGGGCTTGGAGTAATCCGGGCGCTCGGGGTCGCGAATCCAGGTAGGCCAGTAAGGCGGGGCCAGGGTGTTCACGCCGAAACCGTCCGGGGTCAGTGCGCTGGGGCCGAATTGCGGCGGGCCGGTCATGGCGCTGGCCGGGGACTTGTCCAGAGGCTTGAGGCGCGGGTCGGTCGGGTCGTCGCTTTGCAGCGTGGCGATCTGTGCCTTGGCCACCGATTGCGCAGCGTTTGGGTACACCGGCGGGGTGGCACTGATCAGGTATTGGTGGTTGAGGAACGAGCCGCCAAACGCGCCCTGGAAGAAGTTATCGCAGAGCACAAACTCCTTCGCCACGTCCCACAAGCGCAGGGCGTAACGGCTCTGGGCGTAATGGCCCATCAGCAGGCCGCCGGAGTCGCCCCAGGCCACGAACGCATCGTTTTTACCGCCATTGATCTGCATCTGGTTCTGATAGAACACGTGCCACAAATCCCGGGTGACCAGGCTCAGGGGCTGGTCTTCGCCATTCGGGCCTTTGAGGGCGAACGGAGCGTTGGGCAGGTTTTCCTGGTATTGCACTTCGCTGGGGTACGTGACGCCATCCACGGTCTGCGGGCCAACTTGCAACACGCCGCCCCATGTCGGGGGCAGGGTGCTCAGCAGGCTGCCGTCGCGGTCGCGCTGCTGATAGTCCGCAGGGGCGAGGGCCGACAATGGTTTCTCGACCCCGGGGAAATCCGCAAACAGGTTGTTGAAGCTGCGGTTTTCGGCGTAGATCACCACCACGGTTTTAACCTGTTCCTGCAGGGCCTTGTCCAGCTCTTGCGGCGTCAGCGGGCGATCCACCGGCTTGCCGGGTGCCTCGCTGGTATTGCCGCAGGCACTCAGGGTCGCACCCACGCCCAGCACGGCCGCGCCTCCCAGGAAGCGCCGCCGGCTGGTGTCGACTGGCGGTTTGGCTTCAATGTCTTGGGAAGGGCGGTCTTTGTGCTCGTCGCTCATTGCTGGGAGTCCATGCGGGTTAGTTGTTGCAATATGTTTCGCCGGAACGGTAGCAATGGAATGTGACGGAACGAAGACAGCGGTGTGATCATGTGGGCATGCTTCCTGATCCCAAGCACTGCTAGACTGGCCCGATATTGCATACCGCAGAGGTGCCCCATGAAACCTTCAACTGCCCTGGATCTCAAGAGGGCTGCCGTGCGTGAAGTAGTAGGACGTTTCCATACCTCCAACCCAAGGGTGTTTGGGTCCGTTTTGTTGGGGACTGATAAAGACGGCAGTGATCTCGATTTACTGGTTGATGCGCTACCGGGAGCGACCCTTTTTGACCTTGGTGGGCTGCAGGTGGAGTTGGAAGACTTGCTCGGGGTAAACGTCGATTTGCTGACGCCTGGCGATCTGCCTCTGAAGTTTCGTGCTCAAGTCTTGGCTGAGGCCCGGCCCGTATGATCTCAAATCGGATTGGCGACTACCTGGAGCACATGCGCCAGGCATCGTCCGACGCGATCACCTTTGCCGAAGGGGTGAGCAAACCTGAGTTTTTGAAGACAAGCGTACCCAACAAGCCGTGATCATGAGTTTGATCATCATCGGCGAAGCGTCGACCAAAATAATGGATCAACATCCAGAGTTTGCAGCCGCCCAACCGCAGGTGCCTTGGCGCAGTATGCGCGGGATGCGCAACCGGATTGCCCATGGTTACTTCGACATAAATCTTGAAGTGGTATGGGACACGGTTCAGCACGCGCTACCTGAGCTGCTGAACAACCTGCCAGCCGCACCCGCCTGAAGAGCGGGTGCAGCTTCAGATAATTAAGGCATCACCGGCGGCAAATATTTAAGCGTCGTGCCCAACGCCCACAGCAGGAACAACACCAGCGGCGTATGCACCAGCAGCTGCACAAACGAAAAACCGATCAAGTCCCGCGCCTTCAACCCCAGCACGCCCAGCAGCGGCAGCATATAGAACGGGTTGATCAGGTTCGGCAGCGCTTCGGCGGCGTTGTAGATCTGCACCGCCCAGCCCAGGTGATATTCCAGGTCATTGGCGACCTGCATCACGTACGGCGCCTCGATGATCCACTTGCCGCCGCCCGACGGGATGAAGAAGCCCAGCACCGCCGAGTACACGCCCATCAACAGCGCGTAGGTGTCGTGGGACGCGATCGAGGTGAAGAAGGTCGAGATATGGTGCGCCAGGGTCGCGCCGTCACTGCCTTTCACCACGGTCATCAGCGCGGCAATCGAGCCATATAGCGGGAACTGGATCAGCACCCCGGTGGTGGTGGGTACCGCACGGGCCACCGCATCGAGAAAACTGCGCGGACGCCAGTGCAGTAGGGCACCGACCATCAGGAACAGGAAGTTGTAGGTGTTCAGCCCCGAGATCGCGCTGATCGCCGGCTTGGTCGAGAATTCATGGAACAACCAACCGGCGGCCAGCAACGCCAGCAGGATGGTCAGCAACGGGCTGTGCTCCAGCCACTCGCCCGGACGGGTCGGCGGTTGCGGCTTGGGCATGTTGAAGGCCGGGTCGATACCGCAAGCCTTGGCGTCACGGGCGGAGTTCGGCCCGGGCGCGGTGGCGTAGGCGATGATCAGCGATACCACGATCAGCGCCAGCAACAGCACGCCGGACTGCCACAGAAAGATGGTGTCGGTGAACGGGATCATCCCGGTGATCGACAGGATCGACGGCGGCAAACTGGCCGGGTTGGCCTGCAACTGCGCCGCCGACGACGACAGCCCCAGCGCCCAAACGGCACCCAGGCCGAGGTAGGCCGCAGCACCGGCCGCGCGGTAATCCATGCGCAAATCCGTACGCCGGGCCAGCGCACGCACCAGCAAACCACCGAACACCAGGGACAGGCCCCAGTTGAGCAACGAGGCGACCATCGAAATCAGCGCCACCCAGGCCACGGCAGAACGGCCGTTCTTCGGGATGCGCGCCAGGCGGTCGATCAACTTCACGGCGGGCGGGGAGCTGGCGACCACGTAACCGCCAATCACCACAAACGCCATTTGCATGGTGAACGGGATCAAACTCCAGAAACCGTCACCAAACGCCTTGGCGGCCTCGGTCGGCGCGGCGCCCATGCCCAGGGTCGCCACGGCGACAATGATCACGGCGAGGGCGGCAAACACCCAGGAGTCAGGGAACCAGCGCTCGGCGAAGTTTGAACAACGCAGGGCGAATCGGGCGTAGCGGCTGTCTTCGATAGCATCGGCCACGTTCAGTACCTCTATTTGTATTTATTATGGGGGCGGCAGTTTTGCTGCATGTTCCTCTACGGCTATTCATTTGGGAATGTAGTTATCTTCATTGATCAATGAGTAAAGCAAATATATCCGGCGAGATTGCCATCACCGGGCCCAGCTCATAACCTGCAGGCCATTTTGTTTGTCTGCCGAGCTTTTCCATGACTGCCACCTCTTATCCACAGGCGCAGCGTTTCTCCCGCTCCGACTACAAAACCCTGGGCCTGGCTGCCCTGGGCGGGGCCCTGGAAATCTACGACTTCATCATCTTCGTATTTTTCGCGCTGACCCTCAGCCAGCTGTTCTTCCCGCCGGAAATGCCCGAGTGGCTGCGTCTGCTGCAAAGCTTCGGCATCTTTGTCACCGGCTACCTCGCGCGCCCGCTGGGCGGAATCCTGATGGCACACTTCGCCGATCACCTGGGGCGCAAACGGGTGTTCAGCCTGAGCATCCTGATGATGGCGCTGCCGTGCCTGCTGATCGGGATCATGCCCACCTACGCACAAATCGGTTATTTCGCACCGTTGATCCTGCTGGCGCTGCGCATCCTCCAGGGTGCGGCAGTGGGCGGGGAAGTGCCCAGCGCCTGGGTGTTTGTCGCCGAACACGCTCCGGACAACCATCGTGGTTATGCCCTGGGCTTCCTGCAGGCCGGGCTGACCTTCGGCTACCTGCTCGGCGCGCTGACGGCGACGCTGCTGGCGCAAGTCTTCACCCCGGCCGAAATCCTCGACTACGCCTGGCGCTTCCCGTTCCTGCTCGGCGGCGTGTTCGGCGTGATCGGTGTCTGGCTGCGGCGCTGGCTCAGCGAAACCCCGGTGTTCCTGCAAATGCAGGCCCGTCGCCAGGCCGGCGCCGAACTGCCGCTGCGTACCGTCCTGCGGGAACATCGCAGCGCGCTGCTGCCGGCGATGATCCTCACCTGCGTGCTCACCTCGGCCGTCGTCGTACTGGTGGTGATCACCCCGACCATGATGCAGAAAACCTTCGGCATGAGCCCCAGCCACACCTTCGCCCTGAGCGCGTTGGGCATCGTGTTCCTGAATATCGGTTGCGTGTTGGCCGGGCTCCTGGTGGACCGCATCGGCGCCTGGCGTGCGGTGTTGGTCTATAGCCTGCTGCTGCCGGTGGGGATTGCCGTGCTCTATGCGAGCCTGATTGCCGGTGGCGTGTGGCTGGGCGCAGCGTATGCCATTGCCGGCTTGAGTTGCGGGGTGGTGGGCGCGGTGCCGTCGGTGATGGTCAACCTGTTCCCGGCGCAGGTGCGGGTGTCGGGGATTTCCTTCACCTACAACATTGCCTATGCGCTGTGGGCGAGTACCACGCCGCTGATGTTGATCGCGTTGATGCCGACCAGCCCGTGGATCTGCGTGGGGTATTGCGTGGTGATGGGCGCGGTGGGCGCAGTGAGTGCGGCGTATTTTGGCAAGCGCCTACCCACCTGATCGTTCCCACGCTCTGCGTGGGAACGACTCCCTGGACGCTCCGCGTCCGCTCGTGTGACGCGGAGCGTCACGGATGCATTCCCACGCGGAGCGTGGGAACGATCATTACGTCAGGAAGTGCCACATCAGCAATGTGCCCACCAGGCCCACCACCGACACAATGGTCTGCAACACCGACCACACCCAGATCGTCTGCTTCAGTTGCAAGCCGAAGTATTCGCGCACCATCCAGAAGCCGGCATCGTTGACGTGGCAGAAGAACACCGAGCCGGCACCAATCGCCAGGGCGACCAGTGAGCTTTGCGTCGCCGCCAATCCCGCCATCATCGGCGCCAGGATGCCCGCCGTTGTCGTGGTGGCGACGGTCGCCGACCCCGTGGCCTGACGCAGCGCCACCGCAATCAACCAGGCCAGCAACAGGTAAGGCATGTGCGCGCCTTCGGCCACCTTGCTGATGGTCTGGCTCACGCCGGCATCCAGCAGGGTTTGCTTCAACCCGCCACCGGCGCCGATGGTCAGCAGCAGCACCGCGATCGGCGCCAGCGCCTTGCGCAGGGTGTTGCCGACATCGGCCCGCGGCATGCCGCTGGCCCAGCCCAGGCAGATCACCGCCGCAATCACCGCCAGGCCCAGCGCGATCAACGGCTCACCGAGGAACTTCAAGGTCAGTGCCACCGGGCTTTCCGGCGACATGGCAACCTTGGCCAGGGTGCTGCCGAGCATCAGGATCACCGGCAACAGGATGATCAGCAGCGACACACCAAAACTCGGCTGGCGCGGCGCCTTGGGCGGTGCGCTGAACAGCGCGCCAATGTCGGCCGGCTCGTCCACGTGCATGCGCTTGGACAGCCAGTTGCCGTACAGCGGGCCGGCCAGAATCACGGCCGGTACCGCCAGGCAGAAGCCCAGCAACATGGTCAGGCCCAGGTCGGCGTGCAATGCGCCCACCGCAATCAGCGGCCCCGGATGCGGCGGCATCAAAGCGTGCAGGGTGGTCATCCCCGCCAGCGCCGGGATCGCGATTTTCAGCAGCGGCTGGTTCGAACGCTTGGCCATCACAAAGATGATCGGCACCATCATCACCAGGCCCACTTCGAAGAACAGCGGCAAGCCAATCACCATCGCCACCAGCGCCATCACCCAGGGCAACGACTTGCCCTTGCCCAACCCCAGCAGGGTGGTGGCGATACGGTCGGCAGCGCCGGACTCAGCCATCAACGCGCCGAGCATCGAGCCCAGGGCAATGATGATCCCGGCTTCACCGAGAATCGCCCCGGCGCCTTTGCTGAAGGCCTTGGCCACTTCTTCCGGCGGCAAGCCCGCGCCGACACCGGCGATAAACGTACCGATCAGGATCGACAGGAAGGGCGGTAGCTTGGTCGCGCTGATCAACACAATGATGCTGGCGATGGCCAGTAATACGCAGAACATGAGGCGGGTGTCGTGAACCATCCACGCGGCAGTCGATAACTCCAAAACGGGACTCCTTATCGAACAGGTTGGCTAATGTGTTTCTTTTTGTTTCCTGCTCGAAAAGCATACCTGATACAACGGTTCCAGAGCGTTCGTGTTCAATTTTGGTGCGCATGGCTTAACACCCAGCTGACGGCGAGATGACAATTTTGCAACTCGTGCCGGTGGTTTTGGCCTATAGCTCTATGATCAACCGGACGACCACCCACGAGGATATTTCATGAGCGCAGGACACAGCCACGCCCAGGTACGCGCCGGCCACGAACGGCTGTTATGGATCGCATTGGCACTGACCGGCAGCTTTATGATCGCCGAGGTGATCGGCGCCTTTATCACCGGCAGCCTGGCGCTGTTGTCCGATGCCGCGCACATGATGACCGACGCCCTGGCGCTAGGGATTTCACTGGTGGCGATCCAGGTCGCCAAGCGCGCCGCCGACCGCAAGCGCACCTTCGGCTATGCGCGTTTCGAGATCCTGGCGGCAGCGTTTAATGCGCTGCTGCTGTTCGGCGTGGCGTTCTACATCCTGTATGAGGCGTATCAACGCTTGCAGGCGCCCGCCGAGATCCAGTCCACCGGCATGCTGGTGATCGCGGTGCTGGGGCTGATCGTCAACCTGATTTCCATGGGATTGCTGAGTGCGGCCAGCGGCGAAAGCCTGAATGTGAAGGGCGCTTACCTGGAAGTCTGGAGTGACATGCTCGGCTCCATCGGCGTGATCATCGCGGCGCTGGTGATCATGTACACCGGCTGGGGCTGGGTGGATTCGGTGGTGGCGGCAGCGATTGGCTTCTGGGTGTTGCCCCGCACCTGGACGCTGCTCAAGGAAAGCATGAACGTGCTGCTGCAAGGCGTGCCGGACGGCATCGATATCGACAAGGTGGAACAGGCAATTCGCGGCGTTCCCGGGGTCAAGGACGTGCACGACCTGCATATCTGGGCCCTCACCAGCGGCAAAAATGTGCTGAGTACTCATCTGGTGGCGGATTCTGCCCAAGGCACCGAGCAACAGATCCTCAGCCAGGTGACGGAGTTACTGCATGAGCAATTCGATATTTCCCACGCCACGATCCAGATCGAGGGCGAAGGTTTTCAGCATGACGAGCACGACGAGGTGCACGCCTGACCGTCACTCACGGTCTTCCAGCACATAACCCACGCCGCGCAAGGTATGGATCAACTTGCGCTCGAACGGGTCATCGATCTTCGCCCGCAGGCGGCGGATCGACACTTCCACCACATTGGTGTCGCAATCAAAGTTCATGTCCCACACGAACGAGATAATTTGCGTGCGCGACAGCACCACGCCGCTCTGGCGCATCAGCAGGTGCAGCAGGGCGAACTCCTTGGTGGTCAGGTCGATGCGCTGCAAACCGCGAAACGCCCGGTGGCGGCCCTGATCCAATTCCAGGTCGGCCACCCGCAACACATCCGGCACCGGCGAATGCACGCTGCGGCGCATCAAGTTGCGCACCCGCGCGAGTAATTCGGGGAACTCAAACGGCTTGACCAGGTAATCATCGGCGCCCAGGTCCAGGCCCTTGATCCGGTCGGCGAGGCGGCCCTGGGCGGTCAGCATCATGATGCGGGTGCTGCTGTTCTGGCGGATGCGTTGCAGCACGTCCCAGCCATCCATCAACGGCAAATTCACGTCGAGCATCACCAGGTCGTAGGCGTGCTGGCGAGACAAATGCAGGCCGTCGGCGCCGGTGGCGGCACAGTCGACGATATAGCCACTTTCGCTCAATCCCTGATGTAGATAATCGGCGGTTTTAGGTTCGTCTTCGATAACCAGAATACGCATGTCGAGGATCCCGCTGGGCAGTGGAAAAGTTGCCCGGAGCTTAAAGCAAAAGCCCGCGCCAGAGCCGTTGCTAACGGATTTGTAATGTTCTGGCCACTCCTCTGATAAGTACCGAAAGTTACATTGCCCACCTGTTAATTCATGGGCATGGAACTCTTGTTATGCCAACTTTTGTCCGCACGTTTATCGGCGCTTCGGTGCTGTTGCTGATGACGGTCCAGGGCGCAAACGCGCAAACCCTGACCCTCGAATCGGCCCTGCAAACCGCCTTCGCCAACAACCCCGACATGGCCGCTGCGCAGTGGGAAATCGACATCGCCCAAGGCGGTCGCCAGCAGGCCGGTTTGATCCCGAATCCGGTGGCCTCCTGGGATGCCGAAGACACCCGCCGCAACTCGCGCACCACCACCGTGAAACTGAGCCAAACCCTGGAACTGGGTGGCAAGCGCGGCGCCCGGATTGACGTCGCCACCCGTGCCCAGGAGGCGGCCGCACTCACCCTGGAACAGCGCCGCAACGGTCTGCGAGCGGAGGTCATCGACGGTTACTACGGTGCACTTCGCGCCCAGGAACGCCTCGACCTGGCCCAGCGCTCATTGGCATTGGCCGAGCGCGGCCTGGTGGTGGCCAATGGTCGCGTCACCGCCGGCAAAACGTCCCCGGTGGAAGCCACCCGCGCCCAGGTGCAACTCTCGGAAATCCGCCTGGAATTCAACCGCGCGCAGATGGGCCTGAGCGATGCCTACCGGCGCCTCGCGGCCAGTACTGGCGCGGCCAGCACCGATTTCCAGGCCGTCGCCACCCAAGCCCAGGCCGCACCGGCGTTACCGTCGCCCACGCAGTTGCTGGCGCGCCTGGAACAGACCGCCGAACTGCGCCTGGCCGAGCTGCAAATCGTCCAGGGCGAAGCGGCCCTGGGCCTGGAAAAAGCCCAGCGCATTCCCGACCTCGACGTGTCCATCGGCAGCCAATACGACGCCAGCGTGCGCGAGCGGGTCAACGTGGTGGGCGTGTCGATGCCGATCCCGCTGTTCAACCGCAACCAGGGCAACGTGCTGGCCGCGAGTCGCCGTGCCGACCAGGCCCGCGACCTGCGCAACGCTGCCGAACTGCGCCTGCGCACCGAAACCCGCCAGGCCCTGGACCTTTGGCAAACCGCGAATACCGAAGTGCGCTCGTTCAACCAACAGATCCTGCCCGCCGCCCAAAGCGCGGTGGACAGCGCCACCCGCGGTTTCGAGATGGGCAAGTTCAACTTCCTCGACGTGCTCGACGCCCAGCGCACCTTGATCGCGGCCCGCACCCAATACCTCGCGGCGACCGCCCAGGCCACCGAAGCCTGGGTGCGCATCGAACGGATTTACGGCGACCTCGCCCGGTTTTGATTTTTTCAGGAGCGTTCCATGAACAACAAACACAGGATGGCGCTGGCCGTTGCGCTGATGCTGGCGTGGCCGGCCATCAGCGGTGCGGCAGAGGCGGAAGAGGAAGGCAAGATCGAGCTGACCGAACAGCAGGTCCAGGCCGCCGGTATTCAACTGGCCCCGGCGCAATCCCGGCAGATCAGCACTGTGCTTTCGCTGCCGGGCGAGGTGCGTTTCGACGAAGACCGCACCTCCCACATCGTGCCGCGTGCTGCCGGCGTGGTGGAGTCGGTGAAGGTCAACCTCGGCCAATCGGTGAAGAAGGGCGAGCTGCTCGCGGTGATCGCCAGCCAGCAGATTTCCGATCAGCGCAGTGAACTGGCGGCCAGTGAGCGCCGGGTGGTACTGGCCCGCACCACCTTCCAGCGCGAGCGCCAGTTGTGGCAGGACAGGATCTCGGCCGAACAGGATTACCTGCTGGCGCGCCAGGCGCTGCAAGAGGCCGAAATCGCCCTGAACAATGCCCGGCAAAAGATGAATGCCCTGAGCGGCAGCGCTGTATTGGTCGGCGGCAATCGCTACGAACTGCGAGCGCCGTTCGACGGCGTAGTAGTGGAAAAACACCTGGGTGTCGGCGAGGTGGTGAGCGAGACCAGCAACGCCTTCACCCTGTCGGACCTGTCCCAGGTGTGGGTCACCTTCGGCGTGTTCCCCAAGGATTTGAACAAGGTCCGGGTCGGCAAACCGGTGAAGGTCACCTCCTCGGAAATGGGCACCGAAGTGCTCGGTACCGTGGCCTATGTCGGCAACTTGCTGGGGGAGCAGACCCGCACGGCCACCGTGCGCGTCACGGTGCCGAACCCTGATGCTTCGTGGCGTCCAGGGCTGTTCGTTTCCGTGCAGGTCGCCACCGACACCTACCCGGCCAAGGTCACCGTCCCCCAGGAGGCGATCCAGACCGTCGAGGACAAACCCTCGGTGTTCGTGCGCACCAGCGACGGCTTCATGACCCGGCATATCGAACTGGGCGTCAGCGAAAACGGCTTCGTCGAAGTGCGCCAGGGCCTCGACGCCGGCGCGCAGGTGGCAACCGCTGGCAGCTTCATCCTCAAGTCCGAGTTGGGCAAGGCCTCGGCCGAGCACGCCCATTGATCCTGCGAGTGATTTCCCATGTTTGAGCGCCTTATCCAATTCGCCATCGAGCAGCGCATCATCGTGCTGTTGGCGGTGCTGTTGATGGCCGGTGTCGGCATCGCCAGCTATCAGAAGTTGCCCATCGACGCGGTGCCGGATATCACCAACGTCCAGGTGCAGATCAACTCGGCGGCGGCGGGTTTTTCGCCGCTGGAAACCGAGCAGCGCATCACCTTTCCCATCGAGACCGCCATGGCCGGGCTGCCGGGCTTGCAGCAGACCCGCTCGCTGTCGCGCTCGGGCTTGTCCCAGGTCACGGTGATTTTCAAGGACGGCACTGACCTGTTCTTCGCCCGCCAACTGGTCAACGAACGCCTGCAGGCGGCACGCGAGCAATTGCCGGAGGGTATCGAAAGCATGATGGGCCCGATCTCCACCGGGCTCGGGGAAATCTTCCTGTGGACCGTGGAGGCGAAAGACGGCGCGCGCAAGGAGGACGGCTCAGCCTATACGCCGACCGACCTGCGGGTGATCCAGGACTGGATCATCAAGCCGCAACTGCGCAACGTGCCGGGGGTGGCCGAGATCAACACCATCGGCGGCTTTGCCAAGGAATACCAGATCGCCCCGGACCCCAAGCGCCTGGCGGCCTACAACCTGACCTTGGGCGACCTGGTCACGGCGCTGGAGCGCAACAACGCCAACGTCGGCGCCGGCTACATCGAGCGCAGAGGCGAGCAATTGCTGATCCGTGCGCCGGGGCAAGTCGCGTCCATCGACGACATTGCCAACATCGTCATCACCACTTCCGACGGTACGCCGATTCGGGTGCGCAACGTCGCCCAGGTCGACATTGGCCGCGAGCTGCGTACCGGTGCCGCCACGGAAAATGGCCGCGAAGTGGTGCTGGGCACGGTGTTCATGTTGATCGGCGAAAACAGCCGCACGGTGTCCCAGGCGGTCGCGAAAAAA
The DNA here is from genome assembly GCF_013385495.1 of Pseudomonas sp. F8002. Lineage (NCBI taxonomy): Bacteria > Pseudomonadati > Pseudomonadota > Gammaproteobacteria > Pseudomonadales > Pseudomonadaceae > Pseudomonas > Pseudomonas sp. F8002. The sequence goes on along the minus strand of NZ_JACAPW010000027.1, from coordinate 2,258 downwards.
CTCGAAGAGATCAACCGTTCGCTGCCTGAAGGTGTGGTGGCCGTCACCGTCTACGACCGCACCAACCTGGTGGAAAAAGCCATCAGCACCGTGAAGAAAAACCTCTTCGAAGGGGCGCTGCTGGTGGTGGCGGTGTTATTTCTGTTCCTCGGCAATATCCGCGCTGCGCTGATCACCGCGATGGTGATTCCCCTGGCCATGTTGTTCACCTTTACCGGGATGTTTACCAACAAGGTCAGCGCCAACCTGATGAGCCTCGGCGCGCTGGATTTCGGGATTATCGTGGATGGCGCGGTGGTGATCGTCGAAAACGCCATCCGCCGCCTGGCCCACGCCCAGCAGCGCCACGGGCGATTGCTGACCCGCAGCGAGCGCCTGCATGAAGTGTTCGCGGCGGCCAAGGAAGCGCGGCGCGCGCTGATCTTCGGGCAACTGATCATCATGGTGGTGTACCTGCCGATCTTCGCCCTCACCGGGGTGGCCGGGAAGATGTTCCACCCGATGGCGTTCACCGTGGTGATCGCGCTGCTGGGGGCGATGATTCTGTCCGTGACCTTCGTGCCGGCGGCCATTGCGCTGTTCGTCACCGGCAAGGTCAAGGAAGAGGAAAACCTGGTGATGCGCAGCGCACGCCGTGTCTACGCGCCGGTGCTGGATTGGGTGATGGCGCGCCGGCCGCTGGTGTTCGGCCTGGCGGTGCTGGCCATCGTTGCGTCGGGCCTGGTGGCCAGTCGCATGGGCAGCGAATTTATCCCCAGCCTCAGCGAGGGTGATTTCGCCCAACAAGCGTTGCGGGTGCCGGGCACCAGCCTGACGCAGTCGGTACAGATGCAGCAGCAACTGGAAAAGACCTTGATGGCCGAGGTGCCTGAAATCGAGCGGGTATTCGCCCGCACCGGCACCGCGGAAATCGCCTCCGATCCGATGCCGCCGAACATCTCCGACAGCTACGTGATGCTCAAGCCCAAGGACCAGTGGCCCGACCCGAAGAAGTCCCGCGAGGTAATCATCGCCGACATCCAGCGCGCCAGTGCGATTGTGCCGGGCAGCGTGTATGAACTGTCGCAACCGATCCAGCTGCGCTTCAACGAACTGATTTCCGGCGTGCGCAGTGACGTGGCGGTGAAGGTGTTTGGTGACGACATGGCGGTGCTCAACAAGACCGCCGGGGAAATCGCCGAGACCTTGCAAACCCTCAAGGGCGCCTCGGAAGTGAAGGTGGAACAGACCTCCGGCCTGCCGGTGCTGACCATCAATATCGACCGCGACAAGGCCGCGCGTTTCGGCCTGAACGTAGGCGATGTGCAAGACACGATTGCCGTCGCCGTGGGTGGGCGCCAGGCCGGGACGATGTACGAAGGCGACCGGCGTTTTGACATGGTCGTGCGTTTGTCGGACGCGCTGCGCACCGATATCGAAGGCCTGTCGCGGCTGTTGATTCCGATCCCGGCGCTGGCGAATAACGCGGCGGGGCAGTTGGGTTTTATCGCGCTGTCGGAAGTCGCCAGCCTGGACCTGGTGCTCGGCCCCAACCAGATCAGCCGCGAAAACGGCAAGCGCCTGGTGATCGTCAGCGCCAACGTGCGTGGGCGCGATATCGGCTCGTTTGTCGAGGAAGCCGGGACGGCCATCGACACTCAGGTGAAAATCCCCGCGGGCTACTGGACCACCTGGGGCGGCCAGTTCGAGCAGTTGAAGGAAGCTTCCGAGCGCTTGCGCATCGTGGTGCCGGTGGCGTTGCTGCTGGTGTTCGGGTTGCTCTTCATGATGTTCAACAACCTCAAGGACGGGCTGCTGGTGTTCACCGGGATTCCCTTCGCGTTGACCGGCGGGATCATGGCGCTGTGGCTGCGGGACATTCCGTTGTCGATCTCGGCGGGCGTGGGTTTTATCGCGCTGTCGGGGGTGGCGGTGCTGAACGGGTTGGTGATGATTGCGTTCATTCGCAACCTGCGGGAAGAGGGGCGCTCATTGTCGGTGGCCATCAACGAAGGCGCCCTGACGCGCTTGCGCCCGGTGTTGATGACGGCGTTGGTGGCGTCGCTGGGGTTTATCCCCATGGCCCTGGCCACCGGCACCGGCGCCGAAGTACAGCGCCCGTTGGCGACGGTGGTGATTGGCGGGATTATTTCGTCGACGCTGCTGACCCTGCTGGTATTGCCGGCGCTGTATCACTGGGCGCACCGGCGTGAAGAACAGGAAGACCGCCTGATGCCTGACCAATAACCTGTGGTGAGGGAGCAAGCTCTTATCAAACA
>NZ_JACAPW010000026.1:0-17340 GCF_013385495.1 Pseudomonas sp. F8002 | reverse complement strand
CCCATCGCGGCGGCCCACGGTCCAAAGCCGGAGTGAGGGCACACCGAGCCTAGGCGAGGTGCCGAGTGGTGGGGCAAGAGCCTTTTGGTTACTTTTGGGCTCCTTTCAAAAGTGACCCGCTGTAAGAGCGGAACCCATTTAAGCCATCACCCAAATAATGGATATTCACCCCCAAAGCCTACCGCTCAATCGACCGACTCCACCGCGCATTCCACTCGGGTCGTGCCTGGTTCACCTGATCCCAGTCAATCGAAATCGCCGTCTGCAAATAACTGTTCATCGCCTCTACCCGCGCCCGGGTTTTGTCGGTAGTCGGCGTCGTAGGATTCGAAGGAATCTGATCCCCCAGTTCCAAAGCCGGCGCCTGAGCCTCTGCGGTCAACAAAAACTGCGCCAGTTTTTGCGCCAACTCCGGCTGGTCATTCCGCGCAATCACACACTCCGCCACGTTCAACACCACCGCGCCTTCCTTCGGCTGCGCATACTCCATCGGCACACCCAACAACTGCTGCGTGGTCACCTGCGTCGGCGTCAGCGGAAAGATCGCCGCCTCATCCGTCTGCACCATCTCGGAAATCTTCGCCGAGCTGGCGATGTACTCCAGCACGTTGGGCCCGACGGTTTTCGGCCAGGCCTTGAACCCCGGCTCCACGTTGGTCTCGCTACCCCCCTGAATCCGGTTGAACATGAGGAACCCGTGCAACCCAAATGTGGACGAGGCCAACGACTGGAACACCACCTTGTCCTTGAAGCGCGGGTCGGCCAGGTCCATCCACGACGTCGGCGGCGCCCAGCCCTTTTCCTTGAACATCTTGGCGTTGTAACCCAACCCGGTCACCCCGAGCGTCACCGCAACCGCTTCTTCCTTGATCTTCGCCTTGGCCGGAATCTGGTCCAGGATCGGGTTGGGCGTGAGCTTCTCGCACAACCCCATGGAAATCGCGCGGTACATGATGCCGTCGTCGAGGAACATCACGTGCATCTGCGGGTTGTCCTTGTTGGCCTGCACCTTGGCCAGGATGTCCGACGAGGTGCCCGGCACGATCACCACCTTGACGTTATTGGCCTTTTCGAACGCGGGCAGCACCTTGTCGGCGTAGACCCGCTCCATGGTCCCGCCGTTCATGCCCAGGTACAGCGTCGGTGCGGCATGGGCCGCCGTGCTCAACAGGGCGAGGGACAGGCAAGACAGCGCAGTACGTTTGATCATGTGCATAAATCTTCCTCTCAGGCTTGGAAACGACGGATGGAAAATGCTTCGATGGGTTGCCGGCTGGCCCCCGTGCAGACGATCTCTGCCAGGGCTTCACCGACCGCAGGGCCGAGCTGGAACCCGGCGCCGGCAAAGCCGAAACCGTGGAGCAGACCGGGTTGGGTGCTGCTGTCGCCGATCACCGGTTCGTGGTCGGGCAGATAACCTTCGGTGCCGCTCCAGGTACGGATCGCCTGGGCACCCTTGAGGAACGGGTACAACTCGCCGGCATTGCGCAGAATCTCCAGCACCGCCGCCTGGCCCGGGCGGGCTTGTTGCGGGCCCAGGGCAAAGCCGCGCCCGCCACCGAGGATGCAATTGCCCCGAGCGACTTGCCGCGCATAAATCCCGCCGCCTTCCACCCCGGTGCTCACGTCCATCACCACCGGCAACGGCTCGGTCACCAGCATCGCCGGGTGCGCCGAGGTCATCGGCACCGGTTCGCCAAAGTGCGCGGCCACGGTGCCGGCCCAGGCGCCGGCGCAGTTCAGCAGCCAGGGGGCTTGCAGCTGCAGCCCATTGGCACAGCGCAACTGAAACCGCTGGCCGTCATGTTCAAGATGGGTGACTTCGGTTTGCTCCATCACCCGAGCACCGTGGCGTTGCGCTGCGCGGGCAAAGGCGGGGGAGACCAGGCGCGGATTGGCGTGGCCGTCTTCGGGGCATAACGACGCGCCGACTGCCACATCACCCACCCACGGGAACCGGGCGCGCAGTTGAGCGTGGTCGAGCATTTGCAGGCCCAGGCCAAAGCCGCGTGTAGCGTCGGCGTAAGCCTGCAGAGCCGCCAGATCGTCATGACTGCGGGCCAGTTTCAAATGCCCGGAGCGCACGTATTCGCCGTCGATGCCAATCAGCCCCGGCAAGTCGGACCATAGCTCATGGGCACGCTGCGAAAGCGGCAGTTGGTGCAATGGCCGCCCCTGGCGCCGCACGCCGCCATAGTTCACACCACTGGAGTGCGAGCCACAAAAGTCCCGCTCCAGCAGCACCACGCGCCGACCTTTTTGCGCCAGCATCAAAGCCGCCGAGGCCCCGACAATCCCGCCACCCAACACGATCACTTCACTGTCGATCATGGCTGCACCTCCACGCCAAACGGCAAGGGTTTGATCGGTGCCTGGCCACGCAGGCGGCCAACGTTTTCAATCTCGCGGCCACTGCGCTGGGCAACGATTTCCGCCGCCGCCAGCCCGCACATCCGGCCCTGGCAGCGGCCCATGCCAACCCGGCAATGGGCCTTGACCCGGTTCACTTCCCAGTGGCCTTCGTCCACCACCGCGCGTACTTCGCCGACGCTGACTTCTTCACAGCGGCACAGGATCAGTTCGTCCGGAGCTTCAGCGGCCCAGTTTTCCGGGAAGGGGAAGGCGGTTTCCAGGCCGTGGCGAAAGCGCTGGATACCTGCCAGTTGTTGTTCCAGCACGGGCCCGCGACGGTGGTCGATGGCAACACCGCTGTCTTCGAGCAAGGCCAATGCCGCTCGCTCGCCGGCCATTTGCGCCGCATCGGCGCCCATGATTCCTGCACCGTCGCCAGCCAGATACACGCCCGCGACACTGCTACGCCCGGTCGCATCTCGCTGGGGCAACCAGGCGCGGTTCAATGCATTCCAGGCAAATTCACAGCCGAGTAAATCCGCCAGTTGAGTCTCGCTGCGCAGGGCATGGGCGAAGGCCACGGCATCACAGGCGATTTCCTGCTGGTCCCAGTGGATGCCCGTCACTCGTTGCTCGCCGTTGATGTGCGACAGCGTTGCCCCTTGATGCACCGGGATGCCGTGGGCCGTGAGCCAGGCGCGGTAGTACAAACCCTTGGCCAGGGTCGCCGGCTGGCCGAGCAATGCCGGCAAGGCGCGGCATTGGGCGCTGAACGGCGCGCTGTCGAGCACCGCCACCACCTTGGCCCCGGCCTTGGCGTACTGATACGCCACCAGGTACAGCAACGGCCCGCTGCCGCAAAACGCGACGCGCTCACCGATGGCGCAGCCTTGATACTTCAGCGCGATTTGCGCCGCGCCCAGGCTGTACACACCGGGCAGCGTCCAGCCCGGCACGGGCAGGATGCGGTCGGTGGCGCCCGTGGCGACGATGATCTGCGTGTATTCGATGCTTTCGGCGTGGCCGTTGTTGAGCATGTCCAGGCGGCCATTTTCCGCATTCCACACCAGGGTTTCCGGCCGGTAGTCGATCCGGGTGGCCAGCTCATCCATGGTGCGATGCAGCGCTGTCGCCTTGCCCGCTTCAAACCCATACAGCTGCTTGGCCGAGCGCTGGAAGTTCGCCGGCTGGCGCCGATAGATCTGGCCGCCACCGCGCAGGCTCTCGTCCACCAACACCGGGGTTACGCCATGGTCCAGCAAGGTCCGGGCTGCGGTAATGCCCGCCGGGCCTGCGCCCACTATCACCACGCTCTTCATGCCTGGCGCCCCGGGTCACGGCGAATCGCCTGGCCGTCTTCCAGCAAGGTCGAACAGGCGCGCACTCGCCGACCATCCTCCAGCCGTACCCAGCAATCCTGGCAAGCTCCCATCAGGCAGAAACCGGCGCGGCGTTCGGCGCTGAAATCACTGCCCCGCAGGTGCTCGGCGCAGGTCAGTACGGCAGTCAGCAAGGTGTCCCCAAGCAGGCCCGTGGCAGGCTGTCCATCGAGGGTGAACGCCAGGCTGGGCCGCTCGGTTTCCGCCAGTCGTTTGAACAGTGCCATCAATGTTTCCCTACCAACACGCGATCCAGGCCGTAGACCCGGTCCAGCAGAATCATTGCCGCCGCCGTCAACCCGATCACCAGCGCCGACACGGCCGCCATCATCGGGTCGATGGATTCGGTGGCGTACACGTACATGCGCACCGGCAAGGTCTGGGTGGCCGGCGAGCTGACAAAGATCGACAGGGTCACTTCATCGAAACTGTTGATGAACGCCAGCAACCAGCCGCCGGCCACGCCGGGCAGAATCATCGGCAAGGTGATCTGGCGAAACAGGGTGAAGCGGCTGGCGCCGAGGGATTCGGCAGCCTGCTCGGCGCTGCGGTCAATGCCGATGGCGGCCGCCAATACCAGGCGCAATACGTAAGGCGTGATGATCACCACGTGGGCCAGCATCAACCAGGTGAAGCTGCCGTTGACGCCCATCATTGCGAACAGCCGCAGCATCGCCACCCCCAGCACCAGGTGCGGGATGATGATCGGTGAGAGGAACAGCGCACTGAAGAAGTTACGGCCGGGGAACTGGTAGCGACTGATTGCCAGCGCCGCCGGCACCGCGATCAACGTCGCCAGGGTGGCGGCAACGAACGCCAGGACCAGGCTGTTGTAGAACGCCTGGATAAAGTCCGCGCGCTCGAACACCGCATGAAACCAGCGCAGGGAGAAGCCCGAAGTGGGCAGGCTCAAGGTGTTTTCCGGGGTGAAGGCCACCAGGCACACCACCACCAGCGGCGCCATCATGAACAGCACCACCAGGCCGTGAAAGCCCAGGGCCAAAGGACCGTTTCTGGACATCGTCTTATACTCCCAGGGACTTTTTGTAGCGGCCTTCGACCATGCGGTTCCAGCTCAGCATGATCAGCAAGTTGACCAACAGCAGCACCACCGCGATGGTCGCGCCCATGGGCCAGTTGAGTTCCGAGAGGTATTGGTCGTAGACCACCGTGGCGACCATCTTCAGGCGGCGTCCGCCCAGCAGGCCGGGGATCGCGAAGGAGCTGGCAGCCAGGCCGAACACGATCAGGGTGCCGGACAGCACGCCGGGCATTACCTGCGGCAACACGATCTTGCGCATCACCGTGGCCTGGCTGGCACCCAGGGACAGCGCCGCCTGTTCCGCCGACGGGTCGAGCTTCTGCAGGGAGGTCCACACCGGGATGATCATGAACGGCAGCATCACGTGTACCAGTGCGATGATCACGGCGAACGAGGTGTACAGCAGCTTCACCGGCTTGCCGCCCAGGGCCTGGATCACCTGGTTCACCAGGCCATCGGCACCCAGCAGCAGGCTCCAGCCGAAGGCCCGCACCACCACTGAAATCAACAGCGGGGTGAGGATCAGGATCAGGAAGATCGAGCGCCATGGCGTGCCCATGCGGCTGAGGATGTAGGCCTCGGGCACGCCGATCACCACGCAGAGCAAGGTCACCAGGGCACTGATCCAGAAGGTGCGCCAGAAGATCTCGTAGAAGTACGAATCGCTGAACAGCGACAGGTAGTGGGCGAAGGTCCACTCATCGGCCTTCACCCCTACCTGATAGTCGAACACGTTGAACGACAGCACCAGTGTCAGGCCCAGGGGCAGGATCAGCAGCCCGAAAAACAACACCAGCGCCGGCAACGACAACAGGTAGCCACGGCTCATGCGCGCACCTCATCCGCGGCCAGCACCCGCAACAGGTTCGACTCCCAGTCCAGGCCCACTGCAGCGCCGCAAGCCAATGGCGCGCTGCCGTCATTGCGGCGGACCACGGTCAGCTCGCCGATCTGGGTCTTGATGCGGTACAGCCATTGGCTGCCGAAGAAGTAGCTGTCGAGGATCCTGCCTTGCAGCCGGCCGTTGCCGGCCGCCACCAGGTCGATCTTTTCCGGGCGCAGGCTCAGGGTCAGTTCGCCGTTGCCGGGCTCGAAGCGCACTTGCGGCGCGCCGAGTTGATCGAAGTCGCCCGCCAGCAGGTTGGCCTTGCCGACAAAATCCGAGATAAAGCGTGTGCGCGGGTGTTCATAGAGTTTGTACGGCGCGTCGATCTGCGTCACGCGCCCGGCCTGCATCACTACTACCCGGTCGCTGATGGACAGCGCCTCGGCCTGGTCGTGGGTGACCATCAGGGTGGTGATCCCGACTTCACACTGGATGCGACGGATCTCGAACTGCATCTCTTCGCGCAGGTTGGCGTCGAGGTTGGAGAGGGGCTCGTCCAGCAGCAACACTGGCGGCTCGATCACCAGGGCGCGGGCCAGGGCCACGCGCTGGCGCTGGCCGCCGGACAGTTCCCGCGGGTAGCGCTCGGCGTGGGGCGCCAGGCGCACCAGTTCCAGCACGGTCTTGACTCTGCTTGCGATCTCAGTGGCAGGCACCTTGCGCATCTTCAGGCCGAAGGCGACGTTGTCGCGCACGCTCATGTGGGGGAACAGCGCGTAGCTCTGGAACACCACGCCGAGGCCGCGGCTGGCGGGTTTGGCATGGGTGATGTCGCGACCGTCGAGGACGATCTGGCCACCGGTGACGTCGACGAAGCCGGCGATCATTTGCAAGGTGGTGGTCTTGCCGCAGCCCGAGGGGCCGAGCAGGGACACGAATTCGCCTTTTTCCACCGCAAGATCAGTGGCGACCACCGCGTCGACGGCGCCGTAGCGTTTGCTCAAGGCGTTGAGTTGGAGAAAAGCCATGTCTGCGTTCCACCTTTTTGAGTCGCGTCGAAACGCGCTTTTTTGTTTTGGGCAGATGCGAAAAGGGTGTTGCGGGTGCGTTGGCGCTCGATCTTGAGTCGGCTGCCGTTAGTTGTTCATTTCGCCCCTGTGGACGCAGATTAGGGCGAAAGACTAGGATGGCGGAAGATGGAATTTCACTGGATAGAGTACTTTTTTCAGTTTCATTCACTGACCAGAATTTAGTGTGAGATATCGGCTTATGGATTCCACTGAGCGGAATGAAAGTGTCAAGGAAGTCGGCGCCGGTGGCGTCTCCCGGTTGTTTGCATTACTGCGCATCCTCGGCGCGGCGCCGGACGGTGGTGAACGGGTGACGCAACTGGCGCAGCAGGTGGGGCTGTCGCAACCCACCACCCACCGACTGCTGCGCAGCCTGATGGACGAGGGCATGGTGGAGCAGGATGCGCGTAGCAAGCGCTATCGGCTGAGCCTGGAGTTCTTCGCACTGGCGGCGAATGCGGGCAACACCGGCAACCTGCGGGACCTGGTGCGGCCGAGCATGTTGCGCCTCAGTGCGTCGTTGGGGGATTCATTGTTCCTGCTGGCGCGCAGCGGGTTTGATGCGATCTGCCTGGACCGCAGTGAAGGGCCGTATCCGATCCGTACCTTTACCGGTGATATCGGCGGCCGCGTGGCGCTGGGCGTGGGGCAGGGCAGCCTGGCGATTTTGGCGTTTTTGCCGGAGGAAGAGCGCGAGACGGTGATCCGCTACAACTTGCCGCGGCTCAAGGATTTTCACCTGTACGACGAGGTGTTTTTGCGTTCGGAGGTGGAGAGTGTGCGGCGGTTGGGGTATGCGGCGCGAAACACCGGGGTGCTGGAAGGCATGGCCGGGTTGGCGGTGCCGATCCTGGATCGCAATGGGCATGCGGTGGCGGCGTTGAGTGTGGCGACCATCAGCGACCGCCTGGGGCCGGGGCGGTTGCCGACGGTGGTGGAGTTGTTGAAGCGCGAGGCGGCGGCGATCGGGCCGAAGATCAACCCGTTTGATCCGACGTTGCGCCGGCCTTCGCAGATCTTCGGTGGGTAGGTAATACCAGTAACGACACAGATCAAATGTGGGAGCGGGCTTGCTCGCGAATGCGGTGTATCAGTAAAAAATTTGGTGACTGACACACCGCATTCGCGAGCAAGCCCGCTCCCACATTTTAGATCGTGGCCATCTGTGGGATCCGGATTGGACTCATCGCCGCCATCGCCACCGAAGTCGCCGCCGTGCGCGTCTCCACTCCCAGCTTCACATACACATGCTCCAGATGCTTGTTCACCGTCCTCGGACTCAACCCAAGAATGTCGCCAATATCCCGATTGGTCTTGCCACACGCCACCCAACGCAGCACTTCCACCTCCCGCTCCGTCAACTGAAACCGCGCCGACAATAGCTTGTGCGCCGGCTCATCCTCCAGGGTGATCACGCTCGGCTGTGTCGCCGCACGCGCCGACAGCAAAATCCGCGACGTACGCAAATGCGCCGCCACCCGCGCCAGCACTTCATCGGTCTGGATCGGCTTGGTCACGTAATCGCTGCCGCCCACCTCGAACCCCTGCACCACATGCTTGCTGTCGGTCAGCCCAGTCATGAACACCACCGGAATATCCGCGCTGGCCGGTTGTGCCTTGAGCCGGCGGCAGGTTTCAAAGCCGTCCAGCCCGGGCATCACCGCGTCCAGCAGGATCAAATCCGGGCGCCGGCGTTGCACGCGGTTCAGCGCGCTGAGGCCGTCCAGCGCCACCAGCACCATGTAGCCGGCGTCGTCCAGGGCGTCGGAGAGCATGGCCAGGTTGTCCGGGGTGTCGTCGACAATCAGCACCACGCCGGGCTCAGCGCTGTGGGTCAAGGCATTCATCTTCGGCCTCCTTCAGGATTCGGTTGAGTTCTTCCAGGCGAAAGCTTTTCAGCAAGGCCCGGAGCTTATTGATGAACGGTGCGGTACCTGGGCTGTCCAGCACGATGGCGTCGAGCTTTTCATGCAAACCACGCACATAGCCAATGGCGCTCAGTTCGGCGAGCACCGCGAGTTCTTCTGCGCTGGGTAGCGCGCCTTGGGTCGCGACCGGCGCGGCGAGCGGTGTGCGACGGCGCAGCCATTGCAAGTCCAGGTGCAGTTGCAGGCGTCCGAGCAGTTCAGGGGTACGCACCGGCTTGGCCAGGTAGTCGTTGCAGGCGCCGGCGATGCTGCGTTCGCGGTCGTCAGTGAAGGCGTTGGCGGAGATGATGATAATCGGCGCGGCAGACAGCGCATTACGCCGGATCATCCGGCTGGTGGCCCAGCCGTCCATGGTCGGCATCGACAGGTCCATCAGGATCAGGTCCGGCGACAGCAGCGCCACCTGGCGGATCGCCTCCTGGCCGTTGCTGGCCTGGGACACCTCGAAGCCCAGGGGCGTGAGCATGCCGCTGAGCACCTTGCGATGGTCCACGTGGTCATCCACCACCAGGATGCGCCGTCGTTCGCCGTGGTAGCCGATGATGTCGTGCTCCACATGCACCACGGCTTGCGGCACGCGGACCTGGGACAGGAACAGCCGTACCTGGAAGCAGGTGCCCTTGTCCAGCTCGCTGACCACCCGCAATTCGCCGCCCATCAACGAGGTCAGCATGCGTGTGATGGTCAGGCCCAGACCCACGCCCTTGTCCTGGCGCATCAGGTCGCCGCGTTCGAACGGCTGGAAAATCCGCTCGATCTGTTCGGGGTCAATCCCGATGCCGGTGTCGATGATTTCGAAGTTGGCGGTCTCGCGCATGTAGCTGACCCGCAGGCGCACCTCGCCGCTGTCGGTAAAGTTGATCGCGTTGCCCAGCAGGTTGATCAGGATCTGCCGCACGCGTTTTTCATCGCCGCGCACTACGGCGGGGATCTTGCCCACGCAGTCCAGGCGAAAGCGCAGGCCCTTGTCTTCGGCCTGGGGGGTGAACATCTGCTCCAGGTCGTGGATCAGTTCCGGGAAGGGGATTTCGGTGAGCTCCAGGCGCAGCTTGCCGGCCTCGATCTTCGCCACGTCCAGCAGGCCGTCGATCAGCGACAGCAGGTGCGAGCCGCTGCGCAGGATGGTCGCCAGGGCGTCCTGATGCTGTTCGGGCATGGCACTGTCGCGCTGCAGGATCTGGGTGAAGCCAAGGATGCTGTTGAGCGGCGTGCGCAGCTCGTGGGACAGCCCGGTGACGTAGCGACTCTTGGCCGCGTTCGCTGCTTCCGAGGCTTCCTTGGCCTGTTGCAGGGCCTGGTCGGTGAGGCTGTGGGCGGCGATCTCCTGCATCAGCAGCGAGGTTTGCCGGTCGGACTCTTCCTGGGCCACCCGCCGGCTTTCGCGGGTGAGTACTACCCACCAGGCGAGTACGGCGGCCAGCACCGAGAGCGTGAGGAACGCCTTGAAAAACGCCTGGTACAAGGTTTGCGAATGGGGCAAACCCTGGGCCGCCTGCATGTAGATCAGCGCCAGGGCCCCGGCGAGCATCAGTACCAGCGCCATCAACAATCCGAGGTAATGCGCCAGCCGCGTATGCAGGCGCGGTACCAGCGTGGTCGGCAGCAACCAGCGCAGCACCCCTTCGAACTGGCTGGCCAGGCGCGCGTGGGGTTTGCAACGGTCGCCGCAACGCGCATCCAGTGAGCAACAGAGCGAGCAGATCGGCGTGCTGTAGGCCGGGCAGAACGCCATGTCGGCGGTCTCGAACGGGTTGCTGCACAGCCCGCAGATCACCAGGCCGGTGCCGGGTTGCGGGTGTATCAATTGCGCCTCGCTGCTGCGCGCAATGTAGTAGCGGCCCTTGGTCAGCCACGCCAATAGCGGCGCCATGATTAACGCGGTGCCCAGCGCGACAAACGGTGGCGCAGCCTGGGCCAGGGCGCCGAACAGGCCGAAGTGGGCGAGAATCGACAGCAGCGAGGCAATCAGCATCGAGCCGACGCCCACCGGGTTGATGTCGTAGAGGTGCGCACGCTTGAATTCGATGTGTTTGGGCGACAGGCCCAGGGGCTTGTTGATTACCAGGTCCGCTACCAGTGTGCCGATCCAGGCAATCGCGATATTCGCGTAGAGCCCCAGCACCTGCTCGATCACATCGAACACGCCGAGCTCCATCAGCATCAGCGCAATGGCGACGTTGAACACCAGCCACACCACGCGGCCGGGGTGGCTGTGGGTCACGCGGGCAAAGAAGTTCGACCAGGCCAGGGAGCCGGCGTAGGCGTTGGTCAGGTTGATCTTCATCTGCGAGATGAACACGAACAGCACCATCGCCCCCAGCGCCCATTCGGGAGAGGAGAACACATAGCCGAACGCGACGAGGTACATCTGGGTTGGCTCGGCGGCGCGCTCCATGGGGATTTCATGTTGCAGGGCGAGGAACGCCAGGAACGCCCCGGCGAACATTTTCAACGCCCCCGGCACGATCCAGCCGGGCCCGGCGCATAACAGCGCGGCCCACCAGCGCTTGCGGTTGGCGCTGGTTTTTTCCGGAAGGAAGCGCAGGTAGTCCACCTGTTCGCCGATCTGCGTGACCAGCGACAGCGCCACGGTGCAGGCGGCGCAGAACGACAGCAGATTGAAGTCGCCACCGTCGCTGCTGCGGCCGACAAAGCTGGTCCAGTCGCTGAAGGCCTCGGGGTTCTTCCACAACACGAAGCCATAGGGCAGCACCAGCAGCACCAGCCACAACGGTTGCGTCCACAGTTGCAGGCGGCTGATCAGCGTTACGCCGTAGGCCACCAGCGGGATCACCAGCAGTGAACAGATGACATAGGCGATGGCCAGCGGGATATGGAAATACAACTCCAGGGCCAGGGCCATGATCGCCGCTTCCAGGGCGAAGAACAGGAAGGTGAAGCTGGCGTAGATCAGCGAGGTGATGGTGGAGCCGATGTAACCGAAGCCCGCGCCGCGGGTCAGCAGGTCCATGTCTACGCCATAGCGGGCGGCGTAGTAGCTGATGGGCAGGCCGGTGAGAAAGATCACCAGGCTGATGGCGAGGATCGCCCAGAAGGTGTTGGTAAAGCCGTAGCTCAAGGCCAATACGCCGCCGATGGCCTCCAGCGCCAGGAACGACACCGCGCCCAAGGCGGTGTTGGCGATGCGCAGTTCCGACCATTTGCGGAAGGACTTCGGGGTGTAGCGCAGGGCGTAGTCTTCCATGGTCTCGTCGGCGACCCAGGAGTTGTAGTCGCGGCGGATCTTGACGATGCGCTGGGTGCCGGGGAGGGGGTGCACGGTGGGGAACTCCTGCAAGGATGGGGAGATGGCAGCAATATTCGTGCCCCAGTCCTGCGGGGTGCGCTCTTCGTGGCGAGGGAGCTTGCTCCCGTTGGACTGCGAAGCAGGCCCAGCAAGACCACTTCATTTTTCCAGACAGAACCGGGTCGCCGGTTTTGGGGCCGCTGCGCAGCCCAACGGGAGCAAGCTCCCTCGCCACAGGGGTTTCCTTTCCCAAGGCGGGCGGGATCCTGCTCGAAAATGGTGCGCAACGGCATACGTCAAATGACGTACCCCGTTACGTCAGGCTGCGTATACCCGCCGTGGCCACCTGCCGCCATGCTGAACCCCTCATTGCAGAGGAGTCGCCCCATGGAATCACGATTGATCCGCTCCAAACCGTTGTTGGCTTTATCACTGCTGGCGGCGAGTCTGTTCAGCCATGGCGTCATGGCCGACAACGAAGGCCTGGCGGTGACGCCGACCGAAGTTACCGTCGGTCAGTTGCACTCGGCCACCGGCACCATGGCGATTTCCGAAACCGGTTCGATCCAGGCCGAACGCCTGGCCATCGAGCAGATCAACGCCTCGGGCGGGATCCTCGGGCGGCAGATCAAGGTGATCCAGGAAGACGGCGCGTCCGACTGGCCGACCTTCGCCGAAAAGGCCAAGAAACTGCTGGTGAACGACAAGGTGGCGGCAGTGTTCGGCTGCTGGACCTCCGCTTCACGTAAAGCCGTATTGCCGATCTTCGAGAAAGAAAACGGCCTGCTCTACTACCCGACATTCTATGAAGGCCTGGAACAGTCGAAAAACGTGATCTACACCGGCCAGGAAGCGACCCAGCAAATCCTTGCCAGCCTCGACTGGATCGCGAAGACCAAGGGCGCCAAAACCTTCTACCTGGTGGGCTCGGACTACATCTGGCCGCGCACCTCGATGAAGATCGCGCGCAAGCACATTGAAAACGTGCTGCACGGCACCGTGGTCGGCGAAGACTACTACCCGCTGGGCAATACCCAGTTCGGTTCGCTGATCAACAAGGTCAAGCTGAAAAAGCCTGACGTGGTGTTTGCCGCCGTGGTGGGCGGCTCCAACGTGGCCTTCTACAAACAGCTCAACGCAGCGGGTGTGAACGCGTCCAAGCAAACCCTGTTGACCCTGTCGGTGACCGAAGACGAACTGCTAGGCATCGGCGGCGAAAACATGGCTGGCTTCTATGCCTCGATGAAGTACTTCCAGAGCCTCGACAACCCGAACAACAAAGCCTTCGTGGAAGCGTTCAAGGCCAAGTACGGCAAGGATGCAGTGATCGGTGATGTGACCCAGGCGGCCTACCTCGGCCCCTGGTTGTGGAAAGCGGCGGTGGAGAAGGCCGGCAGTTTCGACGTGGATAAAGTCGTCGCCGCATCGCCTGGCATCGAGTTGAAAAACGCGCCGGAAGGCTATGTGAAGATCCACGAAAACCATCACCTGTGGAGCAAGTCGCGCATTGGTGAAGTGCAGCCAAACGGGCAGTTCAAGGTGATCTACGAGTCGGATCTGATCGAGCCGAATCCGTTTCCGAAAGGCTATCAATAACCTCGGGTCTGGCGCTGATCTGAATGTGGGAACTGGTTTTGTGTGGGAGCGGGCTTGCTCGCGAAAGCGGTGAATCAGTGAGTGCATCCGGTACTGACACACCGTATTCGCGAGCAAGCCCGCTCCCACACAAGCCAGCTCCCACATAAAGCAGAAGCAGATTGCATTTCAACCTCCCGCTCAGGAGACCATCATCATGGAATGGCTATCGGAATTTGGAGCCATCGCGGCGATGCAGGGGTTCAACGGCTTGTCCGTGTTCTGCGTGCTGTTGCTGATGGCATTGGGACTGGCAATCATCTTCGGCCAGATGGGCGTGATCAACATGGCCCACGGTGAGTTCCTGACCATTGGCGCCTACACCACCTACGTCTGTTCCAGCCTTACCGCGCATTTCGCGCCAGGCTTTCAGCCGTACTACTTTTTCGTTGCCATTGCCCTCTCATTCCTCGTCGCCGGCGCCGTGGGCTGGCTGGTGGAATGGGCGATGATCAGCCGCTTGTACAAGCGGCCCCTGGACACTTTGCTCGCCACCTGGGGTTTGTCCCTGGTGATGCAGCAAACCTTCCGCTCGGTGTTCGGCGCCCGTGAAGTGAGTGCCGAACCGCCGGCCTGGCTGATGGGTTCGGTGAACCTCAGCGACGCCATCGAGATCCCGCGCAACGGCCTGTTCATGATGGGCCTGACCGTGCTGCTGACCGGGGCGATCTTCGTCATGCTCTACCGTTCGCGCTGGGGCTTGCAGGTGCGCGCCACCGTGCAGAACCGCTTGATGAGCCGGGCGGTGGGCATCAACACGCGCAAGGTCGACCGCATGACCTTCGCCCTCGGCTGCGGCGTGGCGGGCGTGGCCGGTGCGGCGTTCACCACCATCGGCTCCACCGGGCCGACCGCCGGTTCGCAGTACATCGTCGACACCTTCCTGGTCGTCGTATTCGGCGGCGCGCAAAGCCTGTTCGGCACCATTGCCTCGGCGTTCGTGATTGCCCAGACCCAATCGCTGTCGGAGTTTTTCCTCAGTGGCTCGATGGCCAAGGTGCTGACGCTGTCGTCGGTGATCCTGATCCTGATGCTGCGCCCGCAAGGGTTGTTCTCCATCAAAGTGCGCAAGTAGAGGCGAACCGATGAAGGCTCTAGACAAACTGCTGGGCGGCCAGCAAAACCTGATCGGCATCGTGCTGTTGGCGCTGTTGATCCTCGTGGTGTTCCCGCTGACCCTGGACGCCTTCCGGCTGAACATGGTCGGCAAGTACCTGACCTACGCGTTCGTCGCGGTGGGCCTGGTGCTGTGCTGGGGCTATGGCGGGATTCTCAGCCTCGGGCAGGGGGTGTTTTTCGGCGTCGGCGGCTACTGCATGGCGATGTTCCTGAAGCTTGAGGCCTCGGACCCGATCAGCACCAAGATCCAGTCCACCCCGGGCATCCCGGACTTCATGGACTGGAACCAGATCACCGAATTGCCGTGGCTCTGGCAGCCGTTCCACAGCTTCACCTTCACCCTGTTCGCGGTGATTGCGGTGCCGGTGCTGCTGGCGTTCATCATCGGCATGGCGCTGTTCAAGCGGCGGGTGGGCGATGTGTATTTCTCCATCGTCACCCAGGCGATTGCGCTGATCCTCACGGTGCTGATCGTCGGCCAGCAAGGCCTTACCGGTGGTGTCAATGGCATTACTGACCTCAAGACCCTGCTGGGCTGGGACCTGCGCGGTGACGGCGCGAAGATGATCCTGTATTTCATCAACGCCGGGCTGTTGTTTGGCTGCATTTTCATTGGCCGTTTCATCCTCGCCTCGAAACTGGGCCGGCTGTTGATGGCCATGCGCGACAAGGAAGAGCGGGTACGGTTTTCCGGGTATGACGTGGCCAGCTTCAAGATTTTCGTGTTCTGCGTGGCGGCGGCGTTCTCGGCGATTGGCGGGGCGATGTTTGCCTTGCAGGTGGGCTTTATGTCGCCGTCGTTCGTGGGCATCGTGCCGTCCATCGAGATGGTGATCTTTGCCGCGGTGGGCGGGCGCATGTCGTTGCTGGGCGCGGTGTATGGCGCGTTGCTGGTGAACTATGGCAAGACCTACTTTTCCGAATCCTTCCCCGAGCTTTGGCTGTACCTGATGGGCGGGTTGTTTATCGCCGTGGTCATGTACTTCCCCAACGGCCTGGCGGGGTTGTGGGACAGCCATGGTCGCCAGGCCCTGGCCCGAGTGTTGCGGCGCAAGCCGGTGATCAAGGCCGAACCGGCGAAGATCAAGCCCAAGGCTGAAGCCAAGATCCTGGAGACACAGCCATGACCGCCGTTGGTTTTGAAATGAAGAAACCGGTGTTGGCTATCGAAGGCCTCACCGTGTCATTCGATGGCTTCAAGGCTGTCGACAACCTCAACCTGTATATCGACCGCAATGAAGTGCGGGTGGTGATCGGGCCCAACGGCGCCGGCAAAACCACGGTGCTGGATTTGATCTGCGGCAAGACCCGCGCCACCAGTGGCAGCATCCAGTTCGACGGCCAGGAATTGACCAAAATGCGCGAATACAACATCGTGCGCGCCGGGGTAGGGCGCAAGTTCCAGAACCCATCGATCTACGAAAACCTCACGGTGTTTGAAAACCTCGAGATGTCGTATCCGGCCGGGCGCAAGGTGTGGGGCGCGCTGTTTTTCAAGCGTAATGCCCAGGTGATTGCGCGGGTCGAGGAGGTGGCGCGGGAAATCTTCCTCGGCGACTTGTTGCAGCAGCAGGCGGACCTGCTGTCCCACGGGCAAAAGCAGTGGCTGGAGATTGGCATGCTGCTGATGCAAGACCCTGAATTGCTGATGCTCGACGAGCCGGTGGCCGGGATGAGCGTCAACGAGCGGGCGCAAACGGCCGAGTTGCTCAAGCGCATCAGCCAGGGGCGCTCGGTGTTGGTGATCGAGCACGACATGGAGTTCGTCAAGAGCATTGCCCACAAGGTCACGGTTTTGCATCAGGGCAAGGTGCTGGCCGAGGGCAGCATGGAGTCGGTGCAGAGCAATCCGAAAGTCATTGAAGTGTATTTGGGCCACTGAGGAGTCGGGCATGTTCAAGATCGACAAACTGTCGTGTGGGTACGGGCAGAGCCAGATTCTTCACGACCTGGAGCTGGATGTGGCGAAGCGTGAGATCGTCGCGGTGATGGGGCGCAACGGGATGGGCAAGACCACGTTGTTCAAGAGCCTGATGGGTATTTTGCCGCAGTGGCAGGGGCAGGTCAGTGTGGATGGGCATGATGTGTCTGCGCTTGAAACCCATGAGCGGGTGAAGCGGGGGATTGCCTATGTGCCGCAGGGGCGGATGATTTTTCCCAGCATGAGTGTGTTGGAGAATATTCAGACTGGGTTGCCGGCGGCGGCCCGGGGCAGGGTGCCTGAGGATTTGTATGCGCTGTTTCCGGTGCTGTATGACATGCGTTCGCGCAAGGGTGGGAATTTGTCTGGGGGGCAGCAACAGCAGTTGGCGATTGCCCGGGCGTTGGCGACGAATCCCAAGGTGTTGTTGCTCGATGAGCCGACTGAGGGGATTCAGCCTTCGATCATCAAGGACATTGCTCGTACGCTTAAGGAGATTCGCAATTTGCGGGATTTGACGATTGTTGTTTCTGAGCAGGTGTTGTCGTTTACTTTGGAAATTGCTGATCGGTTTTTGGTGATTGAGAAGGGGAGGTTTGTGATTGAGGAAACTCGGGATCGGGTGGATGAGGCGACTATCAGTCGGTACTTGTCGGTTTGACCTGGCTGGGTACATATCCGTTATTTGGGTAACGGCGGCTTATGGTTTCGCTCTTACAGCGAGTCACTTTGCAAAAGCGGCAAAGTAACCAAAGCGCTCTGCCCCGCCTGTCGGCGCCTCGCCTAGGCTCGGTGTTCCCTCACTCCGGCACCACGAAGCG
>NZ_JACAPW010000025.1:197074-197246 GCF_013385495.1 Pseudomonas sp. F8002 | reverse complement strand
ATGCGGATGCCGACGCTGATGCTGATGCTGATGCTGATGCGGATGCGGATGCGGATGCCGATGCTGATGCGGATGCTGATGCTGATGCGGACGCCGATGCCGACGCCGACGCCGACGCGGATGCCGATGCGGACGCTGATGCGGATGCGGATGCGGATGCTGATGCTGATGC
>NZ_JACAPW010000025.1:196509-196958 GCF_013385495.1 Pseudomonas sp. F8002 | reverse complement strand
GCCGATGCGGACGCCGATGCTGATGCCGACGCGGACGCGGATGCTGATGCCGATGCCGATGCCGATGCGGACGCTGACGCTGACGCGGATGCGGATGCGGATGCGGATGCGGATGCGGATGCCGACGCCGACGCCGATGCGGATGCCGATGCGGACGCTGATGCGGATGCCGACGCTGATGCTGATGCTGATGCTGATGCGGACGCCGATGCTGACGCGGATGCTGATGCCGACGCCGACGCCGACGCCGACGCCGATGCTGATGCTGATGCCGATGCCGATGCCGATGCGGACGCTGACGCTGATGCGGATGCCGATGCCGATGCTGATGCTGATGCGGACGCCGATGCTGATGCCGACGCTGATGCTGACGCTGACGCTGATGCTGATGCCGATGCCGATGCCGACGCCGACGCCGACGCTGACGCGGATGCCGATGCCGATGCCGA
>NZ_JACAPW010000025.1:0-196408 GCF_013385495.1 Pseudomonas sp. F8002 | reverse complement strand
ATGCCGATGCGGACGCCGATGCGGACGCCGATGCTGATGCCGACGCGGATGCTGATGCCGATGCCGATGCGGACGCCGACGCCGACGCCGACCTCGAAGCCTTCGACGACCTCGCTACCGGCGAAGTAACCATCAAACCCGTAACATCCAACACCGGCCTGGCCGATATGCGCGTGTTCACCCTGTTGGGTGTCGGCGGCATCATTCTGGGCGATCACACCAAGCAGCAGGAGTTCTCGGTTGCCGAGGGTTCCAGCGGAACGCTGAACCTGCAGTTTGCCCAGGCCGACCTGGTCTCGCTGTTGGGCGGTGGCTTCACTGCGACGCTGGAAGTGAGCGACGGTGCCGGTGGATGGTTGCCCGTGCAGCAAGGCAGCAACGGTTCGGGCTTGCTCGACCTGTTGGGGCTGTTCGGACAAAGCTCCAGCGCCAAAATCGAAGGCCTGGAAGCCGGGCAGTATCGCTTTACCCTCAAGCTCGACCCCAACCTGGTCAGCGTTGGTGCAGGGGCCACGGCCAAGTTGAGCGTCACCAATGACAGCCTCACCGACTTCACCGGGGAAGCAGGGCCGGATGTCACCGGCAACGTCATCACCGACCCGGGCATTGGCGGTAAACCGGATGAACCGGGAACCGGCGGGCCAGTGAAGGTGCAGGTCGAGGTCAACGGCGAATTCGTTGATGCCGACGCCACCACCGGCACGGTGCTGCAGGGCCAATATGGTCAGCTGACCATCTTCGCCAACGGCGAGTACAAGTACACCCCGAACGGCGATGTCGCCAGCATCGGCAAGGTGGATGCCTTCGAGTATCACCTGGTCAATGGTGCCGGTGCTTCCGCCTCGGCAACCTTGTATGTGCGTATCGACAGCACGAGTGTCAACGTGGACTGGAGCGCTACCGATCCATCTGCGCCCGGCGTGATCAACACGGTTGCCAATGATGACCTGGGTTCGGCACAGATCGACATCGTCAACCTGGTCACCCAGGCCGACCTGGCGACCCTGAGCTACAACCTGGCACTGCTCGGCAGCAGTACGGGTACGGGTGCCGAGATCAACGTTGCCACGGGCACGACCGCAGAGCTTGCGATCAACGTCACCGTCACCGGCATTGCGTTGTTGCCAGGCACGACCGTCAATCTGCAGAAGTTCATCGGTAACGAATGGGTCACGCAGCAGACCACTACCCAGGCGAACCACACGTTCCAAGGGTTGGATGCCGGGACCTATCGCGTGACCGGGACGACCGGTGCCGTGCTGTCGCTGAGTGCGCTGCACATTGCGCAGAAGCTCACTACCACCTCCCTCACGGAGTTCGTGACCGGTGCAATGAGCAATGCGACTGGCAACCTGCTGTCCGACAGCTTGTCCGGGCCGGATGTCCTCGGTTCGCCGCTGACGGTACTCAGTGTGCTGGTCAACGGGGTCTATGTGATTCCTGGGCAAACGGGGACGAAAATCAACGGTGACCACGGCACATTGACCGTTTTTGCCGATGGTAAGTACGTCTACACCCCGCATGCCGGGCTGACGCTGGACGAGATTGGCCAGGTGGATAAATTCACCTACAAGCTCACCACGCCAACCGGCCAGGAAGACACCGCCGACCTCTACGTGCGCATCGACTCGCCGGATCGCGACCTGGTCTGGGACGACGCCAACCCGGGTGCGCCAGCCACTGAAGGTGCCGGCATTGCCGCTGCCCACAGTGCGGTGGACCAGGCGGCGGATGACGGCGCCAACGTTGACGGCGATCACCACGATGCCGTGGTGGCCGACGACACCGACTTCACCCATGTCGATGCTGGCGCGGGTGCAGACGGGTTGTTGTGGGAAGGCGGCGATGCAGCCATCAACCTCACCGACCTGATTGGCACAGTCAGCGGGGTGCACAGCATCGACCTGAACGATGTCAGCGCCGTCGACCTGACCCTGAGCCTCGAAGACCTGGTGTCCATCACCGGGCCTGAGTCGGATCGCTTGATGATCCAGGGCGACGATCAGGACAGCGTGCACCTGACAGGTGACTGGAGCGCCGGTGCGACCCAGGTAGAGAACGGTCTTGAGTACGTGATCTACACCAGTCCGGAAGATGAAACCCATCAGCTCTGGGTACAGAGCGGCATCAGCGTGGTGTAACGCCACCCCTGCCGGCCGGGCCGCAAGGCCCGGTTTTCCCTACCAACGGTAATGCAGCGATGGGCCGTGACGTCAGTCACGGTCCGTTGTTGTACTCATCAGGTTTGACAACAGTCAGGTGACTAGCAGTGAGGCAAAAGAGTTTGGCCAAGCAGCTGTCTGCCGTAATTCTGGCAGTCGCAATGATCGCGCCCGAGCGTGCGCCGGTCATGGCAGCGTCGTATATCGACGATGAAGAACGCGTCAACATCATCAGCCCGAGCAACCTGGGCACACATTTACCCGGCGGGCCAACGGGCGTCAGCGCACCGGTGGCACCCGAGCACGTCATACCGAGCAACCTTGACCTGACACGCGCCATTCAACTGGCGGTGGAATGGCACCCGGCAATTTCCGAGGCGATCGGCCAGCTGTACCAACAAAACGAGAACGTGAACATCGCCCGTTCCGGTTATTACCCGCAAGTCAGCGGTGGCTTCAACTCCGGCTACGACAGCGGCCTGAGGGGCAACGGCCAGAGCCGTGCGTTTTCGTTGTCGGCGTCGCAGATGCTCTATGACTTCGGCAAGGTCTCAAGTTCTGTCGACAGTGCGCTGGCACGGGTCAGTGCCAGCCAGGCATCGGTGTTGCTGTCGATCGATCAGGTGGCGCGCGATACCTCGTTCGCCGTGATCGAACTGCAGCGCTCGCAGTTGCTGGTGCAACTGGCTCGCGAGCAAATCGACGGCATTTCGGCGATTGCAGAGCTGGCCAAAAAGCGCAGCGACATGGGCGCCAGCACCCGTTCGGACCTGATCCAGGCCCGCTCGCGGGTCGAGGCCTCGGTGGCGACGCAATTGCAATTCACCGCGCAATTCAATCGCTGGCGCAGCACGTTGAGCAGCCTGCTTGGGTCGCAGGCGCCAGTGAGCGTGGCGAATGGTTTTCCGGCAAGCCTGGAGCAATCCTGCGTGGGCGTGGTACCCGATACGGCAGTCACGCCGACCCTGCTGATCGCCCAGGCGCAGCGTGTCGATGCGCTGGCGCTGATTGCACAAGCCCGCGCCGAGGCGTTGCCGACCGTGTCGCTGGACCCGTCCATCACGCACTACCTGGACAACAACGACGACAGCAACGTCCCCGGCGGCCGCGACCGTACCCGTTATGGCGTATTTCTCAACGTGAAAATGCCGCTGTATCAGGGCGGCGCAATCACCGCCCGCAAATCCGCCGCGCAACAGGCCCTGCGTTCCGCCGATGCCGCCAACGACGCCGCGCGCCTTGCGGTTCGCCAGGGGTTGCTGGAAGCGCGGGATCAAATCTCAAGCCTCAGCCAGCGGCTATCCACCCTGGATTTTCGTGAGCGCAGCATCTCCGAAACCCGCGACCTGTATCGCCAGCAGTACCTCGAACTGGGCACACGGCCGTTGCTCGACCTGCTGAATGCCGAGCAGGAAATTCACCAGGCACGCATGGACCGGGAAAACACCGCCGCTGACCTGCGCCGCCTGAAAATCGATTGCCTCTACAACACGGGCGCACTGCGCACGGCGTTCCACCTGGACAACAGCACCCTGCAAGGTGTGGAGATTCGGCCATGAATGATGCTGTGATGCTTGCGGACGAAACCAACGCAGTACAAACCCCGCTGAACCCGGCGCCCGCAGTGGATTATGACGTGTGGCTGGAGGCCGTCCTGAGCGTGGCCCGGCATTACCGCCTGGAATGCTCGGCCCAAAGCGTGCGCATCGCCGCACAATGGACCGAAGGCGCTTCGGTGGAAGAGGTGGTACGGCAGATGGCCCGCCAGGCGGGGTTGAACTGCGTGATTGCCGACTTCAGCGAAACCACGCTGATGCAGCGCCAATTACCGGTGGTGCTGCAATTTGCCGACGGCCAGGTGGGTGTGCTCGAAACCCTCGGCGACGGCGACAACCTGGGCATCGCCTACAGCGGCGACGGCGGCCTGCAAAGCCGGCTCACCCGCCAGTACCTGTTGGAGCAAGCGCGCAAGAGCGTGATTCTGCGACCCATGGCGGCAGTGCGTGACCGGCGTGTCGACGACTATATCAAGCCTTACGAGAAGGCGTGGTTCAAAAACATCGTGCTGCGCGACCTGCGGCCCTATGGCTATGTGATGCTCGCGTCGCTGGTCACCAGCGTGCTGGGGTTGGCTGGGGTACTGTTTTCGATGCAGGTGTACGACCGGGTGATCCCGGCCGAATCCATGCCCACCCTGTATGTGCTGTTTGGCGGGGTGATGCTGGCGCTGGTGTTTGATTTCATCATGCGCATCACCCGTGTGCGCATCACCGACATGCTCGGCAAACGCGCGGATCTGCGCGTTTCCGACCTGGTGTTCGGGCATGCCATTCGCTTGCGTAACAGCGCCCGGCCGAAGTCCACCGGCTCGTTCATTTCGCAGCTCAAGGAGCTGGAGCAACTGCGTGAGCTGATCACCTCCAGCACCGCCACGGCGCTGGCCGATCTGCCGTTCTTCCTGCTGTTTCTGGTGATCTACTGGTTGATCGCCGGCCCGCTGGTGGCGGTGCCAATGGTGGCTGTGCTGTTCCTGATAGTGCCCGGGCTGTTGGCGCAGAAAAAACTCGCGGCACTGGCGAATGAGTCGATGCGTGAAAGCTCGTTGCGCAGCGCCATGCTGGTGGAGACCATACAAGGCCTGGACGACATCAAGGCGTTGCAGGCCGAACAGCGCTTCCAGCAACAATGGAACCACTACAACGCCACCTGCGGCGACGCCAGCCTGCGCCTGCGCATGCTCACCAACAAACTGGTGGCCTGGAGCAACAATGTGCAGGGCTCGGTGTTTGCCGTGGTGGTGGTGTTCGGTGCGCCCATGGTCATGGCCAGCGACATGACCACCGGTAGCCTTGTCGCGGCGTCGATCCTGGCGTCGCGGATGATGGCGCCGATGTCCCAGATCACCCAGGTGCTGACGCGCTGGCAGCAGGCCAAGGTTGCGCTGCAAGGCCTGAACCGGATCATGGAATTGCCGGTGGACCATCCCGAGGGCAGCAAGCGCGTGCACCTGCCGGTGATCAAAGGCCAATACGCGCTGAGCCAGGCCACATTCCAGTATTCCGACGATGCCCCCGTACCGGCGCTGCGTGTGGCCGACCTGAAGATCCAGCCGGGCGAGCGCATCGCGATTCTGGGGCGTAACGGCGCGGGTAAATCCACGCTGTTGCAGGCATTGGCCGGGATGCTCGACCTCAAGGCTGGCACCATCAGCCTGGATAGCGTTGCCCTCAGCCACATCGACCCCGCCGACGTGCGCCGCGATGTGGGGCTGATGACACAAAACTCGCGGCTGTTCCACGGCACGCTGCGCGACAACCTGATCATGGGGGCGCCGCATGCCAGCGATCAGGAAATCCTCCAGGCCCTGGCGCTGACCGGTGCGAGCGACTTCATCGGCAAGTTCGCCGACGGCCTGGACCACATGATCCTGGAAGGTGGCCTGGGCCTGTCGGGCGGGCAGCGTCAGTCGCTGCTGCTGTCGCGGCTGATGATTCGCCAGCCGCATATCGTGTTGCTCGACGAGCCCACCGCGTCCCTGGATGAAGCGACCGAGCGCCAGTTGATCCACAACCTCGACCGCTGGGCAGCCCACCGCACGCTGATTATCGCCACGCACCGCATGAGTGTATTGAGCCTGGTGAATCGGGTGATCGTGGTCGACAACGGCCAGATCATCGTCGATGACAGCAAAGCCAACGCGATTGCGCGCCTGTCCAAACCGAAGGGGAAAACCCAGTGAAAAGCCCTGCGCCGAAAACCATACCCCTGCTCGCCACCGAAGACGAAGGCGCCCGGCATACCCACGACGGCGTGGATGAACGCACCGTGGTGCGCGCCACGCGCGTGGTGGGCTGGGTGTTTGTCATGCTGATTGCGTTTGGTGCCTGGGCCTACTTTTTTGAAGTGGACGAAGTCTCGACGGGCAGCGGCAAAGTCATCCCGACCTCGCGTGAGCAAATCATCCAGTCGCTGGAAGGCGGCATCGTCACGGAATTGAATGTGGGGGAGGGCGATATCGTCAAAAATGGCCAGACGTTGGCCAGGCTTGACCCGACCAAGACCGAATCCAACTTTGATGAAAGTGCCGCCAAGTACCGGGCGTCGCTGGCCAGCGTCGCGCGTTTGCAGGCCGAGGTAGACGGTAAACCGTTACTGTTCCCCCCGGAACTTGAGCGTTACCCCGCACTGGTGCGCGCCGAAACCGACCTGTTCAACACTCGGCGCAAGGGCCTCGAAGAATCGTTGGCCGGCGTGCGTTCGTCGCTCGGGCTGGTGCGTAGCGAGCTGGAAATCACCGAAAACCTGGCCAAGGTCGGCGCCGCCAGCAACGTTGAGGTGTTGCGCCTCAAGCGCCAAAAGGCCGAGCTGGAGTTGAAACTGACCCAGGCCCGCTCCGAGTATATGGTGCGGGCCGGTGAGGACCTGGCGAAGGTCAATGCCGACGTTGAGACGCTGTCGTCAGTCATGCGCGGGCGCTCCGACTCGGTGACCCGCCTGACCCTGCGCTCGCCGGTGCGCGGTATCGTCAAGGGGATCGAGGTCACCACCATCGGCGGGGTTATCCCGCCCAACGGGCGCCTGATGCAGATTGTGCCCCTGGATGAGCAGTTGTTGATCGAGGCGCGTATCTCCCCGCGAGACATCGCCTTTATCCATCCCGACCAGGTGGCCAAGGTCAAGATCACCGCCTACGACTACGCCATTTATGGCGGCATGGACGGCAAGGTCGTGACCATTTCTCCGGACACTATCCAGGACGAGGTCAAGCCAGAAGTTTTTTACTACCGAGTGTTCATCCGCACCGACGCTGACACCTTGAAAAACAAGGCCGGCAAGTCGTTTTCGATTGTGCCTGGGATGATTGCCTCGGTGGATATCAAGACCGGCCAGAAAACCGTGCTCGACTATTTGATCAAGCCCATGAACCGTGCGCGGGAGGCCTTGCGCGAGCGTTAGGCGAGGTGGCTGTGGCCAGGTTTGCGTTGTGGTGGATGCTGTTGTGGGCCGGCGTGCCGGGCGCGTGGGCCCTGAGTGAGGGTTCGACACCGTTGCTTTGGAACACCCCGGCCAACCAGTCGACCTGCAACCAGGTCGACTCTGCACTCTGGGTCGAGTTGGCCGGGGGCGATGAGTGCATTCGCTATTTTTCCGGGGCGGTGCTGAGCCATGCGCCCGTGGTGATCGTGATGTTTCATGGCGACCGCAACGTGGAAATGCACCGCTCGCCCGAGTCGATCCGTGGCAATACCCTGGCCGCCAAGGCCAGGCAGGCCAAGGCCCTGAGCCGGCGTGCGGGCGTACCGGTGGTGATTGTGGCGCGACCTGGCACCTACGGTTCCAGCGGCAACCATGGGCAGCGGCGCCAGGCGCGGGAATTCATTGTGCTGGACGCTGCGCTCAACGAGCTGCGCAAGCGTTACGGCATCGGGCAGTTTGTGTTGCTGGGGCACAGCGGCGGCGCCACGGTGGCCGCGGCGTTGTTGACCTTGGGGCGTACCGATGTGAAGTGTGCGGTGATGACTTCCGGCGCGTTTGCCCTGGTGCAGCGCGCGCAGATGTTGCGTCAAAGCAAAGGCCTGCCTTCGCGTCCGGGACGCGACACCAATGGTTTATTGCACCCCTACGATCCCCTGGAGCACCTGGCCGGCATTGCCGTTGCGCCTGCGCGGCAGTTGTTCGTGATTGGCAGCGTGGACGACCAGGTAACCCCATTTGTGTTGCAGGAGCGTTTTTACCAGGCGTTGATTCGCGCCGGGCATCAGGCGCAGTTGGTCAAGGCGCAGGGTGTGCCTGCGATGTTTCACCAACTGCGCAATGACATTGGCCTGAAGACAGCAGCGGGCTGCGCGGGCTAACCCGCCGGCACCGCCTGTTCGGTCGTGTTCAGCCAATCACAGATCTGCGACAACCCGGTACCACCGGAGCTTTTCACCAGTACCCAATCCCCCGCCTGGAACCACTGGCCGGGGTGGCGCGCCAACGCCTGGCCTAATGCCGTGGCATCCTCGAACCACTGCACTGACAGCTCACTGCGCAGCACCCGGTACACCTCACGCATCAGCGGCCCGCACAGCACCAAATGCCGGGGCGCCGCCGCGCGCAGCGAGTCAGCCAGTTCCAGGTGGTAGCGCTGGGCGTCGGGGCCCAGCTCCAGCATGTCGCCCAACACTACTACCCGGTGCCGCGAGGCCACGGGCAGGTCGGCCATCGAGCGCAAGGCCGCAGCCATCGAGCCGGGGTTGGCGTTGTACGCATCGTTGATCAGCTGGAAATGCCCGTCGGTGCATTTGATCGAGCGGATATTGCCGCGACCTTCCACCGGTTGGAAGCCGGTCAGCACTTCCAGTGCCTGGTCGGCGTCAAGCCCCGCGGCGAACAGCGACGCCAGCACCCCCAGCGCGTTGAGCACCATGTGTCGGCCGCGAGCACTCAGGCTGAAATCCAGCCGTTGCGTGTCACGTTGCGCGGTGACGTAGACCCGGTCGGCCTCGCTGCACACGTCGAGCAGGCGCACATCGGCATCGGCGTGTTCGCCATAGCTGGTCACGTGCAAGCGCGCGACTTCGGCGGCCTGGGCGAACACCTCGTAGTGCGGCATATCGCGGCACAGCACCGCGTGCCCACCCGGTGCCATCGAGCGGAAGATCGCGCTCTTTTTACGCGCCAGGTTTTCCAGGGTGCCATGGTATTCCAGGTGCGCCGGAGCCAGCCCGGTCACGATAGCAATGTGTGGGCGCACCAGCTCCGAGTTAATCGGCATGCGGCCCACGGCCATTTCCAATACCCAGAATTTGGCCGGCCGGGGCATGCTCGCCAGGTTCCAGGCGATCCCATGGGGCAGGTTGGCGTTGGCCTCGGTGTGGCCCACTTCGCCCCAGTGTTTCAGGGCGTGGCCGAGCATGGCGACCACGGTGGTTTTACCGAAGCTGCCGGTGACGCCGAACACCTGGCCAGTGAATCGCTGCCTGGCGTATCGACCCATTTGCAGCATGGCCTCGCTGGTATCGGCGACCTGTAACACCGGCAGGCCGCTGTCCAGGTAGGGCGTCGGGTCTACACACAAGAACGCCGAGGGGCGCCGCTCAGGACTGGCCTGGGCCCAGCGCAGCGCTGACTGCACTTCGTTCGGTCCCACCTTGCTGGGGTGCCGATTGAGCATGCGCTGGGGTTTGAAAAACTGCATGGAGGGCGTCAAACCCGACGTGTACCAACCGGGCGGCGGCTGTTTGGCCCAGGTGCCGTGTGTCACCCGAGCCAGGGTGTTGGCGTCCCAGACCCAGCCGAGGGGCGCTGCGTCCTGGGCCAGGCTCACTTGCGGCGCGCCGTCGAGCAGGTAGCGGTGGTAGGCAATCAGCCCCGAGAGGTAATGCTCCACGTCGTCGATGCGCACCCTGAACGCGTGGTGACGGATAAAAAACGAACCGGCAATGCGCGCAGGATTGGCGAAATACATCGCCGTTTCCGGCCAGAAATACCCGTTGAACAGATAGCGCGCACGATGATGCAGGGCGCGGTAAAACGCGTGCAGGTCGATCTCGGTGAGCAGGTGGCGCAATTGCGCTTGCTGGGCGATGCGTTCGAGCATCTGCTGCGCAGCCATCATCAATTCCAGTAGCGTCGGAAAGGTGGTGATGCGCTGTTGCACGAACCCCAGATAACCGGCGACGTTATTCAGGCCGAAGCGGAAATACTTTTCGTCAGGTCGGTAGCGGGTCAGTTCGTTCACGCAATAGCTGAGCCAGTGATCGTGCTCGCGCCAGTGCTGTTTTTCGATGAAGTAGTCGAAGGCTTTTTCCACCACGGTTAACCAGCGCTCATCGCCGGTGAGGCCGTAGAGGCGGATCAACCCGAACGCGGCCTCGCCGTCGTAGTAGATGATCCGGAACGCCTCTTTGACGGTAAGGTCACGGCCATGCAAGACGTGCACGAAGGCGCCGGTGGTCGCGTCCTGCATCCAGGCCATGCCATTGGCCAGGGCTTCCAGCACGGGTAGATAGTGGCGGGTGCCGGTGACTTCGCTGTATTTGACCAGCGCCAACAAACACACGGCATTGCCGCCCAGTTTGATCTCGTCACCGGTGTCCAGCAGATACGCCGCCACACTGCCGTCGGGCAGCGCGTAGGACTTGATCAGTTCCTGGGTAAGGTAGGCCAGCGAGCGGTCGATGGCGGATTTAAGCGCCTCGTCGCCGGTCAGTGCCCAGGCCTCGATCATCGAATAGGTGGTACTGGCGTGGCGCAGGGTGTTGTAGTTTTTTATCGCCCGGTCAAAGCATGGGAAGTAGCCGTAGACGAACTGGCCGCCGCCCTGCACCTGAGTGCTCAGGTAGCTTGCGGCGCTGATGATGCTCGCCTTTACCATGCCGGGCTCCAGCGCTGCGAGGGTGCGCCAGCCGGTTTCTGTCGGGCCAGGGTTCAACGGGTGGGGCACGCCGTCTTCGGCACAAAAAACGCCCTTGGTGTCGAACAGGAACACGGGGGTCTCGGGTTCAAGTGTGGCGATCAGGTCGGCTGTATTGAGCCCGGTAAAACGGCGCCTGGCGTACACCGAAAAATTGCCGGCATTGAAGGTCGCGTGATTGATAGCGTTGCCGCCATACAGGATCGCGTTGGCGTTCAGTTCCTTTTCGGTGATCGCGATGTGCAGCGCCGCATCGAAGGCGATGCCGCGCCGGAAGTAATTACGCTTGTGGCGCTTGAAGCGCGCGTTGAGTTCGGCCCAGGTGATGGCGGTTACGTTGATCGCGCATTCGACGCGTATCCATGAACGTTCGACGATGTTGCCTGACTGCGCGCGGTCTCGTTCATAGGCACCCTGCAAGCGCTGCATACCGGTTTGCCAGGCGGCTTCGAAGTTATCTGCCGTGATATGAAAAACATGCGCGCGCTGGGTGCCGTCGCTCATGGAGAAAAACAAGGTACAGGGCTGCGCGGTGTCTGATGATACAGCAGGCCCATTCATTTCTTTGCTTAGATGAGCATAACAAGCAAGCCATTGCTGTTTCACAGGCATAGTTCATCACCAGTTTTTAACTTGGAGAGGGTGGCGCGCAGTGTTCATGATTAAACTGCGCGCCAGCTGATAAATAAGCAGAAAGTTATGCCGCACAGTTTTATAAAGGCAAATTAACCAGGCTTATATATCAAGAGCAGAGCGATGAATCCTCTTTCTCCGGCTCCAGCACGGAGGGCGGGACTTGGCTCTCGTATTGCTGGAGATGGTCACGAATCAGCTTGCGAATAACCTGAGAAATAGTAAGGTCAACTTCCTCGGACAGCGACTCCAGACGCTGCTTGGTCGGGAAGTCGATGAGAATGGTCAGACGTGTTGTTTTTTCAGGCATTTTCTTGATCCTTTTACAAAAGCGCGGTCTC
The DNA here is from genome assembly GCF_013385495.1 of Pseudomonas sp. F8002. Classification (NCBI taxonomy): domain Bacteria; kingdom Pseudomonadati; phylum Pseudomonadota; class Gammaproteobacteria; order Pseudomonadales; family Pseudomonadaceae; genus Pseudomonas; species Pseudomonas sp. F8002. Next base: position 184,871 of record NZ_JACAPW010000025.1, on the reverse strand, counting down.
GACTGCCGCGTGCAGTAAGTGCTGGAAGACGTGTGGAGTCCTTAGAACAAACCAATGGGGTATTCAACTGATTCATTGGAGTCTAATTCAAATCGCTGCGCGTTTTCCATCAATGTGCAGTGAAGGTTGCGATTATGTGAAGTTCTGCACCTTCTCCGTACCTCTTATTATCATCGGGTTATAATGCTATGAGATTCGAGTATAGACGGGTTACAAGAAAGCTATCTCAAACTGTAGGGGGTGTCAAAAGTCAATCTTATCTATAACTAAAGTAGTGGTTGTACTGTTTGGTGAGTTTGATTATGTATTTTGCGCATTACGTCATGAGATTTTTTCAAGAACTTGGTGCTCACAATATTCTGTCACAAAATACTAATTGATTGTTTTCGAATATCAAGGGTTGTTGTCACGAATAACAGCGATTGTTATTGGAAGAGGGGCAGGGAGATGCTGCTTTTATCAGAAGGGCGCGACGGTCGTCGTTGAGGTAAAAGGGGCCAGGGCGACCCCTTTCCAGGAGGTGGGATCAGGCAAACACAAAATACTTACGCACCGTCTCGACCACTTCCCACGTCCCCTTCATCCCCGGCTCCACCACAAAGATATCCCCGGCCCGCAAATGGATCGGCTCCAGGCCGTCCGGGGTGATCACGCAGTAGCCTTCCTGGAAGTGACAGTATTCCCACTTCACATATTCCACCCGCCATTTGCCCGGGGTGCAGATCCAGGTGCCCATGATCTTGCTGCCGTCCTCGCTGGTGTAGGCGTTGAGGTTGACGGTGTGCGGGTCGCCTTCGAGTTTTTCCCATTTGCAGGCGTCCAGCACCGGCAGTGGATGGGTGTCGCGCAGAACGGTGATTGGCTTGGACATGATGATTCCGAGGCAGTGGAAGGGAAGTCCGAACCCTATCGCCTTGGGCGGCCCGCCAGTGGTCTGGACTCGACATCGGGATGCCCAGAAGCGCAGTCATTTGCACAGCCGTGAGTCACCGCCAACCCCTGTGGGAGCCGGGCTTGCCCGCGATGGCGGAGTGTCAGGCGATGGAAGGGCACGCTGTGCCGACCTCATCGCGGGCAAGCCCGGCTCCCACAGGGGATATTTGTTGTTTGAAGGATTGAGTCGGTACGAAATATCTGTGCGCCAATCAGCCATTTCCTCGCAGTAAGTGCGAAAGATTTCCTACTTTGCGCTGGAATTCGCAAGAATATTTACAGCCGGCCCTCGTATCATTCACCCCAGTAACGACCGAGAGCCTTGAAATGAATCCAATAAAAACGTGGTGGGACATCAGCCCGCCCTTGAGCACCGCGACCCCGACCTGGCCGGGTGATACGCCGTTTCAGGAAGAGCGGGTCTGGCAGTTCGGCCCCGAGTGCCCGGTGAATGTCGGGCGCATCACCCTGTCGCCCCACACCGGCGCCCATGTGGACGCGCCGTTGCACTACAGCGCGGACGGCGCGCCGATTGGCGAAGTGTCTCTGGATGTGTACATGGGCCCGTGCCGGGTGCTGCATTGCCTGGGCAGCGGCGCGCTGGTGCAGCCGCATCAGTTGGAAGGCCGCCTGGAAAACCTGCCGGAGCGTGTACTGTTGCGCACTTATCAACAGGCACCGCTGGATGCCTGGGATTCGAATTTCACCGCCGTCGCCCCGCAAACGGTCGAGTTGCTGTTCAGCCTCGGTGTGCGCCTGATCGGTATCGACACACCGTCCCTGGATCCGCAGCAGTCCAAGACCATGGACTCCCACAACGCCGTCGCCCGGCATGGCATGGCGATTCTCGAAGGCATCGTCCTCGACGACGTGCCGGAGGGAGATTACGAGTTGATCGCGCTGCCGCTGCGTTTTGCCAACCTCGATGCCAGCCCGGTACGAGCCATTCTCCGCCCGCTCAAGGAGCCCACGCGATGAGCCAGTGTCCTTTCTCCCCTGACTACCAGCCGCCGGAAGAATGGCATAACGCCGAGCTGAATTTTTCCGAGTCCATGAGCTACGGCGACTACCTGGACCTGGGCAAAGTGCTCAGCGCCCAGCACCCGCTGTCGCCGGACCACAACGAGATGCTGTTCATCATCCAGCACCAGACCTCGGAGCTGTGGATGAAGTTGATGCTCCACGAACTCAAGGCCGCCCGCGAACACGTGCGCCTGGGTGAGCTGCCGCCGGCGTTCAAGATGCTGGCGCGGGTGTCGCGGATCTTTGACCAACTGGTGCACGCCTGGGCGGTACTGGCGACCATGACGCCGTCGGAGTACAAGTCGATCCGCCCGTACCTGGGGCAGTCGTCGGGTTTCCAGTCGTTCCAGTACCGGGAAATCGAATTCATCCTCGGCAACAAAAGCGCGGCGCTGTTGCGGCCTCACGCCCACCGGCCGGAGTTGTTGAAGGAGCTGCAGGTGGCGATTGCCACGCCGTCGCTGTATGACGAAGCGATCAACCTGATGACCAAGGCCGGGCTGGCGATCGACCCCAAGCGCGCCGAACGCGACCCGACGGCGCCAACGGTTCACGATGATTCCGTGGAGGCGGCGTGGCGCGAGGTTTATCGCGATCCGAGCCGGTATTGGGACCTGTACCAATTGGCCGAAAAGTTTATCGACCTGGAGGATTCGTTCCGCCAATGGCGCTTCCGCCATGTCACCACGGTGGAGCGGATCATTGGCTTCCAGCCTGGTACGGGCGGCACCGAAGGCGTGGGTTACCTGCGCAAGATGCTCGACACCGTATTGTTCCCCGAGCTGTGGCGAGTGCGTTCTACGCTGTAATCAAGGCCCAACAAAAAGCCCCGGTACTCATCAGTACCGGGGCTTTTCATTTGGAATACGATCAAAATGTGGGAGCGGGCTTGCTCGCGAAAGCGGTGGGTCAGTCAATATATCAGGTGACTGACACGACGCCTTCGCGAGCAAGCCCGCTCCCACACAAGCCCGCTCCCACATGGGTTATTGCGCTGTTACTGCCTTCGCGTTGTTCAACCGCAACCGGTACGCCACATAGATAATCCCGACCCAAACCGGGATCGCATACACCGACGCCCGTACACCTGGAATCGCCAGCATCACGCAGATGATCATCAGCATGAACGCCAGGCACAGGTAGTTGCTGAACGGGAACCAGAAGGTCTTGAACGACGGCACCACGCCTTGCTCGCCTATGGCCTTGCGGAACTTGATGTGGGTCAGGCTGATCAGCGCCCAGTTGATCATCAACGAGGCAACCACCAGCGCAAATAACAGCTCCAGTGCGTCATGCGGCGCGACGTAGTTGATCACCACACACAGCAGCGTCACCAGGGCGGAGATGCCCAGGGCACGCAGCGGCACGCCTTGCTTGTTCAACTTCATCAGCGCTTTCGGCGCGTCGCCTTGCTCGGCCAGGCCGAACAGCATGCGGCTGTTGCAGTACACGCCGCTGTTGTACACCGACAGTGCCGCGGTCAGGACCACGAAGTTGAGGATGTGGGCGGCGGTGTCGTTACCGATCAAGGAAAAGATCTGCACGAACGGACTGCCGCTGTAGGCATCGCCCGACGCGCCGAGGGTTTGCAGCAGTTGATCCCATGGGTACAACGACAGCAGCACGGTAAGGGCGCCGACGTAGAAAATCAGGATTCGGTACACCACCTGGTTGATCGCCTTCGGGATCACCTTGCGTGGCTCGCTGGCTTCGGCGGCGGTAATACCCACCAGCTCCAGGCCGCCGAACGAGAACATGATGAACGCCATGGACATCAACAGCCCCATGCCGCCATTCGGGAAGAACCCGCCGTGGCTCCACAGGTTGCTCACCGAGGCTTGCGGGCCGCCGGTGCCGCTGAACAGCAGGTAGCAGCCGAGCACGATCATGCCGACAATCGCCACCACCTTGATGATCGCGAACCAGAACTCGGTCTCACCGAAGAACTTCACGTTGAGGGTGTTGATCAGGTTGACCAGCACAAAGAACACCACCGCACTGACCCAGGTCGGAATTTCCGGCCACCAGAACTGGATGTACTTGCCCACCGCTGTCAGCTCGGCCATGCCCACCAGCACGTAGAGTACCCAGTAGTTCCAGCCGGCGAGGAAGCCTGCGTAACCGCCCCAGTACTTGTGGGCGAAGTGGCTGAAGGAGCCGGCCACCGGTTCCTCGACGATCATTTCGCCCAGCTGGCGCATGATCAGGAACGCGATGAACCCGGCTACCGCATAGCCCAGGATCATCGACGGCCCCGCCGACTTGAGCACGCCCGCCGAGCCGAGGAACAGCCCGGTCCCGATCGCCCCTCCCAAGGCAATCAGCTGAATATGCCGGTTCTTCAGGCCACGCTTGAGGCCCACCGGGTTAACCATGTCATCCGCCATTAACATTCCCTTCTACTTGTTTTTTTCAGGGTTGATCGCACACCGAACCAGCCCCTCAAACCGCTGAGGGGTCAGATATTACTCTCGGTAAACTTTTCGTAATACAGCTGAACGCCATCAAGTGCCTGATCCAGCAGCCATTGTTTGATGGATTCGACCATCGGAGGGGGGCCGCAGACGTACATATCTGCCGATTGATCCCGCAATTCGGCCAGGTCGAAATGCTCGGTGAGGTAGCCGCGTTTGCCGGCCCAGTCCGAAGGTGGGTCGCTGAGTACCTCGGTGTAGCGAAACCCCGGGATCGTATCGGCGTAGGCTTTTATGCGTGTTGCCTCGCATAAATCGGCCGCACCCCGCACGCCGTAATACAGGTGCACCGGCTGTTGGCAGGTGCTGGCGGCCAGGTCATCGAGCATGCCCAGCAGCGCGGATAAGCCGGTGCCGCCGGCAACCAGCACCAGCGGTTGGGTGACGTGCCTGAGGTAGAAGGCCCCCAGTGGCGCTTCCAGCAGCAGTTCATCACCGACCTGGCAGCGTTCGCGGATGTAGTTGCTCATCACGCCATCGGGCAGCAGGCGGATCAGGAACTGCAACTGATTGCCCGGGCGGTTGGCGAAAGAGTAGGAGCGCCAACTGTCGGTGCCGGGAATCGACAGGCGGGCATATTGGCCCGGCAAAAAGTCCAATGGGTGTTCAAGCTGCAGGTGCAGGATCGCGGTGCTGGCCGAGACCTGTTGCACTTGGCTCACCGTACTGCGGATTTGTACTGGCCCTGGCGCGTTGCACAGGCTGGAATCAAAATCGAAATAAAACGCCGCGTCGGATTGGACCCGGGTCTGGCAGCTGAGCATTTTGCGTTGTTGCAGGTCGAGGCTGGAGAGGGCTTCCTCGTCTACGTAGTCCTGAGTGAAATCGCCGGACTCGCAGCGGCCCTGGCAAGTGCCGCATACGCCTTCGCGGCAGTCGAGCGGGATCTTGATGCCGTTGCGCAACGCCGCATCCAACAGGATCTCATTGGCGCCCACCGGGAAAAACAGGGTCTTGCCGTCGGCAAAACTGAAGGCCACTTTGTGATTCATTCGCAGAACTCCGCGAGTTTGATTTTCTATGCCTGCGATTTACCTGTGGCGAGGGAGCTTGCTCCCGCTGGGCTGCGCAGCAGCCCCAAAAAGCCGGGAGCGCTACGCACTGGAGCGCCAACCCGGTCCAGCGGGAGCAAGCTCCCTCGCCACAGGTGTAATGCATCAGGTCACAGGTGATAGAAATCCAGCACCGAGTTGATGGTGTCGTTGAGCAGCAGCGCATGCTTGCGGGTGATCAACCAACTGTCGCCATCGGGCTTGAGGCTGTAAGTGGCGCTGCCGTAGAACTGCTCCGACGTCGCCAGCCGATAGAACAACGTGTGCCAGTTCAACTTCACTTCCAGCAGCCCGCCCGGTTGCTCGGCAATCCGCACGTTGTTGATCAAATGCAGCGTCCTCGGCATCGGCGTGGCCGACGCGGCCTTGCCCGTGCGCAGGCGAAACACCCGATCCTCCAGCCCCGAGCGGTTGGCGTAGTAGATCAACGACATTTCGCGCTTCGGGTCGCGGGTGTAGACATGTTCCGAATCCCACTGCGGCAGGTGGAATTCACTCTGCGGGTCGAACAGCTGCACGTAGGCGTCCCAGTCCTGGGCATCGCACAGCTCGGATTTACGGTAAAAAAACTGCTCGATCCGGTACTGCAATTGCGCATTCATCATTCCACCTCCCGCAGTTTCAGGGCTTGCTGGTCGAGCCCGTCCAGCAGGAATTTCTGCCAGTTGCGGTGCTGGTTGACGTACAGCCCTTCGTGGGTGAATTCGGTGCCGGTCATCGCCGGCTGGATACCGATGGATTCGCTATTGGGTGTCGGCCCGGTTTCCCAGCGATGGCTGCCGCGGGAGATATCGCTCCAGCGTTCCAGGCGGCCCTGGAAGCCGCGCTGGGCTTCGCGGAACTCCACCAGGTCATCCGGCGTGCCCATGCCCGAGACGTTGAAGAAATCCTCGAACTGGCGAATACGGTTTTCACGGTCGGCGTCAGACTCGTTCTTCACCCCCAGGCACTGGCTGATGATTTCGGTCTTGTTCCACGCGATAGGGCGGATGATCCGCAGCTGCGAGCTGATCTGGTCGAGGAAGAACAGGCTCGGGTAGATGTTCAGGTTGCGCAGGCGGTGCATCATCCATTCGGCTTTTTGCTGGCCGTGTTCTTCGATCAGGCGCGGCATGATGGTGGCGTAGCCCGAACGCACGGTGGGGTTGGGCATGTCGCTGAACAACAGGCTGTGGCCATTGTTGAAGGCGAACCAGCCGTCATCGGTGTTCGCGTCGCCGGCGCCGAGCTTGCTGTAGTCCAGTGTCGTGCCCGAGCCGGTGCCGTTTTCCGTATTGACCTGCTGGCGATGCTGCACCGTGGCCACGTAGTTGTAGTGCACGGTGCTGACGTGATAACCGTCCAGGCCGTTCTCGTTTTGCAGTTTCCAGTTACCGTCGTAGGTGTAGGCCGACTTGCCCGGCAGCACTTCCAGCTCACCGGTGGCCGATTGGGCGACCATCATGTCGAAGAACACTTTGGCGTCGCCGAGGAAGTCTTCCAGGCTGTTGGTGCCGTTCACGTCGAGGCTGATGAAGACGAAGCCCTTGTAGCTCTCGATCCGCGCTTTTTTCAGGCCGCGAGTGGCCTTGTCGAAGCCTTCCGGGTATTCCCCCGGCGCCTTGACCTTCACCAGCCGGCCATCGCTCTTGTAGCACCAGGCATGGAACGGGCAGGTGAAGGTGGACTGGTTGCCCTTGCCGACTCGGGTCAGGGTGGTGCCCCGGTGCTGGCAGGCGTTGATCAGCGCGTTGAGCTGGCCTTCGCCGTCGCGGGTGATGATCATCGGCTGGCGCCCGGCGCGCATCGTCACGAAGTCGTGCTTGTTGGCCAGTTCGCTCTCGTGACAGGCGTAGATCCAGTTCTTCTCGAAGATCAGCTCCATTTCCAGCTCGAACAACTCCGGCTCGGTGAACATGTCCCGGGCGATGCGGAACACCTCATCCACCGGACGGAAGTCCAGGCAGCCTTCGATAAAGCTTTTCCACTGCTCGACGCTTCTTGCACCACTCATGGGAGGCACCTTTTTGATAATGGCTAGACGGGTAAGCCATTAAGAGGCTGCGGCGGGGCACCGGGCTATCCGGTTAATGGGGGAAGGTGGGCCACTTAGTTGGGCACGAAATACCCACGGCGGTGCAGGGCGGTGGCGGAATGCGCTACTGTCTTGCAAGGCGATTGTCGGAAAAGTCTGCTTGTTATCCACTTAGTCGACGGTTGCTATCCACCCAGTGGCGATCCCGCTGGCGTGGCGCAAAACTTGCTGTCGATCTACCAGGACGCGCCGTCAGAGCGCGCCGGCCACAATTGCCGTGGGTGCCCCGTGATGAGTAGCAATACACGCGATATACGTATCGAGCGCTTCGACCTTGAAGGCGCCTGCAGCTGGATGTCCGGCATTTGCGGGCCGCACCGCCTGCAAACCGCGACGCCGGAGCGCATCCGCTTTCACCACAGCGCCAATGTGTTCAAGTCCCGCGCCACGACGCTGGGGATTATCGAATACGGCACCGACGTCACCATCGACATCGAAGACGCCGAGCACTTCAGCAGCTACAGCCTGACCCTGCCGCTGGTGGGCGAGCAGGAACTGAGCAAGAACGGCGTGCGGCTCAGCTCCAACCGTGACCAGGGCGTGATCATCTCGCCCAACGAACATCAGGTGCTGGAGATCTCCGGCGACTGCCGCAAGTTGCAGGTGGTGATCACCCGCGCGGCGATGAGCGAATCCCTGGAAGGCCTGCTGCAGCGGCCGATTGAAGCGCCGCTGCGCTTCGAGTCGGCGATGGACGCGGTGGACGGCGCTTCCGCGTCGTGGTGGCGCATGGCGCGGTATTTCATCGCCGAACTGGAGCGCAGCAGCGAGCTGTATGACCAGGTGGCGTTTACCCGGGACCTGGAAAGCTCGCTGATCAAGGGCCTGATCCTGGCCCAGCCGAACAACTATTCCGAAGAACTGCGGGACGTGCTGGGGGTGAAGCTGCCGCACTATTTGATTCGTGCCCGACAGTACATCCACGACAACGCCCGGGAAGCGGTGCACCTGGAGGATCTGGAGGCGGCGGCGGGCGTGTCGCGCTTCAAGCTGTTCGATGCCTTCCGCAAATACTTCGCCCTGTCGCCCATGGCCTATCTGAAGAAATACCGCCTGGGTGCCGTGCGCCAGCAAATCCTCGAACATGGCTCCACGCGCACCATCTCCGAAATCGCCCTGGGCTGGGGCTTTACTCATCTGGGGCGATTCTCGGCCGAATACCGCAAGCTGTTTGACGAATCCCCCAGCCAGACCCTGCAACGCAACGACGCCCGGCGCATGCGTGGATGAACACCTACTCAAAAACAAAGGGGATCAACTGTGGGAGCGGGCTTGCTCGCGAATGCGGTGCATCAGCCAACTCATTCGGTGACTGACACTGCGCATTCGCGAGCAAGCCCGCTCCCACATTGGATGTGTGGTGTTCTTTTAAATCAACTCTTCCACCAGTTGCAGGCAATGACTGAGCCCCGGCGACTGGTCATTGATCCGCCGGCTGAGAATGATCGGCGACGTGGCGGTGGCCTCCACCACCGGCGTATAGCCAATGTCTGCGCGGTGCAGCACCTGCACCGAGGCGGGTACCAGGGTCACGCCCATGCCTGCGCCGACCAGACCAATGGCGGTCTGCAATTCGTTGGTCCACTGCGAAACCTTCAGGCTCAAGCCATGGGCATCGAACAGCGCGATCACATGGTCGGCGTAGCTCGGCCGCGGGTTGCCGGGATACAGCACGAAGGGTTCAGCGGCCAATTGCGCCAGGGTGGCCGGGGCGCCCAGCAGGGGATGCCCGGCGGGCAACACCGCCACCAACCGGTCCTCCACCAACACCCGCTGCACAATGGCCGGGTCGTCGATGCGAATCCGCCCGAAGCCCACGTCAATCCGCCCGGCCTTGAGAGCTTCAACCTGTTGCAGCGTGGTCATCTCCGACAGGCCCAACTCCAGCTCCAGGCCATCGTGGCTGCGCAGCCGGCGAATCAACTCCGGCAGCACGCCGTACAGCGTCGACGGCGCAAAACCGATGCCCAGCCAGGTTTTCTGCCCAAGGCCGATGCGCCGGGTGTTGTCACACACCTTGCCCAGTTGCTCCAGCAGCACATTGGCGTGCTCATAGAAAAACCGCCCGGCTTCGGTCAGGCGCAACGGGCGCCCACGCTCCAGCAGCACCACACCCAGTTCGTCCTCCAATTGCTGGATCTGCCGGCTCAACGGCGGCTGGGCAATGTGCAGGCGTTCGGCGGCGCGGGTGAAGTTGAGGGTTTCCCCCAGCACCTGGAAGTAACGCAGATGGCGCAGTTCCATAAAGACTCCATTCATACCTTAAGGGTATTGTTCGAGACTCATTCTATATTGGAAGCCAGCAGAGATCCGGAACAGAATCAGGCCAAATCTATAAAGAACCCAACGGGTATTGCCATGCCGATTTGCGCCATCGAGTCGATCGAGACCATCATCGTCGATCTCCCTACCATCCGCCCGCACAAACTGGCGATGCACACGATGCAGAACCAGACCCTGGTGATCATCCGCGTGCGCTGCGCCGACGGTATCGAAGGCATTGGTGAATCCACCACCATCGGTGGCCTGAGCTACGGCAATGAAAGCCCCGACAGCATCAAGATCAACATCGACCGGCACTTCGCGCCGCTGCTGCTCGGCCAGGACGCGAGCAACATCAATGCCGCCATGTTGCGCCTGGAGCGCAGCATCCGGGGCAACACCTTTGCCAAGTCGGGTATCGAAAGCGCCTTGCTCGATGCCCTCGGCAAACGCCTGAACCTGCCGGTCAGCGAATTGCTCGGCGGCCGCGTGCGGGACGCCTTGCCGGTGGCCTGGACCCTGGCCAGCGGCAACACCGAAAAAGACATCGCCGAGGCCGAGAAGATGCTCGACCTGCGCCGCCACCGCATTTTCAAATTGAAGATCGGCGCCGGTGAAGTCAGCCAGGACCTGGCCCACGTCATCGCGATCAAAAAAGCCCTGGGCGACCGCGCCAGTGTGCGGGTCGACGTCAACCAGGCCTGGGACGAAGCCGTGGCCCTGCGCGCCTGCAAGGTGCTGGGGGACAACGGTATCGACCTGATCGAACAACCGATCTCGCGCAACAACCGTAGTGGCATGGTGCGGCTCAACCTGTCGAGCCCGGCGCCGATCATGGCCGACGAGTCCATCGAATGCGTGGAAGATGCCTTCAACCTGGCCCGCGAAGGCGCGGCCTCGGTGTTCGCCCTGAAGATCGCCAAAAACGGCGGGCCGCGTGCGGTATTGCGCACCGCTGCGATTGCCGAAGCGGCGGGTATCGGCCTGTACGGCGGCACCATGCTCGAAGGCGGTATCGGCACCCTGGCCTCGGCCCATGCCTTTCTCACCTTGAACAAACTGGCGTGGGACACCGAGCTGTTCGGCCCGCTGCTGCTCACCGAAGACATCCTCGCCGAGCCGCTGGTGTACCGCGATTTCCACCTGCATGTCTCCACCGCTCCGGGCCTGGGCCTGGCCATCGATGAAGAGCGCCTGGCGTTCTTCCGTCGCGATAACTAACAAGAGGACACCTGCGATGTTGTTCCACGTAAAAATGACCGTGAACCTGCCCGTCGACATGAACCCCGAGCGCGCTGCCGGCCTCAAGGCTGAAGAAAAAGCCTTCTCCCAGCGGCTGCAGGAGCAAGGCAAATGGCGCCACCTGTGGCGCATCGCCGGGCTGTACGCCAACTACAGCGTGTTCGATGTCGACAGCGTGCAGGAACTGCATGACCTGCTGATGCAACTGCCGCTTTATCCTTACATGGCCATCGAAGTGAATGCCCTGTGCCGGCATCCATCGTCGATCCGTGAGGATGATCGCTGAGTCTGTTTTTTCACCTAATAATTACAAGATGAGGATTGCACCATGACCATCCGACTTTCCCAGACTGCTCACGCCCAACAGTTTCTCGAAGAAGCCAGCGGCAACCTTAACGACGGCGGCAACCCACGGGCCAAGGCGCTGATCTACCGGATCCTGCGGGACACGGTGAACATCATCGAAGACCTGGAAGTGACTCCGGAAGAGTTCTGGAAGGCGGTCAACTACCTCAACGAACTGGGCAAGAACCAGGAAGCCGGCTTGCTCGCGGCAGGGTTGGGCCTGGAGCATTACCTGGACATGCTGATGGACGCGGCAGACGAGGAAGCCGGCAAATCCGGCGGCACCCCGCGCACCATCGAAGGCCCGCTGTATGTGGCCGGTGCGCCGCTGTCCAAGTTCGAGGCGCGGCTGGACGACGGGCAGGACCCGGGCGTGCCGCTGTTCATGCAGGGCCAGGTGCGCGACACCAATGGCAAGCCGTTGGCGGGGGCGATTGTCGATGTATGGCAGGCCAATACCGGTGGTACGTATTCGTGGTTTGACAGCACGCAGTCGGAGTTCAACCTGCGTCGGCGAATCGAGACCGATGCCCAGGGCAACTACCGTTTTCGCAGCATCGTGCCGTCGGGGTATGGCTGCCCGCCGACCGGCCCGACCCAGCAGTTGCTGGACCAGTTGGGGCGCCATGGCCAGCGGCCGGCGCATATCCACTTCTTCATCTCGGCGCCGGGCCATCGGCACCTGACCACGCAGATCAACCTGTCGGATGACCCGTACCTGCATGATGATTTTGCCTATGCGACGCGGGATGAGTTGATCGCCGAAATTCGCTTCAGCGAGGACGCAAACCTGGCGAAGGAATTTGGTGTGGAAGGGCAGTTTGCGCAGATTGATTTTGACTTCGAGTTGCAACCTGCGGCGGCGCCGGTAGAACAAAAGCGCATGCAGCGAGTTCGCGCGCTCGAAGACTGAACGCGGTAGAAAAATGTGGGAGCGGGCTTGCTCGCGAATGCGGTGGATCAGTCAATATTTCCGGTGACTGACACTCCGCATTCGCGAGCAAGCCCGCTCCCACATTGGCGCTGTATCGTTTGGCCTACTTGCGAACAACCAGATCGAGCAGATCATCCCGATCCTTGATCTTCTGCAGCACGATCTCCGAGCGAATATCCATCACCCCCGCCGTGCGGTTCAGGTGGTTCACAATGAAATCCGAAAAGTGCTTGAGGTTGCGCGCCTGCACCCGCAGCACATAATTGCTCGCCCCGGTAATCACATACGCACTGGCCACCTCCGGCCACCCTTGCACCTTCTTGATAAACGTCTCGTGCCAATCCTCCACATCCTGGCGTAACGACAGGTGGACGATGGCCTCCAGCTCGATCCCCAGTTGCTCGGCGTTCAACACCGCCCGATAACCACTGATGATTCCCTCGCTTTCCAGCAGGCGCAAACGCCGCAGGCAGGCCGACGGCGACAGGGCGACTTTCTCCGCCAGTTCCTGGTTACTGATACGGCCATCCTGTTGCAGGAAATGCAGAAGGCGCAGGTCGGTGGCGTCGAGAATCATGGTTAGAATAAATCCGCGTGTTTGGGGGTTAAATTCGAATTTCCTACAGCTTAATTAGCCTGTTGCCCACCACTTTGCACGAAAATTCTCTAAAGCTTCGTTCATTATTTGGCTCATTGTTACTACAACAACAGGACTGACCATGACCACCCGCACCCATTGCCTGACCCTCGACGCCCAGGATCCGCTGGCGCCATTGCGCAACCAATTCGCCTTGCCGGCCGGGGTCATCTACCTCGACGGCAACTCCCTCGGTGCGCGCCCGGTAGCGGCACTGGAACGAGCGCAAGCGGTGATCGCCGAGGAGTGGGGCAATGGCCTGATTCGCAGCTGGAACAGTGCCGGCTGGGCCGACCTGTCCCAGCGCCTGGGCAATCGCCTGGCACCGCTGATCGGTGCCCGCGACGGTGAAGTGGTGATCACCGATACCACCTCCATCAACCTGTTCAAAGTGCTCAGCGCCGCGCTGACCGTGCAACGCGAACGCGCGCCAAGCCGCAAGGTGATCGTCAGCGAAGCGAGCAATTTCCCCACCGACCTGTACATCGCCGAAGGCCTCACCGAACTGCTGCAACAGGGCTACTCCCTGCGCCTGGTCAACAGCCCGGACGAACTGCCGAAAGCCATCGACCAGGACACGGCCGTGGTGATGCTCACCCACGTCAACTACAAGACCGGCTACATGTACGACATGCAGGCCCAGACTGCCTTGAGCCATGAATGTGGCGCGCTGGCGATCTGGGATCTGGCGCATTCGGCGGGCGCGGTGCCGATCGACCTGCATCAGGCCGGTGCCGATTATGCGATTGGTTGCACTTACAAATACCTCAATGGCGGGCCCGGCTCCCAGGCGTTTGTGTGGGTCAACCCGGCGCTGGTGGATGTGGTTACGCAGCCGCTGTCGGGCTGGTTCGGGCATACCCGACAGTTCGCCATGGAATCGCGTTATGCCCCGAGCCAGGGCATCGCCCGCTACCTGTGCGGCACCCAGCCGATTACCTCGCTGGCGATGGTGGAGTGTGGCCTGGATATTTTCGCCCAGACCGATATGGCCAGCTTGCGCTCTAAATCCCTGGCGTTGACCGACCTGTTTATCGAGTTGGTGGAAAGCCGTTGCGCCGCCCACGACCTGACCCTGATCACCCCGCGTGAGCATGCCCGACGGGGTAGCCACGTCAGCTTCGAACACCCGGAAGGCTACGCGGTTATCCAGGCCTTGATCGCTCGCGGCGTGATTGGTGATTATCGCGAGCCGCGCATCATGCGTTTCGGGTTTACCCCGCTGTACACCAGCTTTGCTGAAGTGTGGGATGCGGTGGAAATCCTGGGTGAGATTCTCGATCAGAGAACCTGGGACCAGCCGCAGTTCAAGGTTCGCCACAGCGTCACCTGAGTAAACGCAGAGCAAAAAATGTGGGAGCGGGCTTGCTCGCGAATGCGGTCTATCAGTCTCTGATGTATTGACTGGCACACCGCATTCGCGAGCAAGCCCGCTCCCACAGGGAACAGTGTTTCAACCAGAAAGCAGTGCAATCACAATAATAAAGGGGCACGCCACGTGACCACGCCAAACCAAGGCTTTGCCGAAATCACCAATCGCGAACTGGGCCTCAGGCGCCAGCTCACTTCCGGCCAGATGAGCATGATCGCCATCGGTGGCGCCATCGGCACCGGGCTGTTCATGGGCAGCGCCTACGCCATCGGCTATGCCGGGCCCAGCGTGCTGGTGAGCTATGCCATCGGTGCGCTGATCACTTTGCTGTTGATGGGCTGCCTGGCGGAGATGACCGTGGCGCATTCCACCTCGGGCTCCTTCGGCGCGTATGCCGAATTTTACGTCAGCCCGCTGGCCGGTTTCCTGGTGCGCTATGCGTACTGGGCGGCGATTGTGCTGGCTGTGGGCGCCGAGGTCACGGCGGTGGCGATGTACATGAAGTACTGGTTTGCCAACGTGCCGGAATGGGTGTGGATCGTCTCGTTTTCCAGCGTGCTGATCGTACTCAACGCCATCAGCGTCAAGACCTTCGGCAACTTCGAGTACTGGTTCTCCACGATCAAGATCAGCGCCATCGTTGGCTTCATCATCCTCGCGGTGTACGTGGTGTTCGGCTCCGGCAACCCGGATTACGGTGTGCAGAACTACACGGCCCACGGCGGCTTTTTCCCGAACGGGTTGAGCGGCATGTGGATCGCGGTGATCGTCTCGATCTTCAGTTACCTGAGCGTGGAAATGATCGCGGTGGCCGCCGGTGAAGCGGCCGACCCGGAGCAGGCGGTGAAAAAAGCCTTCCGCGCGACCATCGTGCGCCTGGTGGTGTTCTACCTGCTGACCCTGGCGCTGATGTTGGCCATCGTGCCATGGAACCAGGCCGGCCACGCCCAGAGCCCGTTCGTCACGGTGATGCAGACCATCGGCATTCCCGGCGCCACCGGGGTGATGAACTTCGTGATCCTGATCGCTGCGCTGTCGGCGATGAACAGCCAGCTCTACATCACCACCCGCATGATGTTCAGCCTGTCCCGCGCCGGTTTTGCGCCCAAGTCCATGGGCGCCTTGAGCAAGAGCGGGATCCCGTTGAACGCCTTGTTGCTGTCCAGCTCGGGCATTGCCCTGGCGACCCTGCTGAACGTGGTTTACCCGGAAAGCTCGTTCACCCTGATGATGGCGATCTCGATGTTTGGCGCGATCTTCACCTGGTTCATGATCTTCCTCACGCACCTGTTTTTCCGTCGCTACCGCAAGCGTCACGGCGGGGCGAAGCTGTCGTTCCAGCTGGCGCTGTTTCCCTACAGCACACTGCTGGGCCTGGTGCTGATGGGCGAGGTGATGATCACCACGTTTTTCACCGATGCGTTCAAGATGACGCTGGTGTTCGGGGTGCCGTTCCTGCTGATTCTGTCGGCGGTGTACTACGTATTTTTCCGCAAGGGCGCGGCCAAGGCATCGAACAAGGCTTTGGCATAACCAGGCAATTGCTCGAACTCGCGGGCGCATAACAGCAGTTTGCGACAGGCCCAATCCTCGCTCAGGGTTTGGGCCTTGAAGCGCCGCTCCAACGGCCAGCGCTCCAGCGCGGCCAGGGGCACGATCCCCAGCCCGGCGCCCCGGGCGACCATGCGAATCAGCCCGTCAAACCCATCTGCGCGGATGCGTGTCTGCAAGCGAAAGCCTGCGTGCAATGCCTGTTCCTCCAGGTACACCGCCAGCGCGCTGTCGGCGGCCAGGCCCACGTAGTCGTGCTGCAGGCTGTCGATAAAACTCACGGTGCGCCCGGCCAGCGGATGTTCCAGCGGCATGATCAGCACCAGCGGGTCGTCGCGAAAGGGCAGGGTTTGCAGGCCGTGGGTATCTACTGCGTCGGAAATAAGCCCCAGGTCTGCCGCGCCCTGGCGCAAGGCGTGGGTGATGCGCAGGCTTGGCAGTTCCTGCAGGTCGATGTCGAGGTTGGGGTGCTCGTGCAGAAAGTCCGCCAACAGTTCCGGCAGGTACTCGCTCAGGGCGGTGGTGTTGCACAGCAGGCGCACTTGGCCCTTGACGCCGTTGGCGTATTCCGCGAGGTCTTGCTGCAGGTGATCGGCTTGCTGCAACAGCAGGCGGGCGTGACGGGCGAGGGCTTTACCCGCAGCAGTCGGGGTGACGCCACGGCGGCCACGTTCAAGAAACTCGATGCCCAGGGAGGCTTCCATCGCCCGGATCCGTGCACTCGCCGCCGCCAGGGACAAATGGCTGCGGCTGGCGCCGGCGGTGATATTGCCGGTGTCGAGGATGTGCAGGTACAGGCGCAGGTCGATCAGGTCAAAGTGCATGGGCTGGGGATCTCAGTGTCTGTACGGGCCTCTTCGCGAGCAAGCCCGCTCCCACATTTAGATCTGTGAACCCTTTCAAAATGTGGGAGCTGGCTTGCCTGCGATGAGGTCATCTGCCTCATGCAAAACAAGAGGCTGCCTCAGTATATGGCGAATTTTCAGACATCACCCAAACCTGCAAAATCGACCCATGAATACCTTACTCGCGTTCTACCAAAACCTCGGCCCGGCCCTGACATGGCTGGTGATCGGCACCTTCCTGCTGGCCGGTACGGTCAAGGGCGTCATCGGCCTGGGCCTGCCCACCGTCGCCATGGGCATGCTCGGCCTGGCTATGTTGCCGGCGCAGGCTGCGGCGTTGCTGATCATCCCGTCCACCGTCACCAACCTCTGGCAACTGGCCTTCGGCGGTCACCTGAGCGCGTTGATCAAACGCCTGTGGCCGATGCTCCTGCTGATTTTCCTCGGCACCGGGCTGGGCTCGGTGTGGCTGGGCATGGATGGCGGGCATTGGGTGGTGCGCGCGTTGGGCGGCGCGCTGCTGGTGTATGCCTTGAGCGGGCTGTTGCTGCCGACGTTCAAGGTAAGTCCGGCCACCGAGCGTTGGCTGGGCCCGCTGTGCGGCGTGCTGACCGGGGTGATCACCTCGGCCACCGGGGTGTTTGTGATACCGGCGGTGCCGTATCTGCAAGCGTTGGGCTTGAACCGCGATCAGCTGGTACAGGCGTTGGGGCTGTCGTTCACCGTGTCGACGCTGGCGCTGGCAGCCGGGCTGTTCTGGCGTGGCAGCCTGGGCGGCGGTGAATTGAACGCCTCGTTGTTGGCGCTGGTTCCCGCGCTGCTCGGGATGTGGCTGGGCCAGGCCCTGCGCCAGCGCATCAGTGCCGTGCTGTTCAAGCGGGTGTTCTTTATCGGCATGGCCGCGCTGGGAGGTCATCTGCTGATCAGTGGTTAACAATATGCCGCTGATTCGTGCGCCTTGGTCAAATGTATTTTGCCGCCGGGACGCTTATTCCAACGGACTGACCCCGTTACCCTGCCTTCAGACATTTTTAATCTTTAGGCACCCCCTATGAAAAAAGTACTCCTGCTCAACGGCGGTAAGAAATTCGCCCATTCCGACGGTCGCTACAACAGCACCCTGCATGAAGCCGCCCTGGCGGTACTGGACCGTGGCGGCATCGACGTCAAGGAAACCCACATCGACGCCGGCTACGACGTGGCCGAAGAAGTCGCCAAATTCCTCTGGGCCGACGTGATCATCTACCAGATGCCCGGCTGGTGGATGGGCGCTCCGTGGATCGTCAAGAAGTACATTGATGAAGTCTTCACCGAAGGCCACGGCAGCCTGTACGCCAGCGACGGCCGCACCCGCTCCGACTCGTCGCAGAAATACGGCAGCGGTGGCCTGATCCAGGGCAAGCAATACATGCTGTCCCTGACCTGGAACGCTCCTCAGCAAGCGTTCGACGACCCCACCGACTTCTTCGAAGCCAAGGGCGTGGACGCGGTGTATTTCCCGTTCCACAAGGCCAACGAGTTCCTCGGCATGACCGGCCTGCCGACCTTCCTCTGTGTGGACGTGATGAAACGCCCGGCCATCGAAGCCGACGTGGCGCGTTATGAACAGCATCTGGCACAGGTGTTTAACCTGAGTCTGTAATGCGGCTAGTATCCGTGCAGCCGCTATAAAGAGGATTCACGTTGAAAGCCCGATCCGATGAGCTACAGATCTTCGTCTGCGTGATTGAATGCGGGTCGATTTCCGCCGCAGCCGAGCAGGTCGGGCAGACGCCGTCGGCGGTCAGCCGCACTTTGTCGCGCCTGGAAGCCAAGCTCGACACCACCCTGATCAATCGCACCACCCGGCGCATGGACCTGACCGAAGAGGGCAAGTATTTCTTCGAGCGGGCCAAGGTGATCCTCGAGCAGATGGACGACCTGGAAGAACGCCTGTCGTCGCGCCAGCAAACCCCGTCGGGGCGCCTGCGGATCAACGCGGCGTCGCCGTTCATGCTGCATGCGATCGTGCCGTACATCGCCGAGTTTCGTGGCCTGTACCCGGATATCCAGCTGGAACTGAACAGTAACGACCTGATCATCGACCTGCTGGAACAGAGCACCGACATCGCGATTCGTATCGGTGCCCTGGCCGACTCGACGTTGCACGCCCGCTCACTGGGGTGCAGCCCGCTGCATATCCTCGCCAGCACGGCGTACCTGGAACAGCACGGCACGCCCACTACCGTTGCCGAACTGGCCGAACACACGTTGCTCGGCTTCACCCAGACCGAAACCCTCAACCACTGGCCGTTGCGCCATGTGCACGGCGATCGCTGGCAAATCCAGCCCGGTGTCGCCGCTTCCAGCGGTGAAACCTTGCGCCAGCTGGCGCTGGAAGGGCAGGGCATCACCTGTTTATCGGACTTCATGACCGCCCAGGACATCAAGACCGGGCGCCTGATACCGGTGCTGGCCGAGTTCAACAGCGGCTATCGTCAACCGATCAATGCGGTGTACTACCGCAACTCGCAATTGGCCTTGCGCATCCAGTGCTTCCTGGACTTTATCCAGGGCAAGCTGGTCAGCTACGCCAGCTGATTCGTGACCTCTGCGCAAGATTGAATTGGGCAATACGGACTTATTCGGAATGGATAGGTCCGCAATACTGAGTCCATCAATTACTCACGCAGGGAGACACCTCCATGAACGTATTCATCACCGGCGCTGCCGGTTTTATCGGCGGTTCCATCGCCACTGGCCTGGTCAAGGCCGGCCATAACGTCACCGGCCTGGTGCGCAGCACCGAACAGGCTGCGGAAATGACTGCACTGGGCATCACGCCGGTAATCGGCACGCTGGATGACAACACGCTCTTGACCGAACAGGCGAAGAAAGCTGACGCGGTGATCAACGCCGCCAGCAGCGACCATCGCGGCGCCGTGGAAACCTTGCTGGCCGCGCTGCGCGGTTCCAACAAAACCTTCCTGCACACCAGCGGTTCGAGCATCGTTGGCGATGCGTCGGGCGGTAAGTCCAGCGATGTCATCTACTTTGAAGACAACCTGCCGGCGCCGACTGTCGACAAGGCTGCTCGCGTGGCCATCGACAACCTGATCCTGGCTGCCGCCAAAGATGGCGTGAACTCGGCAGTGATCTGCAACACCCTGATCTACGGTCACAGCCTGGGCGTCAAGCGCGACAGCGTGCAGTTGCCACGCTTGCTCAAGCAGGCACGCAAAAGCGGTGTAGTGCGGCATGTGGGCACCGGGCAGAACATCTGGTCCAACGTGCACATTGAAGACGTGGTTGCGTTGTACCTGCTGGCGCTGGAAAAGAATGTGCCGGGCACTTTCTACTTTGTGGAGAGTGGCGAAGCGGCGTTTGTCGACATGACCACCGCGATTGCCGAAGCGCTGAAGCTGGGTAAACCACAGGATTGGCCATTGGCGGATGCCGAGGCCGAGTGGGGTTATGAAATGGCCAACTATGGCCTGGGCTCCAACAGCCGGGTGCGCGGCAAGCATGCGCGGGAATTGCTGGGATGGGCGCCGAAGCGGACTTCTGTAGTCGAGTGGATTCGCAACGAGATGGTGTGATGTTCGCTTGAGACCGAGGCGAGCTCTTCGCGAGCAAGCCCGCTCCCACACTTAACCGAGTTCCAACTTTGGAATGCGGTCAAATGTGGGAGCGGGCTTGCTCGCGAAAGGGGCGACTCGGTCCAACGGTCTTACCCAACACTAGCCCCACCCCGCCCAATTCCGTACCATCCCCAGCCTTATCCCTCGCAACTCCCCGGTACTTCAATGAACCTCACCCGTCTGCGCGCCGACGCCCTGGCCGGACTCACCACGTCTTTTGCCTTGCTGCCCGAATGCATCGCCTTTGCCCTGGTGGCTCATCTCAACCCGCTGATGGGCCTCTACGGCGCATTCATCATCTGCACCCTTACCGCGCTGTTCGGCGGCCGGCCTGGCATGGTCTCCGGGGCCGCCGGCTCGATGGCGGTGGTGATCGTCGCGCTGGTGGTGCAGCACGGCGTGCAGTACCTGCTGGCCACGGTGTTGCTGGGCGGGTTGATCATGGTCGCCTTCGGCCTGTTGCGCCTGGGCAAGCTGGTGCGCATGGTGCCGCACCCGGTGATGCTCGGGTTCGTCAACGGCCTGGCGATCATCATTGCCCTGGCGCAGCTGGAGCATTTCAAGAGCGGTGACACCTGGCTCAGCGGCACGCCGCTGTACGTAATGACCGGCCTGGTCGCGGCAACCATGGCCATCGTCTACCTGCTGCCGCGCCTGACCCGCGCCGTACCGCCAGCCCTGGTGGCGATCCTCGGCGTTGGCCTGGCGGTGTACCTGCTCGGCCTGCCGACCCGCACCCTGGGCGACATGGCCCACATCGCCGGCGGCCTGCCGACCTTCGCGCTGCCACAGATTCCCTGGACCCTCGAAACCCTGCACATCATCGCGCCCTACGCGATCCTGATGGCCATGGTCGGCCTGCTGGAAACCCTGCTGACCCTCAACCTCACCGACGAAATCACCGAAACCCGCGGCTACCCGGACCGCGAAAGCGTGGCCTTGGGTGCCGCCAACATGGTCTCGGGCCTGTTCGGCGGCATGGGCGGTTGCGCGATGATCGGACAAACCGTGATCAACCTCAGTTCCGGCGGGCGCGGGCGCTTCTCCGGGGTATTTGCCGGGGTGATGATCCTGCTGTTCATTCTGTTTCTGTCACCGCTGATCGAGCGCATTCCGCTGGCGGCGCTGGTGGGGGTGATGTTTGTGGTGTCCCAGCAGACGTTTGCCTGGGCTTCGTTGCGGGTGATCAACAAGGTGCCGCTCAACGACGTGCTGGTGATCATGGCGGTGACGGTGATTACCGTGTTCACCGACCTGGCGACGGCGGTGCTGTGCGGGATTGTGATTGCGGCGCTGAACTTCGCCTGGCAGCAAGCGCGCGAGCTGTACGCGGATGAACATATGGAAGCGGACGGCAGCAAACTCTATCGGGTGCACGGCACGCTGTTTTTTGCCTCGACCACGCCGTTTTTGAATCGCTTCGATCCGGCCAACGACCCGGCCCAGGTGACGCTGGATTGCCGTCACTTGAGCTTCGTCGACTATTCAGCGATTGCTGCGTTGATGACCCTGCGCGAGCGCTACACCAAGGCCGGCAAGCATTTGCGGGTGCTGCACCTGTCCGAGCGCTGCCGCAAACTGCTCAAGCGTGCACGGGTGCAGCACGACTGACCGTTGTTGAAGTGCGATGATCGTTCCCACGCTCTGCGTGGGAACGCCGCTTTGGACGCTCCGCGTCCGCTCTTAAAATCGTGACGCGGAGCGTCACAGGATGCATTCCCACGCAGAGCGTGGGAACGATCATGGTCCGACCAGGTTTTCCAATTCCTGGGCGCGGGTCTGGGTCATGTCCAGCACGCAGCCGGAGCCGTTGACCTGATCAATGGTGCCGCCGGTGGCCGAGCCGATGAAGCCGCAATTGGCATCGCGAAACTTGATCCACTGGCGCTGTACGTCCTGCAATTGCTGCTTGCGGTTGCCTTCCATCGCCGTCATCGCGGTTTTGTAGGCGGTATTCAGGCGCGCGTCCTGCACCTTGGTTTCCTTGGCGTTGCAATCGACCATGTCGGCGGTGGTGTTGGCGCCGTCCATGCATTTTTTCAGTGCCGGGTTCTCATCGGCCGAGGCCGTGCCGCACAAGGCCAGCAACAGTGCGCCGGCGGCGAAAGGAACAAGCAGGGGGTTACGATTCATTCTGGGTTTTCCTGGTCATGAGTCGGTGTGCAGTCTAAGACTCGGCCTGCGCAGTTGAGTTTCCAGCCCCGGCGATCTTCATGTAAAAACGCCCCCCGAATTTTCATCCACTGACCCTGGGCATATCCCTGCGCGACAGGGCTTGTCTGTGGGCGAAAATTACTTTCATAAAAATTGAAAATGCACCTCGGTAATGATTTATGACTTTCACAACCTATTCGACGTGACCCTTTCCGAGGAGTACCGCATGGCCGCATCACCGGGGTATTGGCTGTTGATCTACGCCGCCATCGCCATCATTGCATTGATCGTATTGATCGCGCGTTACCGGCTCAACCCGTTTATCGTCATCACCCTGGTGTCTATCGGCCTGGCGCTGTTGGCCGGGATGCCGGCGGACACGATCATGGGCTCCTACGAGGCCGGCGTCGGCAAGACGCTGGGGCATATTGCGCTGGTGGTCGCGCTGGGCACCATGCTCGGCAAGATGATGGCCGAGTCCGGTGGCGCCGAGCAGGTGGCGCGCACGCTGATCAACCGGTTCGGCGAGCGTAACGCGCACTGGGCAATGGTGTGTATCGCGTTCCTGGTGGGGCTGCCGCTGTTTTTCGAGGTCGGTTTTGTGTTGCTGGTGCCGATCGCGTTTACCGTGGCGCGGCGGGTGGGCGTGTCGATCCTGATGGTCGGCCTGCCGATGGTGGCCGGCTTGTCGGTGGTGCATGCGCTGGTGCCGCCGCATCCGGCGGCGATGATGGCGGTGCTGGCCTATAACGCCTCGGTCGGGCAGACGGTGCTGTATGCAATTTTGATCGGCATACCCACCGCGATCATTGCCGGCCCGCTGTACGCCAAATTTATCGTGCCGCACATTCACCTGCCGGCGGAAAACCCGCTGGAACGCCAGTTCATCGACCGCGCGCCGCGCACCCGCCTGCCGAGTTTCACCCTGACCATGGGCACCATCCTGTTACCGGTGGTGCTGATGATGATCGGCGGCTGGGCCAACCTGATTTCCACACCGGGCACCGCCTTTAACCAGTTCCTGTTGTTTATCGGTAACTCGGTGATTGCGCTGCTGGTGGCGACCCTCGTGAGCTTCTGGACGCTGGGCCTGGCCCAGGGTTTCAACCGCGAATCGATCCTCAAGTTCACCAACGAATGCCTGGCACCGACCGCCAGCATCACCTTGCTGGTGGGCGCGGGCGGTGGTTTGAACCGGATTCTGGTGGACGCCGGGGTCACCAATGAAATCCTCGGCCTGGCCCACGCCTTCAACCTGTCGCCTTTGGTGATGGGCTGGCTGTTCGCTGCGCTGATGCGCATCGCCACCGGCTCGGCCACCGTGGCCATGACCACCGCCTCGGGGGTGGTCGCACCGGTTGCGATGGGCCTGGGTTATCCACACCCGGAATTGCTGGTGCTGGCCACCGGCGCGGGTTCGGTAATCTTTTCCCACGTAAACGACGGCGGCTTCTGGCTGATCAAGGAATACTTCAATATGACGGTGATCCAGACCTTCAAGACCTGGACCGTGCTGGAGACCCTGATTTCGGTGGTCGCCTTCGGTCTGACTTATGGTTTGTCCTGCATCTTGTAACCCGGAGCCGAACCGATGGACATCCTCTACCAGATCCGCGCCCGCCAGGATTCCTTCAGCGCCGGCGAAGGGCGTATCGCCAGGCTGATGCTCGATGATGTCGGCTTTGCAGCGTCCGCCAGCCTGGAAGAATTGTCCCAACGGGCCGAGGTCAGCACCGCCACCTTGTCGCGTTTTGCCCGCAGCGTCGGCTGCCGCGACCTGCGTGACCTGCGCCTGCAGCTGGCCCAGGCCAGCGGTGTCGGCAGCCGTTTCCTCGACCCGGCGGGCCTGCCGGAGCAGTCGGCGTTCCACCGGCAGATTCTCAGCGATATCGAGGCGACGTTGCGCCGGCACCTGTCCGGTTTCAACCAGCGCAGTTTTGTCGACGCCGTGAGCCTGCTGGGCAATGCGCGGATGATCCACGCGTTCGGCATGGGCGGGCCGTCGAGCCTGTGCAGCGACGAGTTGCAAGTGCGCCTGGTGCGCCTGGGCTACGCGATCAACGCCTGCCACGACCCGGTGATGATGCGCGTGACCGCCGCCACCCTGGGCCCGGAGCATGCGCTGATCGTCTGCTCGCTGACCGGCATCACCCCGGAGGTATTGGGCGTGGTGGCGCTGGCACGCAACTACGGCGCAAAAATCATCGCCATCACCCTGCCGGATTCACCGCTGGCGCAGTTGGCCGACGTGCTGCTGCCGCTGCAACCGGCCGAAACCAGTTTTATCTACAAGCCAACGGCGGCGCGCTACGGAATGCTGTTGGCCATCGATGTGCTCGCTACCGAGCTGGCCTTGGCCATGCCGGACGACAACCAGGAACGCCTGCGACGGATCAAGCTGGCCCTGGACGATTATCGCGGTGGCCCTGACAGCCTGCCGCTTGGAGATTGAGATGAAGTACCACACGCTGATCCGCCAGGCGCTGATCATTGATGGCAGCAACACCCCCGGCTATGTCGCCGATGTGGCAGTGCACGAGGGGCGTATCGAGAAGATCGGCGACCTGTCCCGGGACAGCGCCGAGCATGAAATCGACGCTGCCGGGCGCGTGTTGGCGCCGGGGTTTATCGACGTGCACACCCACGACGACACGGTGGTGATCCGTCACCCGCAGATGCTGCCCAAGCTGAGCCAAGGCGTGACCACGGTGATTGTCGGCAACTGCGGCATCAGCGCCTCGCCCGTGAGCTTGCAGGCTGATCCGCCGGACCCGATGAACCTGCTGGGCACCGCCGAGGCCTTTGCCTACCCACGGTTCAGCGATTACCGCGCGGCGGTGGAAAACGCCCACCCGGCCGTCAATGTGGCGGCCCTGATCGGCCACACCGCGCTGCGCAGCAACCATATGGACGACCTGCACCGTACCGCCACGCCGGGTGAAATCACCGCGATGCGCGTGCAGTTGCAGGAGAGTCTGGCGGACGGTGCCCTGGGTTTATCCACCGGGCTTGCATACGCCAGCGCCTTCAACGCCGAGACCGATGAAGTGCTGCAGTTGAGTGAAGAACTGACGGCGTATGGCGCGGTGTACACCACCCATTTGCGCAGCGAATTCGAACCGGTGCTGGAGGCGATGGACGAGGCTTTTCTGATCGGCCGGCATGCCAAGGCGCCGGTGATCATTTCCCACCTCAAGTGCGCGGGCGCCGGTAACTGGGGGCGCAGTCCGCAGTTGTTGGCCTCGCTGGAACACGCGGCGAAGACCCACCCGGTGGGCTGCGATTGCTACCCGTATGCGGCCAGCTCTTCGACCCTGGACCTCAAGCAAGTCACCGATGCGTTTCGCATCACCATCACCTGGTCTACGCCGCATCCGGAAATGGGCGGGCGGGATCTGCAGGATATCGCCGCCGAGTGGGCGGTGCCGCTGATGGACGCCGCACGCCGCCTGCAACCCGCCGGGGCGGTGTATTACGGGATGGACGAGACCGACGTGCAGCGCATCCTGGCGCATCCGCTGTCGATGATTGGCTCGGATGGTTTGCCGGAAGATCCGTTTCCTCATCCACGTCTGTGGGGCGCGTTTCCCCGGGTACTAGGGCACTTCAGCCGGGACCTTGGCTTGTTCCCGCTGCACACCGCCGTGCACAAGATGACCGGACTGTCGGCGGCGCGCTTTGGCCTGGCCGGGCGCGGTGAAATCCGTGAAGGACACTGGGCCGATCTGGTGCTGTTTGATCCGTTGCGGGTGCGGGATGTGGCGGACTTCAAGGAGCCGCAACGCGCGGCGGAAGGGATTGACGGTGTGTGGGTCAACGGCGTGCTCAGCTACAGCGACGGGCAGGCCAACGGGCAGCGTCCCGGACGATTCCTGGCGCGCAGTGGGGATTTGCGAAAGGGATTTGCGGCCGTATAGTGGCCGCTCTCAAACACGGAGCAATCGCCATGCACTTAGGAAAAGTCACCCCCATCTTGCGCAGTTTCGACGAGGCCAAAACGTTGGAGTTCTACGTCGACTTCCTGGGGTTCAAGGTCGATTGGCAGCACCGGTTTGAAGACAACTTTCCGCTGTACCTGCAGGTGTCGCTGGGGGACTGCGTGCTGCACTTGTCCGAGCACCATGGCGATTGCACGCCAGGTGCGGCGGTGCGGATTCAGGCTCAAGGGTTGGAAGCGTACCAGCAACAATTGCTGGCCAGGAATTACCGCAACGCCAAGCCCGGTATTGAAGACACGCCGTGGGGCAGCCGCGAGATGAGCATCAGCGACCCGTCTGGGAACCGGTTGGTGTTTGTTGAAGAAGTCAGCAGCTGAGGCTGCGCGCATAAATCGCAGGCAATAAAAAACCGCCTTAGTAGGGCGGTTTTTTATTGCAATCCCAGTTCGCGGCTGGGGTTGCGCCTCACCGGAAGCATTGACCTGCTGACCGGATACTACTGTCGGTTCAGGCATCACGCAAGGCCTGGTGTCACTCGGTGTTTTCAGTTCTTTGAGATCTACGCTATTTAAGGACGACTGCAAAAACTGGCAATAAATTCTTGGAGCGTTACCGGTGGATTAGTTCTCCCAGGTCACACCTTTGAGCGGGATGTTGGTTAGTATCGCCCCCGTTCTGTGTATGTCGTTTGTAGGTGGGCTGGGTACGCGCGCGAATTTATGGACCGAACGCCACGGGCTAGTAATCCGTGCCGGATTCATGCGGGAGGAACCAAAGCCCGGCCGCCTCACTGGAAGCATTGACCTGCGTCCGAAGGCTCACGTGTTCCGGTAAGTGCGCTGGAGGTAGGCCCAACTGATGGAGGGCCGAGTATGTCCAAGTTTGCACGACGTACGTGGGACCTCGTAGTGAACTCCCTGCGTGTTTATCACGTGTGGAAATTCCTGCGGGACAGCTTTGATGACCGTTAAGGTCTGAGAAGTGGGCCGCCCCGGTTTCGACCGGGGCGGCTTTTTTGTACCTGGGATTTACACCCGGAAATGGCTGACCATCTGCTGCAACTGCCCGCCCAAACGCGCCAGTTCCACACTCGACTTGGCCGTCTCGTCACTGGCCGCTGCAGTCTGCTCCGACACGTCCCGCACATTCACGATACTGCGGCTGATCTCTTCCGCCACGGCACTCTGCTGCTCGGCGGCTGCGGCGATCTGCTGGTTCATCGACTGGATATTCGACACCGTACGGGTGATGTTTTCCAGTGACACACCGGCCTTGCGCGTCAGTTCGACGCTGCTGTCGGTGAGGCTGCGGCTGTTGTTCATCACGGCGGCCACTTGCTGGGTGCCGTTCTGCAAACCGGCCACCAGGCCTTCGATTTCTTCGGTGGATTTCTGGGTGCGCTGGGCCAGGCCGCGCACCTCATCGGCGACCACCGCAAAACCGCGACCGGCTTCACCGGCACGCGCTGCTTCGATGGCGGCGTTGAGCGCCAGCAGGTTGGTCTGCTCGGCCACGGCCTTGATCACGTCCATCACGCTGCCGATCTTGTTGCTCTCTTGTTGCAGGTGCGTCATGGCGTCGGTGGAACGTGCCACTTCAGCTGCCAGGCGCTCGATCTGGGCGATGGCTTCGGCCACCACCTTGTCACCGGCACGGGCTTCACCGTCGGCGGCCGAGGCAGCCTGGGACGCTTGTTCGGCGTTGCGTGCGACTTCCTGCACGGTGGCGGTCATCTCGTGCATGGCGGTGGCCACTTGATCGGTCTCGATCTTCTGGCTGTTGACCCCGGCACTGGTCTGTTCGGTCACGGCCGACAGCTCTTCGGCGGCGCTGGCGATCTGGGTCACGCCGTCGCGGATGCCGCTGATCAGTTCACGCAGGGTGGTGCCCATGCGCTGGATGCCTTGCTGCAACACGCCGAGTTCGTCGCGGCGGGTCACCTGGATGTCGTGGCTCAGGTCGCCGGAAGCGATGCGCTCCACCACGGCGAGGGTCTCGCGCAGTGGGCGGGTGATCTGGCGGGTGATGATCACCGCAGCCACGATGCCCACCAGCAAGGCCAGCAATGTGCTGATCAGTTGCAGGCTGCGGGCCTGGGCGCTTTCCGCGTCACGACGTTGCAACTGGATGTCGTACAGCTTGTCGCTGATGGTGACAATGTCGGTGCCCTGGGTGGTCATTTCTGCCCGGGCCGAGACGATGTTGGCGTTGGCCGCCTTGTAGTTCTGCACCGCGCTGCGATAAGCACCGAGGGCGGTTTCCAGGGCCGTCAGTGCAGGCTGTTGGCTGGCGCCAAACGCTGCGTGCAGGCCTTTCAGACCGTCGATGGCTTTCTCGATCTGCGCGGCGGCGCGGGCTTCAGTCTCGGCGTTGACGTTACCGGTGTAGCCGCGCACTTCGTAGCGGGCCAACTGGAACTGTTCCTTGGCGCTGGTCACGGCCTCGAACTGGGCAAAGCGCTCGGTGCTCTCGGGCATCTGGCGCACGCTGGCGTCCAGGGCACTGATCTGCGCATTGGCGATGTCAGCCTTGTCGCCCATGACCTGGCGCGCGGCGTTACCGTTGCGGTAGGCCTCGCGCATTTTGTTCAAGGACTGCTGGTAAGCGGTGATGATCGCTTTTTGCTCATTGAGCAGCTTGAGGTTGTCCGGGCTCTTGAAGCTGTCCAGCAGCTTCTGTTGCTGGGCGACAAAACCGTCGAGGTTGGTCTGCACGTTTTGCGCCACGGCTTCGTCGCCGTTGGCCAACATGTATTGCAGGCGCACGATGCGCAGTTTGGTCAGCGAAGCGTTGAGCTGGGTGATGTCGCTCATCCAGTTGCTGCGGTCGATCAGGCCGCCCAGGCTGGTCCAGCCGGTGAGCGCGAGGATCGAGGTGAGGACCAGTACCAGGCCGAAGCCCAGGCCCAGTTTCATATTGACGCTGATGTTGCCGAACCAACTATTCATCGCATTCCTCCAGGAACAGATTTGCGGGTACATCCGGTTGCTGGAAGTAGCGACCAGCCGATGGGTAGTCAGGAGGTATCGGCAGCCCTGGCGAGAGCTGAAACGGTTTTTTCGTGAGGGCAGGATTTATGGAACGTGAGCGACGAGCGGTCGCACCGCCCTCATGCAGAGGGCGGTGCGAGGATCAGTGGACTTGGCGCATTCTTTTGCTGGTGGTGATGATGTCGATCAACGCTTCCCTGCTGCTGAAACGGCGGTCATCCAGGTTCCAGCGATTGACGAAGTGCCCCCTGGCATCCTGCTGCAACGCGGTGTGGACCAGTACGTCGTCGCGGTTTTTATGGACCATCTCCAACCCGTCGTCCAGGGTGCGCTGAAGCAGGTAGTCGCCTTTGCGCCGCAGGCGTTGTTCGAGGCTGAGGGGGGGTGCGGGCGTGGCAGGTAGCGGCAATGGCGCACCGGCGACTTCGACGTTTTTCTTGAAGTCGTAGCGCACCAGTGGCCATTGCTGCTCGCGCGGCAGCGCCTGGACGCTGGCGGGCTCACGCACAAAGCCGCTGGCCGAGCCGGGAGGCACATCGTCCAGCAGCAGACTGATGCCGTTGTTGAGCTCGGCAATGCCCGGCACGCCGCGATGGGTATTGGCGTGCGTTTCGCCCACCAGCGCGACCCACTTGTGTGGCCCCTGTTGAAGCTGATCAGCGCGGATCACCTGGGTTGCAAAGTAGTTGAACATTGATGTCCTGGAGGCGGGCATGCCGTCCACCCGCAAGCTGGCGACACAGTCGAGTGCGCGGATCCGCACGTTATGCTTCATCGCCACCTGCACCAAGCTGACAAAACCGTAGGGGCTGTCGGCCGGTACGCCATGGCCTTTGTCCAATGCGTTGAGGTAGCTCCACAGTTCATCTGGCATAAAGCCCAGGCTGTGGACGATATCCAGGTCGGCTTGATGCAGCTCGGTGGTGAGTTGCTCCATGTACAGGGTTTTTACTTCTCGCGGGCCCTTCAGGTATTCCATGTGCCGGCTGAGGAAGCCTTTGCTCGACGTACCGGCGTGGGCTTCGCCGACTACCAGGCCATCGGCGGTGTCCAGCAGTTGATCGATAAATTTCGCCTCATCCAGGGCCGGGTCGACCGCAGGCAGTGCTCCTCGAGCAGGCGGTGTGTGTTCGGTAAAAAACGCCTGGGCCTGATCCTGAAGTTTTTTGCGGGTCTGGTCGAACGTGGTTTGCGCCGCGCGACGGCTGCTGGCGGTCTCCCTGTAGGCGGTGGCGAAGAGCGCTTCACGCGTGCCTATCGGCAAGGTGATTTCCTCGCTGATCAGGCCCAGGTGTTCATGGGGCAGGTCAAAGGTGCTGAAGTGGCGCGGCGCCTCAACAGGCAGAGGGCGCGTTGGCCGTAGCGCGTGTGAGCGCTCCGCCGAGGGCCCCGGGTGCGGCGCCGGTTGGCGTGCCGTGTGCAACGACAGCTTCAGGTCGCCCTTGGCCAGGGCATCGCCGGGAATGCCGCCGGCCACATCCGCGATGACTCGGGTGGGTTGGTCGAAGGCGTCGTCGACCCGCAGGGCAATGCTCTTTTGCAGGTCGGCCAGGCCCGGCGTGCCGCGATAGGTACTCATGCGTTTTTGATCAACCAACGCTATCCAGCGCTCGCCCGGTTTTTTCGCCTGGTCATCGTTGATGAGGGTGTGGGAGTAAAAGTTGGTCAGCCGGTTGGCGCGAATCGGTGCCGGGCGTGAATCAAACAGGCACAGGGTGTTTTCCAGGTCGTAGGAGCTTGAGGCGTTCAACGGCCTGACCTCAATCCCGTGCTGTTGCGCGGTCTTTACCAGCATCCAGTGGCCGTACAACCCTTCGGGGTCGCGGTAATTTTCCTTGTCGATGGATTTGAGCTGGCCCTCGGCCCGTTTGGAGAAGCCACTGGAAAACCGTGAGTGGGTTTTCAGGTGATGAATGTCGCGCCACAGCGGCTCGATATAGAGAACCATCACGTTCAGTTCGCGCAGGTATTGCATGTTTTCGATCAGCACCTGTTTAGCTGCGGTGGAAAACGGTGCCTCGCCCACTACCAGGTGGTGCGCGTCATCGATCAGCAGCTTGAGCAAATCACGCAGGGCGATGTCTGGCGCCGGGTTCAGGGTTTCGGCCCGGGGAACCACGGCGGGCAACCGTGCAAAAAACGCGTCGGCGTCATCCGTCAGGGCCCTGACATTGTCCAGGTGCTGTTTGAGTGCCGGGGCGAGTTGCCGACGCGAGATCCAGATGCTGTGGGTATTGAGGTCTCGATCCAGGTAGGCGATCTGCAGGAACAGCGCCGACCTGTCCTCGGGGGCGATGACGGCCGCTACGTCCCGGCGAAACTTTTCCGACAACTCATAGGGCTGCCCGAGTCTTTCAGGGCCAGGCATGCCACCGATGACACCGGAGCGCTGCCACTGGCCGTCCACCGTCTGGTTCACCAGCTTGCCGGTGGAGCGCAATTGCCCGCTGGCGTTGTCGTAGCGAAACAACAGGAATCGCCCCAGGCTGTCCGGGGTGTGCGAGGCCCACAGGCTGTCGCCGGCAAACAGCACGGGCTGCATGCCCTGGGGCAAGGGGGGTTGCGGTTGCAGTTGCTTGATCAAGCTCATGGCCTGTTGGTCCTTGGTCACCCGGGCAATATGGCGCAACGGCGGACGGGCGAGCTTGACGGGGGCGAACAGCAGGGGCCGCAGGTCGGTCAACAACGTCCCGCCGGCATTGAGCAGCGCACCCAGATAGTGTCCCAGCGCGGCGGCGGTGTCGTTGCGGCTGTAGGCATGCAGGGCGAGCATCGAATCCTTGAACACCAGCAAGCCGCCCAAGGCCAGGCTCAGTGTCGGGAAGGGCGCGGTCAGCACGGCAATGGTGATTTCGCCGATCACGCTGACCAGCTCCATGATCATCTGCAAGCGCCCGGTGGTGGTGCTTTTGACTTCGTCGATACGGTGACGCAGCTTTTTGTCGTAGGTGTGGTAATGCAGGTTCTTCAGCGGCAGTGCGGTGCGAGGCACTTCGTCGAACACCGGCTTGGAATACACCCCCTTGAGCTGTGCCGGCAGGCCGGCCACCAACGCATGCAACCTCGGCTCGAACGCCGCGCGCTCAACGCTGGCGACCCGGCTGATGTAGTAGGTGTCCATGCCTTCAAGCTTTTTCAGGCGTTCGTTGAATTCCCGTTGCGGCCTGAAGGCGATGCCATCCGGTGCGTGCGGGGTGTAGAGCAGGGGCAGGTCGTTGGCGTGGTGGAACAGGTAGCAGCCATCGATCACTTGCCCGCTGATGTGCAGGGGATAGAGCCGATACCGATTGCGCACGGCATCGCTGTTATCGGCCAGGCTGTCGATGCTTTTTTCCAGCCAGGCCAGGTCGCTTGTTGCCAGGCAGCCTTGCAGGCAGCACTCAAGCGCAGCGACGTGCATGTGCAGTTGGGCAACCTCCAGGGCCATGTTGCGGCGCCATGCATAGTGGGGGCCTTGCGGGTCCAACAGGGTTTTCTCGACCTCGGCGACATAGCGGTCACCGATCCAGGTACCTCTGACCGAGTTGCTCACCGTTTGCGCGGTGAGTCGACTCAGGTCGACGCCGGGCGGTCCCTTGAACTGCGCGGTGGTGCTGGCGTCGGGGTTGATAAAGCCCAGGCTGGCGTCGTAGCCGTTGCGGTACAGCGTGGTGTAGCTGACGCGTTCGCGCGGGGTGATCACGCCCACGAGGTTTGGGTCTACCGCCGGGATCGGGTTGCCGAGCAGTTGGTTGAGGGCGGCTTTTGCCGCCTTGTGCAAGTAACTGTCGAAGTCGGGAAACTGTTGTGGGCTACCCGGGCTTGCGGCGTAGGCCTGTGCCGCGCCCAGTGCCTGTTCCTTGAGATCGGCGAGTTTCTGTCGGTCGGCTGCCGATGCCTGGCTCAGCCACTTTGGCATCTGATACAGGTATTCATCGGCCTGCATGGCCAGCGTCGTGGTGCTCATTTCCACCAGGCAGGCCTCATAGGTGGAGGGCGCGCCGAAACTGATCATCAAATACTCAAGGCTGGCCGGGGTAAAACCCAGGGCGGAAAGCATCGCGCTGTATTTGGGCCGGATCCGGCTGACCAACTGTTCAAGCAGGTAGTCTTTCATGCTGCGCGAATCGGGAGCGGACGCTATCTCCTGACTCCAGCCGAGGATATGCGCCTGCAATTCCCGCTCGCTGCCAAAGGCCTGGAACTGTTCGGCGCGTGGCGCATGAGGCGTGCACAGCAGCAAGCGTTTGACCGCGCCCGTTGCATCGGTCTGGCGCAGCACCCACAGGTCCTTGAGCGGAGCCTTGTGCAGGAACAGACAGCAGGCGGTAAGTGTGGGCGATGGACCTTCACTCAGGGTCTGCAGCAGTGCGTAGTCGTCCGCGCTGATATGGTTTTGCAACGATGCACTGTAGGCCAGCGCGTGCAGGCGGCTGTCGAGCATCTGCTGCATGGCTTCCTGTACGGCGGGCAAACTGTGGGCGCGCTTTTGTTCTTCGGCGAAGCTCAGGCTTGGTTGAACCTTGGCCAGCAGGTCGGCGAGGTAAGCCGGGGTGACGTCCTGGAACTCGGGCGGCAATGGCTGCTGGGCGTAGGTCAGTTGGGTGTGCTCGAGAAACTCGGAACCGGCGTGTTCATCGCCACGGTGCAAGCCACGTACCGCCAGTTGCACCAGGTTGTTGTGCTGGTTGTACGAGTTGCCTGACTTCAGGGTGCGCTCGGTGCTGATCTGCAGTTGCTCGGGGATCAGGCCCTGGATATCCAGGTCGTCGTCCAGGTGCTCAAGCAATTGCAGGCGCGCCATGGCCTCCGGCGAGGCCGCCGGGCCGAGCAGCGCCAGCACTTGCAGGCTGAGGTGTTCGTAAGTGCGCAGGTGTTCGGCGAGGGTTTTGCGCTGAGACTCATTGGCGCTGCGGTACCAGTCGGGGGCGGATTCGTGGAGCAGTTTTTCCAGTAACTGTTGCGCGCGCAGTTCCAGGCGCGAGGACAGGTCCCAAGGCGAGCAGCGCAGCGCCTGGTCCAGTTCGAGGGTCATTCTGGCGACGTCTGTCGGCGCGGGGTGGCCGTCCAGGCCAAGGGCAAACGCGATGTCCTGATGTTGTTTGTCCTGCAGGGCGTTGTAGGTGTGTTCGTTCAGCGGGAGGCTGTCGATAGGGCCTGGCACCAGCGGCCAGATACTCGCCGCGCGCAAGTGCTGGTAACGGCGCGGCAAGTGTTGCAGCAGTTCCTGACGCCAGGCCGCCTGCTTCATGCGCTCTTGCAGCGTGCGATCCAGGTGTTTGAGCGAGGTGAAAGCCTCCAGGCCTCGGGAAGGGGTGAACAGCAACACATCACCGTCCTCGATTTCCAGGTGGGTGGCCGGTGTCTGGCTACGCGTGAGGACGAACGCCCCGGCGAACTCGATGGTCTGCTGGCGGTAGCGAAACGTCAGGCGATGGATTCCCGGGCGCAGCTCGGGGCCGCTGACGATATTCGTCACCAGCAGCTGGTCGGCAGGGCTGAGCAGGCGATCCTTGACCTTCAGCCTGGCCTCGGCCTCCAGCATCGGCTGGTGGCTGTCGAGTATCCAGTTCTTGCGTAGATGGCCGTTGGGCCGCCGTTCGATTTCCAGGGCCGCCAGCTTCTTGTGCAATGCCTGGCTGATGCGCGTGCGGTTCAACCGGCCGGGTTCGCCCTGGATCACCCAGTCGCCGGGGACGGTGTAATGCACCTGTGCGTTCTGCAGGCTCCAGCGGCTTTCTTCTGCCAGGGCGGTGTGCAATGCCTGCACCTCCAGCAACTCGGTAGAAGACTGCGCTGCCGGTGCGTGGCCGTTGGGGAAAATCTGTAGACGATGACCGATTTGCAGCAGGTAGCCGTTCAGTTGTTCCGGGGTAAGTGGTGATGTGTTCGGGGGCTGGGCGGGCATGGCCGGTCCTCAGGGAGTCAATGGTCCCTGAGGGTGCGCAGTCTCGGCGTGTGGATGGCGGTAGTTAGTTACTCAAGGCCTCGACCACGGTCAGTATCAGGCGTGACGGGCAATCGGTACTCAGGTGTAGCGTGTTGCGCGCCACCCTGGGATGTTCTGCCTGGCCGGGTGCTTCGCCGCTGTTGGGGTTGACGTCAAAGCGCGGGAAGTTGCTGCTGGCGATGTCCAGGCGCAACCGGTGGCCGCGCTGGAACAGATTGCAGGTGGCGAAGGGTTCGATCGCCACCTTGACCCGCTCACCCGGGGTCAGCAGGGTGGGGTGCTCCCAGGTGTTTCGGTAGCGGGCCCGCAGGATGCCGTCGGTGATGTTCATGGCGTAGCCGTCCGGGTAGACGTCGACCAGTTTGGCGGTGAAGTCGGTGTCGGGCGCATCGCTGTCGATCCATAGCTCTACGCGCAGCGGGCCTGCGACGATCAGGTCGTGGCTGAGTGGCTCGGTCTGGAAGCTTAAGACATCGCTGCGCTCGGCCAGGGGGCGCTGGTCGCCACGGGTACCGAAGAAGTCCGCCCGCTCGCGTTGGTCGAAAGCGCCGCCGACAAAAATCGGCGCGCCGGAGGTCAGGGCGCCACCGATGGTCGGCACCGGATCGGCCGGGTCGGCGCAGTAGCTGAGCTGGCCCTCGGTGGTCGGCGGTTCAGGTTGCAGTTGGCGTTGTGCGGTGAGGTGCAGGGTGAGTTGCCGGCTATCCGGTAGCGGCCATTGATGACTGTCGATCCAGTGCCCGCCATGTTGCAAGCGCCCCTGTTGATCGCGCTCACCGGTGCCACCGCCCATCAAGAACACCTTCACCGCCGCGGCTGCAGGCAGCGGCGAACCCTTGAGGGTGCGTTCAAACCAGTCCAGGCGGCAGCTCAACCAGTCTTTCGCCACCTGCCCGTCGAAAGCCGCTGGCGCACCAAATTGCGCATCGCCACTGTGAGTGATATTGCGATCACCATGCAGCCAGGGGCCCATGATCAACTGATGCTGCGCCGTACTGCCGGCGCAAAACGCCGCGTAGTTGGCGAGGGTCGAACTGACATAGGCATCGTACCAACTGGACATGAACAGCACCGGGATATCCGGCAGATCGTGGTAATGCCCTTCGGCGTAGATGCCCGGCGCTTGCCAGTACGGGCCGAAGTCGCCCTGGGCCCACTGCTCCAGCAGATAGGCTTCGTACTCCGGCACATGCCGCAGGGGCGATTGCCCGGCGTGCCACGGCATGCGCTTGAACCACTGGTGGATGTCTTCCTGTTCCAGGGCTTCGAGGATCTTCGGATCCGCCAGTGCCGCCGGGCTTTCCTTGGCCTGGCGAAACGCCCAGGTGGCTTGCTTGAGCTCCAGCGCGCCGCCCTGGCGAATCCCGCATTGGTAGGCATTGGCGAAGCCGCCGCTGTCCAGCACCATGCTGGCGAGGCCCGGCGGATGCAGGCAGGCCATCGCCAGTTGCGTGTGGGCGGCGTAGGACAGGCCCATGCTGCCAATCTTGCCGTTGCACCACGGCTGCTCGACGATCCAGGCCAGGGTGTCGCAACCGTCTTTGCCCTCGGCGGTGTATTTGGTGAACACGCCTTCGGAGGCATAGCGCCCGCGGCAATCCTGGAAGATCGCGACAAAGCCCTGGGCCGTGAACCGCGCGGCCATTTGCTCGCGGGAAATATGCTGGCCGTCGAGCTGGATTTCCGAGCGCGATGGTTTGCTCTTGTCGTACGGGGTGCGTTCGATCACCACCGGAAAAGGGCCTGGACCTTGGGGCAAGTAGATATCGGTGGCCAGGTGGATGCCGTCGCGCATGGCGATCATCTGGTTGTGCAACGTCTGCATGGGGAAAACACTCATGGGTTCAGTACCCGGTGCCTACGGCAATGGCCAACAACACCATCGCCAGCACCGCATAGATCAGAAACAGCGGCAGGATGTAGCGTGCCCACTGGCCCCAGCCGACGTTGGCGGTGGCCAGCAATACCAACAGGCCGCTGGAGGTCGGGGTGATCATGTTGGTCAGGCCGTTGCCCATCAAAAACGCGAACACCGTGGTTTGCGGGCTGACGCCGGAGAGCTGTCCCAGCGGCCCGAAGATAGGCATGGTCACCGCCGCCTGCCCCGAGGTGGACGGGATCAGTACATCCAGGCCCAGTTGTGCGAAGAACATGCCGTAGGCCGAAACCACCGGGCCATGATCGCCCACCAGATTGGCGAGGCTGTTGACGATGGTGTCGAGCACCTGGCCGGTGCTGAGGATGATTTCCACGGCGGTCGCCAGGCCGATCAACACACCGGCGATCAGCACCTTTTTCATGCCGTCGACAAAGGCGCTGGCGGCGGTGCTGGCGCCAAGCCCGGCGATCACCGTGAAGGCCACGGTCAGCAGCAGGTAGAACGCCGACAGCTCGTGGTATTTCCACTCCCAGCGGTTCGAGGCGTATACCAGGAAACCAATACCGGCCCCCAGCACGATCAGGTTCAGCAGGTGGCGCAGGGGCAGCGGTTTGCGTTCGAAGGTGATCTGCGCGCTGGCATCAAACCCATGCTTGCGGATACTCCACAGTACGAACGCGATGCCCACCAGCAGGAACGTGCAGTAGGCCAGGACGCGCATGCTCAGGCCGCTGAAAATCGGCAGCCCCACCATCGGCTGCGCCACGGACAGCGCCACCGGGTTGGAGATGGAGGCCAGGTAGCCGATCTTCACCGAGATGGCCACGATGGCCAGGCCGATCAGGTTCGACAGCCCCAAGCGGTTGGCCATGGCCACCATCAACGGCACGATCAGGATGAATTCCTTGGCCAGGCCCATGAAGGTGCTGCCGGCGGAAAACACCAGCATCAGGCTGGGCACCAGCACGTAGATATTGCCCCGGGTCAACCCCAGCAGGCGTTCAAGACCGGCATCAATCACACCGGCCTTGTTCAACACGCCGAACATCCCACCGATGAACAGCACCATGAAAATCAGCGCGGCGCGTTTTTCGATGCCTTGGGGAATGGCCATGAAGCCCTCGACCAACGATACCGGCCGAGCGACCGTATCGCTGGCCTTGCGCGGTTCGAGGGAGAACAGTTGGCCCAGGGAGTCGTGCTTTTCCAGCACCTGATAGGAGCCCGGAACCACCAGGCCGTTCTGGCGCTGGAACTTGCCCGAGTTCACCGCGTAGGTGAAGGCGACAGCCAGCAGCACGATGCTCAACAGAATGATGGCCGGGTTGATCTGCTTGCGCTGCGCGGGTTTTTCCACCGGCGTTTCAGTGGGCGAGTGGGTACGGACGATCTGCGGTTCGGTCATGCTGGTTGCCCCGGTGTGCGCTGTTATTGTTGTGTCGGGTGACACTTGTGGAGCGGACACTAGGGCAAAGTTTTAACGGCGACAACGTTATGCGCGGGCTGGGTTGGGCTATGCGTTTTGTGCGGCCAGGCGGTGCTTGAGGTGCTCGGCAAACGCCGTCACCACCTTGGACCTGGGTTCATCCGCGCGAAACGCCAGGCCGAATGCATAGGGCAATGCCGGTCGAAACGGGCGGGCCACAATCGGCAAATGCATGAAGTGGCTGGCCAGCAAACCATTGACGATCGACACCCCCAACCCCTCGGCGACAAAACTGCATGCGGCGCCCACCGAGTGCACTTCCACCCGCACTTGGGGCGTCAGGTTGGCTGCGCGAAACACCTGGTTCAACTCCGCCCGCAGGGCCCGTTGCCGGCCCAGCATTACCAGCGGCACGTCCCGCAAGTGTTGCACTTCGATGCAGGCGTGGCGGGTCAGCGGATGGTCAGCGGGCATCACGCACACGCCTTCTGTTTCCAGCACCGGTTCAATCTCGAAGTCGGGAATCTCGGTAGGCAAGCGCACAAAACCGAGGTCGGCGGAGCGGTCGAGCACGGCCCGTTCGATCATGTCGTAGGAACCGGTCAGCAGCTCGACCACGATGTCTTCCCGGCCCTTGAGGAACTCGGCGACGATCCGCGGCAGCAGCTCCTGGGTCATGCTGGTGGGCACCCCGACCTTGATCAGGCTCTTGCGCGAACGGCCCACGCGCATCTCATCTGCCAGGCGCTGGATACGCTGCATGCCGTCGACCAGGCCGGCCACTTCGGCGAGCAGTTCTTCAGCCTCCGGGGTCGCCATCAAGCGGCCCTTTTTGCGCAGGAACAACGCGAAACCCAATGCCTCTTCCAGCTGGCTCAACAACCGGCTGACTGCCGATTGCGACAGGCCCATGCGGGTCGCCGCACCGATGGTCGAACCGGTGGACATGATCGCCTTGAAGGCTTCGAGCTGCTTGAGATTCACCGTGATTTTCCTGTGGTTTGAGGGCTTTGCGCATAGCCTGATGCGCTTCTCGCATAACGTTGCCGGGCGTTCGAGGAGCCGTTAGTGTCCGCCGCAATGCGACGCGCCGTCCAGCGTATCGCAGGCAGCAACTGCCCATAAAAAATCACAATACGGCATTCGGGAGACGGTTATGCGTGAGCTTTTCACGAGGGGAGGAGTGGTGTGCACGGGCTTGCTGGCGAGCCTGTCACCGGCATTGATGGCCCAGGGTTTCTGGGAGGATTCCCACGGCAAATTGACCTTGCGCAATTACTATTTCAACGACGGTTACCGCGACGGCGGCGAGGACCGCAAGGAGTGGGCCCAGGGCTTTTTGCTCAACCTGCAATCGGGTTATACCGAAGGCACGGTGGGTTTCGGCCTCGATGCGCTGGGGTTGTCGGGGATCCGGCTCGACTCCAGCCGCGCCCATGCTGGCACCGGGCTATTGCCGGTGCACGACGATGGCCGCGCGGCCAGCGAATTCTCAAGCCTGGGCGTGACCGCGAAGATGCGCATCGGTGAAGCCGTGGTGAAAACCGGCACGCTGCTGCCGAAGATTCCAGTGCTGGTGTACAACGATGGCCGGCTGTTGCCACAAACATTCCAGGGCACTCAGGTCGAGTACAGCGGCGTCCGTAACCTGTACGTGCACGCCGGGCATCTGGACAAGTTCAAGCTGCGAAACTCGACCGACAGCGTGGACATTTATCCCCAGGGCTACAGCGGCAAAAAGGGCAGCGACTTTGATTTTGCCGGCGCCACCTATGCCTTCACGCCCAAGCTAAGCGGTACCTGGTACTACGGCGAAATGCGTGAATTCTATCGCCAGCAGTTCTTTGGCCTGGTGCATAAACAGCCAGTGGGTGCCGGCAGCCTGACCAGTGACTTGCGTTACTTCATCAGCAACGAAGCGGGCGAGGCACGCAATGGCAAGGTCGACAGCGACATGTTCAGCGGGTTGTTCACCTACCGGCTAGGGCCGCAGGCGCTGGGCGTGGGTTATCAGAAAGTCACTGGCAATACCGCGTTGCCCTACGCCAGCGTGTCGACGGTGTATTCCTTCAGCAACGCAGGTGTCGGCAAATTCATCCAGGCCGGTGAGCAAACCTGGATGCTGCGTTATGACTACGACTTTGTCGCCGTGCTGCCGGGCCTGACCTTCATGACCCGTTACTACAAGGGCCAGAACGGTGATTTCAAGGGCCGCGAAGCCCGTGAGTGGGAGTCGGACACCAACCTGCGCTACGTGATCCAGGGCAGCACCTTCAAAGGCGTAGGCATCGAGTTGCGCAAGGCCACGTATCGCTCGACCTATGCGAGCGATCGTGACAACTACCGGGTCTACCTCACGTACGACCTGGCGCTGTGGTGACAGGCCCTACTGCTCGACGAAATAGTACGGCTGACGGTTGATCGCCATCTCCTTGACCACCGTCACCGGGACGTTCAGCCGGTCAGTATTGTCCACCAGGGCCACGTTGCCGGGCTTGGCCGCGAGGTAGCTTTTGAGTTCCTCCGGCGTCTGCAGAATCGTCAAATAGGCCTGCATGTAGAACACCCCGGCGCCGGCGATTCGCTCGTTGGCCTGATACAACACCACTTCCTTGCCCTGCGCCTGCATCGCCTGGATCTGGCTGATCACCGGCACAAACGACTGGCGCAAATCGGCCTTGGGCGCGAACCAGAAAGCCGCAATCAGGTAGCAGGCCACCACCACGGTGAAGAAGCCACCTACCAGACCCCGTCGGTTTTCATAAACGTGTTCGGCAACGTGTGAAACCTGCCCACGACTTTTCAGCCAGCCCAGCAGCACGCCGCCATACTCGGCGGCCAGCACCGCAGCGGCGGGTGTCAGCGCCATCAGGTAAACCGTGCGCTTGCTGGAGGCGAACGTCAGCAGGGTGAACTGCGCCACCAGCCACACGCTGAAAAACAGGCGGTAGCGGTTACGCACCAGGCTTTTACGGAAGTGCCACAGCCCCAGGTACACCAGGATATTCCACGGCAAAAACGCTTCGGGCAATTTGACGATGTAGTAATAGAACGGCTCGTAGTGGCCGGCTTCGACAAACGAACCGCTGAAGCGCCCGACACTGTTGGTCAGCAGCACTTCACGTACTGCTTGCAGCCCGTCGCGCTGGTACAGGAAACCCAGCCAGATCATCAGCGGCACCAGCGCCAGCAGCGTGAACAGCCCGGGCTTGATCCAGTCGCCCAGCTTGAATTGTTTGTCCATCAGGCTGGTGCTGGCCAGATAGACGAAGATCACCACACCCGGCATGGCCAGGCCCAGAACCCCTTTGCTCAAGGTGGCGATCACCATCCCGAGGGTGAACAGCAACCAGGTGCCCAGGTTGGAACTGTCACGCTCCGACGCGGGCCGAGCGGCCTGATAGAACGCCAGCAGGGCCATGGTGACACCAAGGGTGAGCAGCGAGTCCTCACCCACACCGCGCACGTTGCTCCAGTAACTGGCCATGGTCGCCAGCATCAGGCCCGCGACAAACGCCAGCGTCTTGGGCCGGCCAAACTTGCGCAGCATCCCGTACAGCAGCATCACGCTGAACAGCCCGGCAAATGCCGACGCCAGGCGCACTGCCCAAGTGGTACCGCCAAACAGGCGAATCGCCCCGGCGTCGAGCCACAGGCTCAGCGGCGGTTTTTCCAGGAAGGGTTCACGGAACAGTCGCGGCACCACCCAATCGTTATCCAGGTGCATGGCCATGGCGATCCCGGCCACACGGGCCTCGGTCGAGCCTTGCAACTCGTGATTGCCAAGGGAGAAGAAGAACAACAGCGCAGCGAGCAGGAGCAGCAGAGGAGCGGAACGCGTCATGGATTCTGGCTACCGGGGCAGGGGGCCGTTCGGGGGAACAGTCCGGGCGATCGGTGAGTATACGAGGGCGATTCTTAATAATTCGTGAATGAATGTGAGGTTTTTGTAGGGTCAGGATTGTTTCAGCAGTGGCCATTGGGTTAGCCAGCGTTTGGAGGTGATGCGTTGTTGGTAGATGGCGTGTTTTTCCTGGGTGAAGCGGGGCGTGGGTTTGAGTTGGAGATTGAACAGGTCTTCCAGGCCGAGAGGGGCTGAAACTTCGCATACGTCCACTGCGGTTCTTCTGACGGCTACTGCGGTGGCGGTCTCGGGCCAGAAGCGCATGGCGTCGCTGGCGTTGCGGTAAGGTGCATCGCCGTTTCGCAGGTGCATGCGGGCCTGGTTTTTGACGGACCAGTCGATGGAGGGTTCTGCTGCGCGTAACAGCGCTTCGAGGCGGCGGTCTTCGTCGGGGCTGGTGCAGGTGGCCTCGAACCACAGTACGTCGACGTCACCGGTCAGTGGTGATAGGGGGCGACCGTGGAGGTGATCCCATACGGCGTTGCGTACGAAGCCGGCGCCGATCCAGCAGTCGGGGAGGGCGAGGGAGCGGACGACGGCCAGTAGGTGCCAGCGTTGGGCATCGCTGCTGATCAGGGTCTGGAGGGCTTTCTCGCTCAAAGGATTACGGCCTCTTTTACAACAATCCCCAGGTCATTGCTGACTTTCACCACCCTCACCTCATCGCGATAACCGATCCACGTGGGGCGGCAGATTTTAATCGTATTATTCAGCTCAGCATCGAAGACCGTGATTCCGCTGCAGCTTTTACTGCCGCCTGACGAATATTCGTAGTGAGCCGTATAGCTGCTGCGGGTGCCGCCCGAACATAAAATGGCCAACGAAAACAGCGTCACCGAGAACAGCGTGCATAGGATGAACATCCCGGCAAACGCCTTAAGCAGCGTCCATTTTTTTTCGAGCCGCAGCTGAGGTTTTCTTACCCGCCAGACAATCACGGACGCAGCCAGGGTCAGGACGAGAGATGCGGATAAACAGGCTTTCTCCGCGACCGGTTTGAAGTGGATGGCCGGTGAGATGCTGAACTGCCATATAAACAGCACGGCCAACAGAAGCTGTACGCCCAGCACGACAGGTATCAGGTAGGCGTAGGAATTCTTGTTCACTGCGGCACACATCCTTATGTTTCAAAAAAGGTGGGGTTTATTTTAAAAGAAAATAGACCCTCACCTTTTTCTTACTTTTGGGGCGCTCAAACGGATCGTCATGTTTTCTGTCAGGAAACGGTCCTTCCCGCAGCTTCTGAGTCTGCCGTTGGCGCAAGAATGTCCAGTGCGCGCGTCACCAGCAACTCACCGAGGACGCTCAATTGCTGGGTGGCGAGGAGTTTATGGCGAAAGGCGCCATCGAACTCGAAAGCCAGGTCGGTAGTGAGCGCGTTCAGTGAGGCGAGGGTTTCGCAGGCCTGTACGAGCAGGGTTTCGGGGTCGATGTTTTGGGCGATACAGAAGATATCCGTGCCGGATTGGCTGGGGCATGGAGGATTGGGGGTGATTTTTTTCATGGTGAAGCTCCTACACTGATGATGGGAGCTGCCATTCCCCTGCTGTCAAACAGGTTTGGGTGGCAGCTGTACGCGGGTTGACAGACCGGAAGTGTAGGAACCCGGCGCACCCGAAGATGCCCCACGCACAGCCGCCATGAAGGAGCGGAATGCGCGAAGCATGCCGGCTTATCAAGGGGAGTGAAAGGTTACACTTTTCGGCCTGTCAAAGCCGGTAG
The DNA here is from genome assembly GCF_013385495.1 of Pseudomonas sp. F8002. Classification (NCBI taxonomy): domain Bacteria; kingdom Pseudomonadati; phylum Pseudomonadota; class Gammaproteobacteria; order Pseudomonadales; family Pseudomonadaceae; genus Pseudomonas; species Pseudomonas sp. F8002. The sequence continues at coordinate 140,565 of NZ_JACAPW010000025.1, read as the reverse complement.
CTGATGAGCAGCAACCAGGGAAGGCTATCTTTGTGGGGGGGCATGCGCCAGTTCATGCAGGGCGCGATGTCTTGCGGGAAAAATCCGAAGGCCCATTCGGCGGTGTGTTTACAGGAGCCCAGAAACAGCAAAACCCGCACGAGGCGGGTTTTGGTGGTGCTTCGTATTTGGTGGGCCGGGGTAAGTTGAAACGGCGCTATATCCAATTGATTTTTATCGTAAATCCGATTTTCAAATGTTTGTAGGAATACTGTTTGGAATACCAACTATCAAAAAATGCGCCCTAGAAGCATTTTTCAATGCTTGCAAATGACATTGAAAAAGCGGTCGCCCAGTGTGATGCGGAGTTTTGAAATGTAGAGGTAATGCCTTCGGACCTAGCACAGGTTATGGCGAGCAGCGGTATCGCTTGCGCGCTATCGTTTTGCTACCATCGAGCAGGCATGTCCGGTAGCCCTGATGCCTCAACGATCTGCGAGGAAATAGAATTCAATGCAAGGAAAGCATGGTGAGCGATAGCCCTGACGCTACTCTAATTGGTCTCGCCTTAGAGAAGCTACTGAACGACTCAGACCTTGATAAGGTTATCGGCTGCCTAACTGAGACACCAGAAGAGAAGGAACAGCATCCGTCCCTGAGGCTTCTACATCTGAGATTTAACGAAGATATTCCAGATATTGACGGACTCGCCGACCATCTATCGAGCGCTTCGATGGACTATGTCTTGAGTCGAAGGAGGCGTGATGCTTTCTACTTAGAGTTGAGTAAGGCAAAGAACTCAAGTCTTAGAGCTGTGCCAAAAATGATGAGAGCTGTTAAGGACGCTTTCATTGAATTCCGCTCCGCTTATCCTGAACGAGCAAGTGAAGTTGGGGAAGTTCTTGCTTACAGTGTTGCCCTTCATCATCTTGGTGCTGCACAGCTCGTTTCAAAAATGTCCCTAAAAACTTCCCATAATATGCCGGTACATGGATTGGATGGAATTCATGCGCGATTTGAAGGAGGAGTTTTAACGGTTTTTTTTCTAGAGTCGAAAGTGACTTCTACGGCGAGCTCTGGTGGAAGGGACTACGCAAAATCTTTGGCAGGCTTTGGTTCTAATAAGAAGCAGTACTTGAGAGAGTACGCACTGATAGGCGATGTGGGTAATCTGGATGTATTGAAAGGTGAGGAGCGAGAGCAATTGCTTGAGTTTCTGAACCCATACTCAACAAAAGACTTTCCAAAAAGAGAGCGCTCCATCGGAGTTATTTGTTACTCGGAAAATAAGCTGTTCGCAAACACCATACCCGTAGATGATGGCGATCCTCGAAAGCATGAAGAACATTTTGCAAGCTTATACTCCGCTGATCGATATAGGCATCAGAAAAATCTCTCGAATCAGCTAGAAAAACATGGAGTAACTGCTGCAAAATGTGTGGTCTATCTCGTCGCAGTTCCTGATGTCGCCGTGCTACGTGAAGAGTTTTACAGAGCAATAGGAATTGAAGGAACAAATAGTGACTGTAAAAAATTAATAGACGACGAAGATATGGAGTTCGAAGATGAGTAGCTTTGCCACCGAACTCTCAAAGCGTCTACTCAAAGCGAAAGACTTCACCGATGCGCTGATTAATTTGCAGACTTTCGGTGCTGGGACGACCTTGCCAGAAGATATTTATTTATGCACGTCTAGGCCGGATGCAGCTCAACTCGACAAGCTTCTCTACTGCGCTTCTGTACTTGCCCATTCTCAGGACAGTGCGCATGTCTCTATTGCGCAAAATATTGCTTTGAACTCGGCACTTATCGCGTCGACACCTGAGGTTTTAGAAAGAACAGCAATAATTCTCACTGAGCTCGGAAATCTTCCTAGCGCTGCCTACACAGAGCTAAAGCTTAATGCGAAAAGAAGCAGTCTGACCAGCATTCTACAACGTAACCTCATTCGTGAACTTAATAGCGTTACGGTGGGTACTCATACGGTTGCACTCACTGATTATCAAAAGCAAATATGGAACTCGCTTGGAGATGGCGATGACCTCGCAATCTCCGCACCAACCTCCGCAGGAAAGTCATTTTTGGTAATTGAGCACCTATCAAGGCGTGCTATTGAAGACGACGAATTCATGTGTGTGTATATAGCACCAACCCGAGCCCTTCTCTCAGAGGTTCTTAACAAACTTAAGAAGCGGCTAGAGGATAATCAAGAAATACGTATCTCCGAAATCCCAACCTTTATGGACTCGAAGAAACAAATATTTGTTTTGACCCAAGAGCGATTTCAGATTCTCTTGGCTGGCACCAGTGCCTCATTCGATCTGATCGTGGTAGATGAAGCGCAGAATCTTTCCGACGGATCGCGAGGAATTATACTTCAAGATTGTATTGAGCAGGCATTTCATCGAGAGAAGGCGCCACATATAGTACTGCTAGCGCCAGGGGCCGAAGGTTTTAAGGAGGCGACTGAAAGTTTTGCCATTCCGGATGTTCGAGAGGCAAGTACTACCGTGTCGCCCGTACTTCAGAATAGGATCATAGTATCTAAAGTTCTTGGCGAGACGACGCTTGATTTTAAGCTCATTGATAGTGGTCTTGCTCATCCTATAGGTAACATTAACTTCACGCCTTCAGTTAACAGTTCCATCTCCTTATTAGCCGCTGTCGCTATCAAGCTAGGGCAGTCTGGAAGTTCGCTGATTTACGCTAAAACTCCAAGCGAAGCCGCGACGTTAGCGGCGATAATCTCACAAGCGAGTCAAGTGAAGAAAAAACATCAATCTAAATCAAATTTAGATCTTGTCGAATTTATCGAAGATCATATACATCCTGACTACCAACTTATCGAAATGGTTAAGAATGGAGTGGCTTTTCACTATGGACAGATGCCTGCTCTTTTAAGGGAGGCAATTGAGATAGCATTCAAAAAAGGTACAATTGATTTTTTGGTATGCACCACCACTCTATTTCAAGGCATAAATCTTCCGGCGCGTAACGTTTTTATCAATACCCCAAAACGGGGGCGTGGCGGTAAAACCTCTCTTGAACCGGCCCTCCTTTGGAATTTTGCAGGTAGGGCTGGAAGAATGTGCGACGATATTGTCGGAAATGTCTTCTTGGTGGATTATGATAATTGGGATGAAAGACCTCTTGATGAAAAAACTCCGTTTCAAATAGAGCCCGCTTTAGGGAAGACAATCAACAACGAAACTAAACTAGTAATATCCGCTTTAAATCAAGAGTTAGGTAAGGTCGATCCAAGGGATGAAAAGATAAGGCAGGTTATAGCATGTGCTGGTCTTTTGGTTTCAAAAGCAAGACATGGGAGTTTGGACGATTTTATTCTCAGGACTGCTCCGGAACTAAGTTATTTTGATAGCAAAAATATGTGTGAGTCTGCAGAAAAAGCGTCTATTGCAATCTCTATTCCTGATGCTGTTTTGAATTTGAGTTGGACGTTAGATATCTTTGCTCTAGATGGCTTGCTACTATATTTTGAGGAGCAAATTAGGCTTGGTAAAGAAGGAAAGCTCATTCCGCTGAGCCCAGCGGAGCTTGGTGATAAATCATTTAAACACTATATGTATATCTTTAACTTAATGTACAAGCTAATAAAAGGCTGGAAGGGTAACCTTGGGAATTACGTAGCGCCCATCGCTGTTAGATGGATGGAAGGATTGCCATACCCCGTTATTATAAGTTATGAAGTTTCTAATGCACAAAGAGCGTTGGATGAGGAGTTAAAGAATAAAGAGGCTATGCGGAGAACTGGAGCCAGAATCAGGGCTAGTTCGAAGACGGAAATTAATAAGAATCAAGTCATCAACAAAACGTTTGATACTATAGAGTCACTGATAAGATTTCAGCTCGTACAAATGGGTAAGGCGTATGTCGATTTGTTACGACACGCATTTCACAAGGCAGGATCCCCTGAAAAGGCTCTGCGGATTTTTGATTTTTCCATGGCGCTGGAGCTAGGAATAAGCTCTGTTACCGGGCAGGCTTTGTTGGAATTGGGCTTGTCTCGTATTGCTGCGGCGGAGATCCAAAAGCTTCTGGTTGAGGAATCCAACGATGTTAAAAGTCTTAAAGAAGTGCTTCAGTCTTTCGAGTGGGACCTCTTTAAGCTGAGCCCAATAATCATATCCGAACTGGAGCGTTTGGGGCTCAAAACTGGGGCGGTTGACTCTGACGCAATTGCATAGCCAGTCAGCATGGTTGACTGTGAATTTGTCGATTGGTTGTGTGGGTTCGTAATAGAAGTCACAGTGGTAAGGGAGCTTTAGTTTATATGAATGGCACGGAAAGTCATTTCGCCGCTCTGCAGTGTGGTGAACTAAATTTATAACAGGCACTAAGTAGTGAGTATGCCAAAATCATCTTGAGATGGCTGGGTTTCGTTAGCTAATGACAGATCAGCTGTTATTTGGTTGCCGGCATTTTTTGTTTAGTGTGTGGGTTCATCATTAATGTTTAACCAAGGTTGGCGCCTATTCTATAATCTTTGGCTCATGATATTGTAGGTTTGGATGTGAGCCAAAATCCCTTGCTCTCGTTCAAGTTTGTCTGCTTCCTCTTTTAATTCTGAAGACCTGAACTCTCCAGAGGATACTTGGAATCCGTGTGAATTTCGGTCTGATGCGGTATTTGGAAGGCAAATACCAAAGATGTATTTGGCGTAGGGAAATTTATAAAGTGCTACAGTTATATGATCTCTCAAGTGTGTGCAAAGGAACTCTTCGAGTTGTTCATCTGTAACGCTCTTAGGTATGATTGGATAAACTAACCATAGATATAGTAATCCAGGTTTGTCTTTTGATTCGGATATGCTGCACCAAAATGTTGACGGATCTTCACTGATAATATCTTGCAAGGTTGCGCTAATAGTTTGACGGCTTAAGCGGGATTCGGAAGCCATTATTCTGAAATATTTTTCATGGTGTGAGAACGGCTTATCTTGCCCTACGATTAATGAGCCGGAGTTAAATTCAGTTGCTATGTGGTTGATTAAGTTGTCAATTGTATATGAGGGTGCTCTTATTCTATTACGCTCTGCTCTTATTTCACTTTCCATGTACATATTCCACAGTCCCGCTGGTATCACTTTTACACCTTGCACGGTATGAAAGGTCTCACTAGGTATATGGAAATCTCCATTTCCTGGTTGACTACACACATAAGCAGCGACTAGATTTTCTTCGCCACAAATCAAGAACCGTTCGGGCTCGCTCAGTGCCTCCTGCTTTCTCCGAAGGTAATCTATCAAGTCTCTAGTAGTGTCAAAGCAATCGAAAATTGCCTCAAGTGAGGTTTTACTAAATATATGAATAAATTCGGGGTATTTGGTGCCCACAGTCATAAAAGTACTGTCAACATTACATTGCGTGTCTATACGTAATCCTGGGTGCCCTAGAGACTCAAGGCAAATGTTCTCAGCACCATTAGCCACGGCTATGAGGTGTACGCGCATCTTTTCAGGGCTAGGAATTTTTAGTGGAAATGGTGATGAGGCATGAACGTCACAGAAAATGTTTTGAGGGAATTTTGTTATTTGACTAAGGGCGCCGCGTAGCTGACGAATACTTCCAGTTATGGCTTTTTTATACCAGCGCTTCCAAGCGACGTCCGAACTGGCTTTTTCATCAAACCGAATTAATTTGTCCGATATTATGATCACATCGTCACCAAACACTACCAGGGCATCGCATAGCTCTTTTCCTTTGGCATAATGAGGATTTTGATAGCTCCACATTGACAAAAAAGTTTTGCGTGTCAGTTCACCTAGCCTTTCTTCTGATTCGTTAAAGCTCATCCGTATGCTTTCCTGGAAAGTGTGTGTTGGGCTGAAGTATAGAATGTCGAGCCATTATTCTGGCTAGATATCGCGTTGTCAAAGCTCTCTCTATAACGGCTACATAGTTTCTAGATCAGGACCATCAGTTAACCTCACATCGAATGTATAGCGATGTTTTGCCTATCCGTCTCAGGATCAGCGATGCAGTGAGACGGTAGTAATACTTGGTAGGCACGGAGCTATCCTTGAGATGATGATGCAGAAACCAGTGCACATGTTTGAGCTGCCAATTCCAAGGATTGTCGCGGTGCCACCTTTGTTGAATGGCCGCCTGCATAATTCGGGCTTGCCGTAGGTGTCGATGTTGTGTGGCTGTCGATCCGGTCAGCGCTCCGCTTAAAAACAGCGCCATATCGAATGGTTTAGTCATGCCCGACCTCCTATGTAAGCCGAAACCACATCGAGCCGGCTATGTCCGAGCTCAACGCTGATCCGTTGTCGAGCCCGTCGATCGAGGTCGCGGTCCAGGCGATAACAGTGACCACCATTGACCGGAGCTGAGTGGCCCGTGAGTTGCTCGTAACGCTCGCAGGCATAGGCTGCTCGCAACTCATGAAATCCCCTCAGCCCCTGCTTCTGTAGTAAATCACGGGCGGGCCGCACCGTCTGTAGCAGGAAATTCGCGTAGCTTTCGCCTTGGAGCAATAAGTTGCGGCTACCGGTCGTTGAGGCGTGACAGGCCATCTGCAACGCCGCCTTCACTTCTTTATCAGCCATAACCCATCGTGGCGCCGCAGCTCCGGACCGGCCGCCTTTGGTACCGTCCTGAATATTGATGCGACCGAATCGCTTCGCTTCACTTTGTAAGCGTGGCAGATCCGCCAGGATAGCTTCACGAAGGCGCATACCGGTTGCACGAGCCAAACATACAATCGCGGCAACCCGGTCGTTTTGCTGCTGGCGAAGCGCTTTAATCACTCTACTCAGTTGTTGGTGGTCTTGGCCATCCGGTGCTCGGGTGCGTACGCTTGATCGCTGCATACCGAGTGCCTTGCTCGGGCTGGCGATTTTCACGTACTGATCACCGCGTAGCGCGGCGAGAGTACGGTTGACGCTGCTCAGGCGGTTCTGCGCGGTGGCGATGCAGATTTCACCCTGTTGGATTTGTTGGCACAGGTGTGCGGCGTAGCTGTTCAAGGTACTGCGGTCTATCTGGCGGGAATCGTTATAACCGGGACCTTCCGCAGACCGGCACCATTTCACAAAGGCTTGCCAACGATCACTGTGTGCTTTGACCGTAGCGAAGTGTCCGCCGGCAAACATATCTTTCAGCGCTTGTGGGCCGGCATAGCTGAGCTGTCGGCCGTAGCCAAAGTTGCGCCCGTCACACCGGCCGACCAATGCCATTTGCTTCACCGTTTTCATTGTCTTGCAGAAAGCGCAGTACGGCTTTCCAGTGGGTGCTGATCTTGTCCACTTGTAGCCAATGTGTGGGTTGAATCAGCAGGGCATTTTGCTGGTGCCGCAGCACTGCTCCTTCTTCGCGCAGTTGGTGGATCAGCAGGCCTATATCTGTAGGACCCAAGGCGGGTGTGGCGACAGCGGCGACACTGGCGACAACCGTTGTAGTTGCTGGTCCGAAGCATGGCGACACGGCGGCGACAGAAGTGGCGACACACCGCAATGCAGGTCGTGTTTGATGCTGAGCCTGGTAACGGCGCACCGCGTCATTGAGGCGGAACATGGCGCACCTCGAAGGTCTTTCCGTCATGAGAGTCTAGCCAGCTATGTGAGATCAATTCGACCAGCAGCGTAACGGTGCGATGACTGCTTTTGCGGGCAAAGCGAGGGCCATTACGATTAAGGTCGCGGACGGTAAAATGGCTCCAGCCTTTTTGCGTCAGCCAGCGCAGCAGGCGATCCGCTTCCTCACGCAACGTGTTGATAGGCTCTTGTTCTGTCAGGCGCTGAATCTCTGCCAGGTAGTAATCCATCAGCGTCGAGGCGCGCTGTATATGGGCTTCGCTCACCACATTCGCGTCTTCAATCACCGCCAAGACCCCGGCGATACGCAGCACGTTGGCTGCTGCTTTCCCCGCGACGGATTGAATGCCGGCCAGCTCGCCAAACTCACCAGATTGGCACTCGATGGTGTCATGAATATCAATCCAGGCAGTGCGAGCGCTGGGTGTCAATTCCAGTTTGCCAGGCTTAAGTGAACCATCCTTGTACAGCGACAGCGGCTTATCCAGCAAGGCGGTGATGCACGCTTGGTAGCGCTGAATCTTGGCATCTCGCGTAAGGTCGACGGCCTTGTACAAGCGCTGCCCCACCAGGCGTTTGGGCCAACTGATCAAGCAACGCCCAAGGATGCCTTGGCCATTGATCATCCTGTCTGTGAGTAGCTGGTTGGCCAGGTAAGGTTGCAGCATCAGATGTAGACTGAGGCGACGATCATAGGCGCGCAGGCTTTCCCCTGGCATGGAGCGCGCTCGGTCTATCGGGCTGCCATCCCAGAGCGCTGACAGGGTGGTTATGGCCTTGAGTTGGTTCTCTTTGCTCATCGTGCTGCTGCCCAAAAACTGGCCGCCCTCATCGTTGAATAACCCCATGCTGGGCAAGCCCTGGCATAGGTTTTTGATCAGCGCCTCAATGGTGGGCTCGGCGATGATCAACCTAGGCGGCACGGGGTCGGATAACTCACGAGCGTCGTGCTTTCCTCGAATGGCGGCGCGATTGGCTTTCAGTTGCTCCAAGTACAGCATCCACTGCCGTCGCTCCCACTCACGCGCAGCCGCCAGCGCCAGATGATCCACTGCGCTTTTCCGATCACCCGACGATGCCACCGTCAGCATGTACAGGGACAACGGATAAACACGGCCATCGAGATGCACATTGGCGTGCGACTGGGTCACCAGGGCGGCAGTGGCCAACACCGATTGCGCAGCCATGGCGCAGGGCACGCCGATGACTTCGGCCATACGTTCGACGGCTGGTCCCAATATTTGTCCCAACGCTTCGACCGGATACGCCAGCGGCTCGGGCCGGTATTCCAGCAGCGGCCGTGGCAGGTCGAACACTTCGCACAATTGCATCGTCATTCTCCTGGTGCTTCGAATTTCCCCCTCACTCTCCCCGCCACGGTTGTTGAGTGTTATCAGGGATCAAGGCCCCTGCAGCCTGTGAGGGTTGTCCATTTACGCGGGACGGGCGGCTCTTTACGACCGGGAGCTTGGGCATCTCATGATCTGGCCTCCTGAGCACCGATAGCGGTGGGCGGGTGGAGGCTGCGTTGGCTGACGAGACCAGCGCCGCGAGATCCTGAGTCTGTTGCAGGCAGTGATGCGATGACCGGGGCGTGCCTGACTGTCAGTCAGGTGCAGTCCATTCCTTGGGCTGCGGCACCATCATCGGCATCGCTGTTGCTGGTGACTTCGGTGTTTGTCACGCCGATTGTCACGAGGGGGGAAGCCGCAAAGCCCCATGCGAGTGGGGCTGCAGCAATTTGAGATGCGCCCGTCTCTTTAGGGAGCAAAGAGACGGGCAAAAGATTGGCGCAAGAAATGGCCAAGCGGATAAGTTGCTGCAGAACAGCCAGGAGGGGGCATGAGTTGCCGCAGTGGGCATTCTGGAAGAAGTGGCATCCATCACATCGCTGTGACCGTGCGAGCCGCCGGACGCTAATCGCACTTGGGGAGAACCACCACGATGTGGCGTAGCCTCAAAGGTTCTGGCTACCTGGGTACTGTCTAGGACAGCTGGTACGGTTCTGGTTTAGCGCTCGTTTTGCTTGCGGTCAACCGGATTTTTGGGGGGGAATCTTGCGCCAATCGGTAGCGCTGGAAGACCTTGGAGGCCGGTGGCTTTCCATGGCCGAGTGGTCGTTCGTCGGTTTTTAATGTGAGCCTGCGTCATTGCATGGACTTGACCACCCATTTGCATCGTCACTGACCAGTCAATTGCATTCGTGCTGATCAACCGTTTGCATTCGATTTGACCAGTACACGCCGTAGTGACGACCGGCTGATTCTGTTGAAAAAGTCAGCTTCGGTTTCCACGGAAGAAAAGTACGCGTCTGAGATTGAGATCCGTATTTTGGCGCAGACGGTTCAGGGCTCAGATTTTACGTAGTAGCGTGAAAAAAAGCGTTTTCACCGATCAATGCATGAGTAGCCAGGCCGGGTCGACTTTTTCAACACTATCGGCTGGGCAAAGGTCCATTGATCGAGCGGCGCAATCGGCACCTGGTGTTTGAGCCAAAGGTACCAGGGCACGCCTAGGGCGACGCCTTGACGCCGATGCCCAAGTGTTTGGAAATCAACGGTGGCATATGCCCTTGAAATGCGGGCGAAAAATGGCGTTGCGACAGATCTAGCGTTGTTGTATTGTTCTAGCAACGCTAGATTAAATTAACAACGCTAAATTGAGTGATGATATGAACAGGACAGAAACGGCTATTTTTGAACTGCATTTTGCAGAACTTTATCACACGGGGATGACGCTGATTCCGGCTTGGAAGGTACTTCACATGTTCGCCAAAGACCAGGGGCGATTGACAAAAGCTTTTTTTCGAGACGAGATTTTTTCGCTATGGAGTGACTACATCAGCGAAATCGACAACATCCACATCACCGTCAATGTTGTGCGCGCTGATCACGGTGTCTTGAAGCCAGCTGCGTACCTGCTGACGCGCAACGATTTCCGCTACACCGTTACCGATGATGAGAGCGACGACTGAGCCCGCAGACGATGGAAAATCCCGCCCAGGTACGACCAAGCCCCGCCGTTAAACGTGGGGCCGCGACCGTAGAAGAGGCACGGTTTTCGGGTCCTCGAAGCAGGTAGGCACCATGTTCAGCGAACGTAAGCAATTGCTAGATACTCCCGACCTAGATGCAATGGATCGTATGCTTGATTCGGTGTTTGAAGCAGTCGCAAGTGGCGAGCTAGCTCCAGAAAAAGCTTCTAACGGTTTGAAAGAGGTGATCGGTCTCATCGACTGCGGGAACCTTGGCGGCGCGCAAGATTGGTTCGAAAAAGGCTTGTCGCATATGAAGGAAGCGAAGTAAAAAAATCTGCTTCACCATCAGCCCGCCAACTTAGCGGGCTTCGGCAGTAGGGATTGGCTGTTGTGGCCGTCAAATTCAAAAAGGGACTCAAAGTGAAAAAGATTACCCGTATTCAATCAGACTGTGGCCAAGGGGCCTCTTCCCTGGTTCAAGTCGAAGCTGTCGCTGTTCGAGAGGAATTATACAAAGGTCCCGAGACCACCAAGTCCCCGTTTGACATCGTGACCGTTACCGTGCAATCGGCAACCGTCAGTACGACCCATACATTCCACGGTGCCGATGGTGGCTATGGTGGGTTCGGTAAAACGTTTCTGCCGGGCATCTTGCCTCTTCCACTGCAAGAAGATGAACGATTCGGGCAGGCAGTCCGTGAGCTGATGAAAGCCATGGTTGATGTGCACATTTCCGATATCAAGCAGATGGCCGAGATCCTGCTTGTCGAGAAGGAGAAGGGTCATCTGAACCTGACGAGTTTCGAGACGGTGATCGAGTAGCATCCGCTGCCGCAGGCTGCGCTGGCCCAAGGCTTTTGAGTCCCAGGGCAAGCGCAGCCTTGGGCAGCGATTGAGGTAAGCAGGAAAAGGTCTGTGCCTCCGCCAAGCTGATGGTCAAGTACGGGATTGTCCGATAATAGGAAGCGAGGAAATTTATGAGTAAACGATGTAAAGAGTCGCGCCACCGTTGGACGGACGACGGGGAGCCAACCTACGTTGCAGGAATGCTGACGCAACCGCAGACTTGCACTCGGTGTAGTGCCACAAGGGGGTATGTTGCGTCCATGTCGAGCGATGAGAAGCCAAAGCTGGCGCGGCTAATACCACCTGCTATAGCACTGGTAGTTTTGGCCGGGATTCTCTACTTGTACTTACGCCAGTAGCCATCTTGGAAGGCAGCGAGACCGTGCATTGAGCAACTAGTGCCCAATGCACCACACAGACAAAGCCACCTTATCCGAGGTCGTTCTCGCCACACTCACAAAGGCTGAGGTGGTGGTATGCCATCAGTACCATTGGCATACGCTGCGCTCGGGCATCATTTCGCCCGCAAGGTATTTCTGGGCGCACAGGGCAACATCTACGCCAAATGGAAGCGGTAGGTGCACGACTTCCCCATAGGCCACCTCGATCTTTTTCGCGATCACCTGGTGGGCCTGCAATACCTGCACATCCGGCGACCCCTCCTGCTTGAATTGCTGGCCGTTTGCGTTGAGCGAATAGCTGCGTCCCACCTGGCAGTTCAGATTGATTGCCACCGTTGCGCTGGTTGAGCTCGCCGAAATGATTTCGGCGGTGCCATCGATCACTCCAATGCCCATCGAACAGGCCGTTTTGGATTGGTTGCAATCACGCACATCTATAGGTGGGTAGCTGAGTTTTGTTGCCCCAACGGATGAATCCCTGACATCCAAGCGCGCCCATACGCCATGCTCGTGCTGATCGAAGAGATTGGGGTCGTACGCAACGGCCGAATCCCTCGGAACAGCCCAGGTACACCCCAGACGGCGTGTGGCAGCCAGTCGATCGTGGCGCGAAGCGAACGCCTTCACTCGGTCGCTTTTTACCTGTCATGGTTGATCGCTTTGGGTCGGTTGCAGTGCTTCGATGCTTGGCTGACGCACTCGCGCTGAGTGGCGCCCGCTGACACCCATCAACTGCAAACGGCTGGTCAGCGCGAATGCAAATGACTGGTCAAGTCGGATGCAAACAACTGGTCAGTGGCAATGCAATTAGGTGGTCAAGTGAGATGCAATTACGCAGAGCCCATGCGAGAGGGAATGCGGAGCCTTCCCGCTCGCGTGGGCTTGGCCGAGGAAGCCCTAAGAGAGAGGCTTGCAACGGCGACAGTCGCCACTTCTGTCGCCATGCTGCAAGCCAGGTATTACGCGGGTTGTCGCCGGTGTCGCCGCTGTCACCAAATCAACCATCACTCCATCTGGGGAGTAATTTTCGGTTACCGGCGGCGTCCGGTGAGCGCTCAGCGTATCGGCACGACGTTGTGGTCCCTGGTTTGATTGATCGCAGATGCCGACAGGTTGCCAGTGGCCGCTTTCTGGATGTGCTCACTCCACCAGGCCATCATCGGACGCCGGCGTTCGATGTAGTCAGCTCGGTTGTAAGCACTTCGGACTTCGTCCTTGTCGACATGCGCCAGCGCGACTTCGATTAGCTCCGGATCCCACCCATGCTCGTTCAGGATGGTGCTGGCCATGGAGCGCATGCCGTGACTGACCAAGCGGTCCTGGAAGCCCATGCGTTTCAACGCCATGTTGGCGGTCTGGCTGTTGGCGTGGGTGCGCGGATTTCTATCTGCCGGGAACACGTATTCCCTGTGGCCGCTGTGGGGCTTGAGCGCCTCCAGTAACGCAAGTGCCTGTTCGGTCAGCGGGATGGTGTGCGGACGACGCTTTTTCATGCGCTCCGGCGGGATGGTCCAGATGCGTCTGTCGAAGTCGATGTCTGCCCATCGGGTGGTAGCCGCTTCGGCAGGACGGGTCATGGTGTGCAGTTGCCATTCGATCAGGCAGCGGGTGATCCGCTTGATGCTGGCGTTCGCGATTTCGATCATGAGCTCGGACAGCTCGTCTGGTCGTAGCGCGGCCATGTTTTCTTTTTTTGGTTTCTTGAATACCGCCCGAATGCCACTGAGGGGGTTAGCGAAAATCAGCCCGGAGTTTACCCCGTAGGTCATGATCTCATTGAGCCGTTGGCTCAGTCGCTTCACTGTCTCGAGACTGCCTTTAGCTTCTATTGGGCGAAGCAGTTCGATGACCATCGGTGCGGTAATTTTCGAGAGTGGCGTTGTTTTCAGGTCTGGAAATACATGCAGTGTGAGCGACCGCCAAATGTCCTCGGCGTACGCTGGCGTGACGGAGTCCTTCTTCAGCTCGAACCAGGCGGTGGCCACGTTCTCGAACGTGTGTTCCGTCTCCGCTCGTTTGGCTTCGACCTGTGCACTGCGTTGCACTTTAGGGTCAATGCCTTGTGCCAGAAGCTCGCGCGCTTCAACCACTTTTTTCCTGGCGTTCGCTAGTGAGAGCTCTGGGTACGTGCCCAGTCCCATATTGATACGGTTTTTGGTTACCGGCTCGCGGTAGTTGAAGTTCCACAGCATCGAGCCGTTGCTCTTGACTCGGAGCTGAAGGCCATCACCATCGCTGAGGACGTAATCCTTGTCTTTTGCCTTGACGGCCTTGAGCTGGCGGTCGGAAAGCCGAAGGGCTGGAGCAGGCATGAGAGCTTCCTCTGACACCGTTTTGGTATTCCAAAAAATAGCACCGGAAGGCTTGGAATACCATTTGGAATACCCAAACGGCTGGAACTCAGAAAACCTCTGCGGAGCCCGATAGCGTTTAAATCCTTGATTTTGTTGGATTTCAGGCACAAAAAAAGACGTCCGTGGACGTCTTTAGTTGATCAATTGGTGGAGCCGGGGGGATTTGAACCCGCGTCTAACCCTTATATTACGTGGCTTACAGCCTCCAAGCTGCCATTTTGCTGTCATTGATTATCGGGCTGTCATTGAGCCGCAGCACGATACTATGTGGTCAATCAAGGCATGAAGCTTTCTAAAGTCGTACCCAGAAGGTTTTTTAAGAGCTTTTCGGAATTGGGAAACATAGAATTCTTTATCCGTTAGCGCACCCTGGTAACATTGCATATGGTTGTTAAAACTACTCCACCTTACAATTGGCGGCTTCGAATTCTTGTATTGAAGGTCAAGAAATAATTCAATTGAGACTGCGCTTCCATTAATGTTTGCTCGAAACAAACCGTTCGGTCCGATTGTATCGACGTTTTCAAAATCTGGAAGTGGCGGTAGCGTAGTGGTTTTGAGATTGCTTAAGGTTTTTATCTTTGAGCACTTTTGATGCTTTTCTAATCCTTCGGTGTCATTGTCAAATATTACGAGGCATTTGTTTTCAACCCCTATTCTCGCCAGACCTTGATAAAAATTAAAAAGGTTGCCTGTGCCAGTGAATGGATAGTTTTCAGTCATATCGATGTATTTGAAGAAATCCTTAATGTCAGGGCGCAAATAGCTAATTGCCTCTTTGATGACGAATGTATCGCTGGAGCCTTCAGTGATAATTAAATAGGAGTGCTCATTTTCCCAATCACGGAAAAGCTCCTCATCGCTCGTCCAGCCTCCTCCAATTATCCCGCCAGTGTGCCATTCAAGCTGTAAATCAAGATTCTTAGGGTTTTTTGAGAGCAACCACAATTGAATATAGGGATTAAGATTTTCAAAAAAAGACAGTGTGTTTCTATCCCTGGTGCCCACGGCTTCTCTTAAATCAGCAAATTCGGGCAGCCCGAACATCATCTGGGCGTATTCGCCAAGATCGTAATTTCCATCTTCTTCCGGATGGTCCTGAGGCGTGATAACAATGTTTTTTACAATGTTTGCAAAAGTGTCAAAGTCAATATCTAAAGGAGGGAGGTATTCAGGGTAGCTTAATTTATGTTCGTTAAAAATTTCCCTGATCGTGTATTCGTTGTAACCGTACAGTTCTAACCTTGGCTTTGCATCGCGAAGTGTTCGCCGGTAGCCATAGTTCTCGTATTCGCAATCATCATCTTTCGTAATGGACAGTAGAGCTCTATCCGAGGGAGTGAATAGTTTTGAATGGTTGATGTATCCGTTATTTTTCCCCCAGTCGATCTCTATCCCGCCAATCGTGAGGCTTACAATCGAGCCCATTGTGATTTGCTCCGTCTAATCGACTTAGTTCTGAGAAAACGCGTACTGCGTTTTCTCCCGCTGAATTATCTGCATTTGGCATCCACCTGCCATAAACTCGTGCAATCATAGTCCAATCACTATGCCCCATCTGTTTGGCCACCCACATTGGGTGTTCGCCTGCTGACAGCATCATCGACGCATAGGTATGGCGAGTTTGGTATGGGCGACGGTAGCGCACACCGGCTTTCTTCATCGCCGGCACCCACATCGTCTTTCGGATCGGGCCGTCACCCGCCCAGCGTTCAAGCATGCGCGGGTTCTGAAACACCTCGGCATCTGCGAGGAACGTGTGCGCCTTTTGCGCCTTCAACGCTTCCATCGCAGGGAGGAGCAGCTTCACGCTTCGGCGCCCAGCGGCGGTTTTTGTGGTCTCCGCCGTTCCCTTGCTGGCCTGGGTCATCGCGCGGCTCACCATGACCTCTTCACGCAGCCAATCGATATCACCCCAATCCAGCGCCCCCAGTTCGCTGGTGCGAAGGCCGGTCCAGATGGCGAACTGCATCATGTTGCGGGCTTGGCCGGAGAGGGTGCCCAGAATGGCCTGCTGCTCTTCGGGGCTGAATGGGTCGACGTCGTCCTCTTTCGGCGGAGCGGCCTTGCGCGAGTAGGTCCAGCCAGCCAGAGGGTTCAATTCGATTAGCTCCTCCTCTGTGGCGTCGTTAAGGGCGGAGCGCAGGCAGCTCTGGATATTGCTGAGCGTCTTGTTGCTCACCTCCAGAGTGTCGAGCCAGTCCCGCACCGTCTTTCGTTTCAGGTCCACCAGCATCGAGTCGCCCAGGGCCGGGATCAGGCGAAGCGTGACCAGCTTCCGGTACCCGTCGAAGGTACTGCTGGCGACATGCTTCTCCTTGGCAGCCAGCCACCGGGTCAAGAAACCATTGACCGTCTCGCGGGATGCCTCGGGCGCAAACTTCGCCGCCCGGGCAGATCCTGGAAAGGTCACCGAGTAGTCGAAGGTTCCGATCGATATCGCGTGCTCGATAGCGGCCTTGTGCTGCTCAGCCTTTTTCAGATTAGTGGCGGTGGGCTTGAGCGTGATCCGCTCGCGGCACCTGACGCCCCGATACATGAACGTGATTTCGATACTCGAATCGGAGACTGCCCGAACTCCCCTCCCGCCTCTACCCATGATTCGTATCCCTCTACATCGAGTAGCGTCCGGCCATCCGGCGCCTTGATCCATATCTCACCGAGCCGCCAGATCCCGTCACGGATCTTTGAGCGGATCGCGTCTTCTGTATAGCCAGACTCGCTGGCAAATTTCCTAACGGTCACATAGCGCATAGCTTCACCGCTCTTCGTGTCGCGACACGTTTTCGTTATCCGTGGATGGTGTCGCGACCTCTTTCGGCCCGGTGCCAAGGATCGGCGTCTTGCGATAGCACTCAGCCGGAAAGCCATACTCCCGGCAGGCGCAAACCGCGCCACAGTCATCCTCGTATTGCTCGATCCGCAACAGGCCGTGCTTCACTGCGATGTTTTGAATGTCGCCGCCGTCAAAGCTGCCGCCATCGAAGCTGGCGTTGATCATTTGAACGGCGAACGCTCTCAGCTGATTGCGCTCCCGCTCCAGCGTGTGAAGCGTCATACGCGCACCCATTACCTCCTTTGCACTTTCGCGAGCTTTGTCGATCTCGGTCTGAGTCAGGGTTTGCAGCCGCTCGTTCTCGGCTTTCAGCCTGCGCAGGGCCTCGTCCGGCACCAAGGTGTGGCCGTGCAACTCGCGGCCTAGGTAAGCCAGCAGATTCTTCGCCTCGTCGTGGTACATGTGGCGCTCGGCCTGGTTCTCGTCTTGGTCGTGCTCGCCATCCACGAAGCGCTTGAGCAGGAAGGCCAGCGAGTTGCGTTCGGCCAGCAAAGTGCGGAATGCTGGTGCCACTTCTGGCGTTTGGCAGCCGCCGTGTGGCGAACACATACCCGGTATCAGGCAGCGAGTCATGGATTTACGGCATATCAAATCAGTCACGGTCTGCTCCCCGCTGAAAGTGGTCAGCCAGTACCCGGCGCGCGTCGATCCCGCACGAAGCCGACATTGCGTAGATCTGGCCGAAGGTGGTTTCCCGGCGCTGCAGGGCGTTGAACAGTTCGATCAGGCGCTGGCCCTTGGTACCGTTGCGGCGGCTCATAGATGGAACCCCTTTTCATATGGCCGACCTGCCGGTGCGCTAATCTGCGATTTTGCGCAAGTTGACGATTCGCTGGTTTCGGACGGGAGCAGGGCGGCCATTTGAAGTCCTATTTTTGGACCTGAGTCAGCGTGAGAAGCCTGGCCTGTGTCTCTCGCAGGGGTGGCCTGCTTTAGGAACAAACTGTCCGGCAAGCACCTGATCCCGGTGTTGTTCAAGATCCAGCAGGTGACGCCGCGCATGCTGTCGTGCTGGACGCTGATTACCTGCTCGCCGGCGGCAGCCTGGCCCGCGATCAGCAGCAGCGCGAGAAGGGCGGGGGAGATCTGACGGCGCTTCATGGCTGCGCATCCGCGCCGACAGCAAATGCCCTCATGACGCGATCGAGCTCGCTGTCGAGGCCTTCTTTCACCAGCAGATTGCCGTAGAAGTCACGCACCTTGATCGGCAGCGTCAGACTGAATGCGACGTCGCGCAGAAACTCGTAGCGACGGGCATTCGCGGCCATCTTGATGCGCTGGTCGATATGCAGCGATTCAGCCGCGACTTCGGCCTCACCCCGTATCTTTCCTTCGTCACCCTTATCGGCAGCGCTGAGCATCGCGAATATGCCGTACATGCCTGCTGAAAGAGCGATAAACAGAAACGCAAACATCGCGTTTTCGCCGCGCGATGGGCTTACTACATCGGGCGAGGTCTCCATCAGCACAGCACTCATAACGGCGGCCACAACTGCCCCGATGATCACGTTCCGGAGAAGCCTCCAGAGGTTGAATTTCTTACGGTCCATGTCCAACTCCTGCTGTTAATTTTGATGATGGTGGAGGGGGTTAATAGCCCAGCCAGGCGAGGACATCCGCCGACTTGTATTGCTCGTGAACACCAAGGTCTTCGTCGAACTCATCGACGCTTGATCCGTGCTTTTTCACTTCTGCCAGGGCCTCTGCGCGGGTGACGACGGTCGGCCAGCTCTCTTCGTAGGTTTCCATTTCACTTTCCCAGGGCCGAACAGATCCCGGCCGCGTTTTTGGCATTCGCAAAAATCAGGTTTGGTTTAAGCGATAAAAGTGCCCAGGAACTGGGCGCTGTCTTCTTGGCGCTGCGGTCCGGGGTTGGGGGCAATAACGCAGGCAGCCTGAATCAGGCCTAGCGCGAAAGCTTTTGCTACGAGAGCGGCCCGCCGAGTGACACCCAGTTTGGTTGTCAGTGCCAGAAGGCGTTTATCGATGGCGTTAGCTGAAACCCCCAGCTCGCGAGCGGCCTCTTTTGAGGTCTTACCAGCCGCCACTGCCATCAAACACTGCAGCTCACGCGGAGCTGCTCCGCGGCCCAGGAAGCCGGTGAAGCCTGCGAAGTTGATGGTTGTGGTGGTCATCCTTGTAGCTCCATACGGGTTGCGATGGAGTAAATATACTAGCGGTTATATTATCAAATCAATACTTATGGTTATTTTATTTTTCCGGGCCAAAAAAAACCCGCTGGGGTGCGGGCGTTTCGGGAGTGTTATTACTCAGAGTTTCATCAGCGCCCGGACGACAACGCCAATTATTTTGCAATTACCGTTGATTGCCATCATCGGGTAGGCGGGGTTGAGCGGCTTTAAGAAGCGCTGACCACCATCCTCTACAAGCTTTTTGAAGGTTGCCTCGTTGCTATCGGTAAGCTTTGCCACGACAAGCTTGCCATGGCGTGCTTCTTCTTCTGTGTCCACAAGTATCAGCATCCCCTCAGGAATGCTCATTCCTGACAGAGAAGTCATAGAGTCGCCTTTTACTTCGAGCCAGAAGGCCGCGCCCTTGGCTTCATAGTCGGACAGTTCGTATCGATCCGAAAAGCCGGGCGGGTAAGGCTCATTGGCTTCTGCCCATGAGCCAGCTGCTACCCAGCTTAGGAATGGATAGCTAAACGACAGCCTTGGCTGTCCCACGTATTGAATGTTCGCGTCGTTGCTAAGGCCGGCGCCAAGGTTGGCGGCCGCAGCACTCTGCTCAATCTGCCTTGCAAGGCGAGGGCTGAAGGCTTGAACTGGGACGCCAAGCTTTTGCGCGAAGATCGCGGCCACTCTTGTATTTAACGGATTCTCGCCATTCAAATAATGGCTAACCGCCGCCTGGCTCACGCCCAGCGCATCCGCGAGATCTGACTGGGTCAGATTCATTTCTTTACGTTTCGCAACGTAAAGCGCCTTCAGGAGCGCGCACTCGTTTGCAAGTGCGTCTGGGAGGGTTCGTTTTTTCATGAGGTAAATTTATAACCATTAGTAGATCCTTGCAAAAACCATCGGTATGGACAAAAACAATACTGATAGTTATTCTTCGTGTCATTAGCCATTTTCAGGTGAGCCCATGACGCCCATCCAACTTCACGAATTTGTTGATCTGCATGGTCAGGACGAGGCCGCAAAAGTCTTGGGCTCAAGCCAGGCTGCAATCAGTAAAGCCATTAAGGCCGGGCGCTTAATTCTCATATCCGAAGAGCACCCCGGCTGCTTTACCGGTGTTGAGCTGAAGGGGTTCCCATCTGGAGGGGACCGAGAAAAGCCCCGCCTCGACCTTGAAGAAATTTTGAGCCAGATCACCAAAGTAGGCGAGTCCGCTGTTGGTGCTGTGGATGCATCCAGTATCCAGCAGGCAGTTCAGTGATCGGTGCGTGTGTCCGCGTTCCGCTCGCCGAGTATGTCGAGCGAGAAGGCAGGAAAAAAGCTGCGCTGGCGCTGGACTGTACTGGCCCAGCTCTATCCAAAGCAATTGCGGCGGGTAGAACCATTTTCGTGGACCTAGCGGAATGCGGCTTAGTTTCAGCAACAGAAATCAGCAAGTTTCCAAGTCGTTGATGAGGTGTGTTCCTCGGATGCGCAGGTCTGGCCGCCCTATGGCTGGATACCTGAAGTATTCTATGGCTACTGGATGTAACCCCAGTGCAAGGATTCAAGAATGAAGCACGCAGACGCACCAGAGCAACAAATAACAGGGCCGCCCTGATAGTGCGCCTGCTTCAAACTCTGTTTTTGGCGTAGTCCAAAAAGCAGAAAACCCGCCTGGCAGCGGGTTCTCAATCGGCACTTGTTGACGCAAGCGCTTAGGTATTTCTTCGTCTAGAGGACGATTTCATGCACCCAAAAAATAGCAACAAACAATCCGAAGCGCAAGACACGCTCACAACTGAAGTCGGTTTTTGCGAAACCCCTATCGATAACAAACGGGAGTGCATGCTCCAGGTCGTTCCCGGTATTGGCTCCCGTGACGCGATTCAGCAGGCGCGCACCCTCGCTTCTGGCCTCGGCCAGATCTGCCAGCACATGCACGAAAGCCTTAACTACGGTGAGATGGTGTATTGCGATGGCATGGCCACATTGAGGTTTGTAGCCGACAGCGTCAGTGCTTTGCTCTGGTCCGTTCAGAAAGGCCTTCCCTCGGAAATCGCAGAGAGGGGGCAAGCATGAAAAGTCAATCCCTCACACTTGAGCATGAGTTCATGGTCAGCGGTAGCCACGCTGTCCTTTCAGCAGCAGGTGGCGTGCCCGTTCACGAGTCGCTCGACGCAGCGACCAATCTGCTTGAAGCAGTATCTGCTGGCCTGCGGGAATTGATGTGTGTTCCGGCCGTATCCAACCAGGCGACGCTGGCATACTTCGCCGCCGAGAACGCCCTTGCACTCGTTTACGCCTCACATGCCGCCGTTGAACCGGCGGCCGGAGGTGCCGCATGAATGCTGTCCTTAACGCGCCAGAAATCCATGCGGTTGCTTCTGAGGCAGAGTTCCAGCTGATCTGCGCCAAGCAACAACTCGAATGGCTCGGAGCGCTTGCCCGTGCCATCGCGATGAACGTTGAGCACGGTAAGGGCCGAGATGTTCAGGTGCTCGCGGGCCTGGCCAAGTATCTCGATGACTCTGGAGTCTCTTCAATTGAGTCAGCGATTGATCACTTCAAGGAAATTGGTGTGGTGAACCCGGCGCCACGTTCTGCGCAACCCGAATACGTGGCGCGGGAAATCGGGGGTGATCAATGAACCTGGTTCCCTTCGACTTTCGCGGTACCGCCATCCGCGTCATCACCGGTGAGCACGGAGAGCCGTTGTTTGTCGCCAAGGATGTCGCCGATCTTCTGGATTATGCCGACACCGACAAAGCTATTCGCACTCATTGCAAGGCTGCGCAGACCTACCCCGTCGAAATGGCGGGTCAGGTCCGGCACGTGAAAGTGGTGCCAGAACGAGATCTTTATCGTCTTGTGATGCGCTCGAAGATGCCAGCTGCTGAGGCATTCGAGGAATGGGTGGTGGGCGAGGTACTGCCGAGCATTCGAAAAACGGGCAGTTATGAGCACCCGCTGTCGCCGGCCGAGCAGTTGCTGGCGAATGCCCAGCTACTGGTGGACATGGAGCGCCGCCAGGATCGCATCGATCAGGCAGTCGCCGGCATTGAAACCCGGGTGGCTAGCGTCGAGCAGGTCCGATACCTCGACTCAAGGCCTGCCGGTTTTGAGTCGATGACGACGATCCGCCACCGCATCAACCTCCGGCACGGCATTCCTCCCTGGGTTATCAACGCCGTAATGCGAGACATCCCCGGCGCGCCGCTGCCGTTTGCCATGGTGCGTAGCAACCACGCTGACGACGGTGCACAGCCGTATCCGATCTGGCCCACCGCCGATATCACCCGCCGCTTTGACCGGTTCGCCTCCGAGTGCGCGTTCGTCACCGCCGAGCGCGCTACCCACCCCGATATTCAGCAAGGCCGCTTCAAGCTGCGCCTAAGGACTTCCGCATGAACAACACCGAAACGCCCCCAGTTATCGAGGAGCGCAACGAGGCGTACTTCGAGCAGTTCGGCAATGACCAGCTGGCTTTCTTCGCCTGGCGCCTGCATGACGACTACCTCGATGTCCTGTTCGACGAAGAAAACCTGCTGGACAACATCCACGAGGCCGCCTGCTCTTTTGCTGAGGCTGCCATTGCTTTGCGCGTACTGACTCGTCGGTTGATCGGTATGGAGCCTTCCTTCGCCAAGTGCAAGGTCGACCACGTGCACATGGTCAGCTACGGCCTGGCCAAGCCGGATGGGGAGACGCTGCAATGACCAGATCCGAGGAACGAAAATTTCGTTCAATTGTGGCTGTGCTGTTCTTGGCTGGCTTCACCACCGAAGAAGTTCTCCGGCTGGTCAGGGAGCGCCGTATATGAGCATTCTCACCAGCGGCACCACCCTGCATGTCAGCGCCACGGCCGAAGTGGTCGCCGGCCCCTGGCCGAATTATTCCAATTGCCGCCACCTGCCTGAGCGCGACCGCTGGGAGGTCTACGCCATGGCCAAGGCCTCACGAGGCGCGCTGGAGGATCGCGGCGTGGTCATGACCGAGAGCTATGACGACTTCATCCGCCGTGTGACGCGGGAGCTGGACTTATGAGTGTTCAAGCCATGTCCTGGGCGCTCACCCAGCAGGTTGTCACCGATTCGCATACGCGTCATGTGCTGCTGTGCCTGGCCAACTACGCCGATCAGTCCGGGCGCGCTGCATTCCCTGCCGTTTCGAGTCTTGCGCTTGATACCGGTCTGGCGCCGCGCACAGTCCAATACCGCCTTCGTGAGTTGGAGTCGATTGGCTTGATCAAGCGTGGAAACCAGGCCGTTGCCGCCGCGTATATCTCCCAGCGCGATCGTGTTCCGGTCTGCTACGACCTCGACCTTTCACGGGGTGCACCGGATGCACCCCGCTCCGAACGGGGTGCACCTGACGACGCAACGGGGTGCACACCAGAACAGAACGGGGTGCACGCCACGACCGAACGGGGTGCACCGGGTGCACCCAATCCACCCACTAACCACCCATTAACCATCCTTAACCAAAAAGAATTCGCCAAGGCTCCTGAGAAGGCTGGAAAGATCAAGGCTCAAAAGTTCGATCCTTTGACTGCCAAACCGGCAAACGCATCGGAACAAGCCTGGGCCGACTTCTGCGAAATGCGCAAGGCAAAGCGTGCACCGCTGACCCTGCGAGCATGTGAACTGATCGCCAAGAAACTGGCCAACCATCCAGAGCCCGACGCCGTGCTGGACAAGTCCACCACCAGCAGTTGGTCGGACATCTACCCCGAATCGGTGTTGCCAGGCACTGGCGCCAAAAATGGTAAGCCATCCGCTTACAACAACTTGCCCCAGCACACAGACGATATGTATTCGCAGGAGGCTCCCAATGGCCCAGCGTTCTAATTTCCGCCGCCAGCCTGAACTGCGCACGTTCTCTGGCAACTGTCCGCACCATCCTGAAGTCGAGTCTCGCACTGAGGTGGAGCAGTTCGACGGATCAATGCTGGTCCGCCCGTGCAAGAAATGCCAGTTCCACGGCCTGCGCGTTGCGGAGCCTGGCAGTGAAGCGCACACCTTGGCCGTGGCTCAGGTTGCGGACGAACGCCTCAACAGCGCGCTCGTCGGCTCGGGTATCTCGCCTCGATTCTCGGACAGCACCTTCGCCACCTACCGCGCCACCGCCCCGGAGATGGTCGGAGCGCTGGAAAAGTGCCAGGGCTATGCCGATAACTTTGGCGAGCACTTCGCCGCTGGCCGCAATCTGCTCCTGACTGGGAATGTCGGTACCGGCAAGACGCATCTAGCCTGCAGCATTGTTCGTCAAGTCATCGGGCTGAACGCGATCGCGGTGATCACTACTGCCGCCGAGATTATCAGAGTGTTCAAACGCTCCATGGTCCGCGACTCAGGCTACACCGAAGGCGATGTGATCAATGAGCTGGCGAGCTTCGACCTGCTGGTCATTGATGAAGTCGGCGCCCAGTCGGGTACCCAATACGAGCTGGCGGTGCTGCATGAGGTGATCGACAAGCGCTACAACCTGATCCGCCCTACCGTGGTGGTCTCCAATCTGCATCCGACTTCTAAGCCGGACGGGGAAGGGCGCTGCGCCCCCAGCCTAGAGCAATACATCGGCGCTCGGGCACTGGATCGGCTGCGCGAAAACGGCGCCTTGCTGGCCGGTTTCACCTGGGCTTCGGCACGGGGGCGCACATGAACGACTTTCGCGAGCTGTACAGCGACGAAGCGGAACACGCGCTGCTGGGCTCCCTGATGCTGAATGGCGACCTGTTTGATTCGATCACGGCCAGCGTGACCACCGCCGACTTCCATGATCCGGAAAACGCAGCGTTGTTCCAGGTAATGCTCGACCTGCACGCTACTGGCGCACCGGTTGACCCGGTCACCCTTCACGACTTTAGGCCATATCTTCCCAGTGGGGGGACGACCATTGCCTACGCCGGCGAACTGGCCAAAAACACGCCCAGCACGGCCAACTGGAAGGCTTACGCGCGGACAGTCACGGAGCGAGCAGTACTTCGTCGCCTGGTGCGGG
Source organism: Pseudomonas sp. F8002 (assembly GCF_013385495.1). Classification (NCBI taxonomy): domain Bacteria; kingdom Pseudomonadati; phylum Pseudomonadota; class Gammaproteobacteria; order Pseudomonadales; family Pseudomonadaceae; genus Pseudomonas; species Pseudomonas sp. F8002. Next base: position 115,491 of record NZ_JACAPW010000025.1, on the reverse strand, counting down.
CGGCCGATGCCGTGCGCGAATCGGCCAAGGATAACAGGCCAGTGGCTGAGATCATCGCAGGCGCCCAGCAGGCGATGGCAGATCTTCGCGATCTGGACACCGGCGAGCCGGATTACAAACGCTTGGACGAAGTGGTGACGCGAAACATCGACATCATCGATGCCAAGTTCAACGGCGCCGTTCAGTCGGGGCTCTCCACTGGCCTGGTAGATCTGGACAAGTTAATCCGCGGTCTGCGCAAAAAAACCGTGACCATCGTCGCCGGCCTGCCTGGGAGCGGTAAGACCACGCTCGGCCTGCAGATCGCCCAGCACATTGCCTGCTCGGGGCTTGGCGTTGGCATGGTGTTCTCATTGGAGATGCCCGAGGAAGAACTGGCGAACCGCGCACTGGCTTCCCTGGGCAGCGTAGATCTGCAGGTTCTCGATAACGGCCAACTGCAGGATGACGACTGGCCGCGCCTGACCTCGGCAGTCAACAAGATCCTCGATAGGCCTCTGTACGTCAGCGACAAGTCGGGCCTTACCGTTGCGCGGATCAGGAGCATCTGCCGCCAGGTCAAGCGCAAACACGGCCTCGACGTGGTGGTGATCGACTACATCGGCCTTATCGGATCAGATGGCAAGGCGTTCAACCGTACCGCCGAGCTCGGCAAGATATCGACCGGGATCGTCAACATCGCCAAGGAACTGGAGGTGCCGGTGATCCTGTTGGCCCAGCTAAACCGTGACTCGACCAAGCGGCCGGGCAAGAAACCGATCGCTTCCGACCTGCGCGACTCCGGACAGATCGAGGCTGATGCCCACTGCATCATCCTTGTCCATCGGGACATGGACGACGAGCAGGGCCAGAACGGTGTCACCGAGTTGATCATGCCCAAGTGCAGACACGCACCTGTTGGATCGTGTGTTGTTCAGCAGCAGGGCAAGTTCGCCCGTTTCGTAAATTTCGTGGGCCGCGAGCCCAGCCAGGAAGAGGTTGAAATCAGTCGCCCCTTCGCCAGTCAATACAGGGGGAGAACGAACGCATGAGTACCGCCAACGCAAGGCCGAGCCTTAACGGACCGCGTGAAATGCCGTCCACCCTCGCCGAGTGCGAGATTCTCGACGAGGAATTGAGCCGCGACTCAATCCGACTTGAATGCCAGCTGGGAGTTGTGAAAGGGAAGTCTCAAGCCGATGGCGAATACGCTGATCCGGTTTGGTACCACCGGGCCAATGCCGCGCTAAAGCACATCAGGCGCGATCGCCAGCGGCTACTGGTGCACATGAAGCAACTCAGGACGGAGGCGCGCCGCACCGACCCGTACTGGCAGAGCCGCGAGCAGATGCTGATCCGGGCTCTACGAAACGAATTGCCAGAAGGCCGTTTTGACCAAATCGTCGAAGAGGTCGAACAGATTATCGAAGCGGGGATACCTCAATGAGTAACGTCACTGCGGCATCGCCGCGCAAGATGCTTGCGGATTACAGTCCCGCGATCTACCGGAACGTAATGTCGGCAATCGTCCGGGTACTGGCAGCCGACAACATCGACAACAGTACTAAACAGAGTTGGCAGAAGCTGATCGACTCGGGACCGCGTAATGGCGGTTTCAGGGCGCTACTCTCGGCGCGTGACCAATTTGATTACGACTGCTGTCTTCACGCACTGCTTCACCGGGAGCTAAATACGGCTCACTGGGACCTACTGGTTGGGAAGTACTCGACCAGCAAAGGCAACAGGGTTGGGGCTATTTCCAGGACCATCCCGCGTATTGGTTCTCCTGCGCCGGCACTCTTCATCTACAAGGCAACCACGGTCTGGTTCATCCCCAAGATGAAGGGCAAACAGGGTAAGCGATCTACTGATGTGGCGATCCTCCCTGATGAGTTCTACGACATAAATACCTGGGACACCGAGGCACGGCCGGATTCAACCCGGGGTCGCTGGCGGCTCGGTATTCACAAGTGCCTGGCTGCGATGGAGGAGGCCGCAGTGGTGCATGTCACAGAGATATTGGATCGTGAACAGTTGCTGGATGAAGTCGCTTGACACTGGTGGGTAAATGAGCGAAATTGCCATCCATCATCTGATCCCTGCGCGTTAACGGGATCGAAGAAAAAGCCCGGCCACTGAGTCGGGCTTTTTATCGTAGGCATTTGGCCTCAAAAGGACATGTTGAGGCTCTGAATGGCTGCGTTACGGTTGGATGAATCTTTTGAGGAGGTTCCGCTCCTCGATGAACATTGTGCTATTTTGCACACTATAAGCGTTGATCATTTTGAGTACGGAATCTGGTACCTGCCCTTGTCAGCCGGTCTTTCAGCACACAAAGAGCGCATAGAGGACCAGCTGGGTCGTAAACTTCCCCGAAATTGCTGGGAAATAAAGTTTGCCCTAAAGCGGGACTTTGTGCTTGGAGTGCCAAGCTTTACAGAGCCTGGAACCCATGAAGATCTTGGGTGTCTTAATTACAGGCAGATGATGACGTTAGGTGCAGGGATTTTCCAGTCTTCCTGGATGCTGAGACGACATCGTGAGGTCAAGGGGTTTGTTGCGATTGCCCTTGAAGATCGCCCAAAGCTTGGTCCATACTATGGGCGACTGCTAAATAGCTACCGAGATCAGCTCGGTTACAGTATCTATCCAGTATTAGAGGGATCCGGTTATGCGATCTTCTGAAGTCAAAGAAAAAGCACATATCAGCAAGGCCGAGCGCCTCAATGCTGCGTTGGCTTTGTACAAAGCTGCCAAGGATGCTGGCACGGTTCGTCGCGTACCAATCGGCGCACAACCAGCTTAATCTAATGCTGTGAGAGAAAGCCCGGCCACTGAGTCGGGCTTTTTTATGCCTGTGCCCCATGTCATATTGCTCACTCATGGATCTGAAAGGGTGAGCGCTATGCCTGGCCAAATAGTTAAGCTTGAAGGTGATGCTCTTGGGTACCACCTAAAAGAGGGGAAGGGGTGGCAAGAGGGATATGTGGTCATTCTTAACCTAGCGATGCTCCATAGGATTTTTGCTACTCGGGAAGAGGCTCAGGAATTTGCAAACTCCCTACCTGCCGGGTGGGAGCCTGAGTGGAAAATATCTACCGAAGAGATACCGAAGTAAGTCATGTTCAAGAGCCCAGCCACCGAGTTGGGTTTTTTTATGTCCTGACTTTGTGCGCGACACCATAGCCAGGGTGGGCCTTCGGGCGGGCCTGGACGCGGTACCGCCGGTAGTCACGCGTTACGAAAGAACACCGGCAGCCAATGCACCTATTACCTCCAGTTGATGCTGGGTGATGTTGGCGGGCAGCGTGGGAAAACACGCATTTTTTATGCAGATGAGTCGCAGGCTGAGGCGCTAACGATGCGTGACGATGCCAGGTCGTGGCACGCAAAGCACGGCGGGTTCGGTGACTTGATCGCCGAGGTTCAACCCATCTGGCAGATTGGGGACCACGTCGAAAACCGGAGATCAGTGCCGGCCATCTGCGCCTATTCATGGCGTCAGCACTTGCTGAGGCACAGTTTGACCCCGTGCGAATCGCGCATGGGCGCCGTTTTCATCGGGGTTGATCTACGGGGTTCGGTCCCTCGGGGTCGGGAAACGGTTCACAGTCCGTCCTGGCCCGTAATGGTGACGATCAACCCCCGATGCAGATGCACAAAGCCCGGCCGGCAGCAGTGACGGCGCAGGGGGAACAGTCAGCGTGGGGACTGGGGGGAAGCGCCACGACAGCGATCTGACAGGGTCGCCATCTATATCAACGCACATTGAGCCAGGGTGCGCAGTTCTGCGCAGTCAGTGCGCACCTGCGCAGCTTGCGCAAAAACAGACGCTGCGCGGGTTGTGTGAATGTTTCAGGGGATTGGAATTGCGCATATTGCGCAGCTAATGCCCGATTGTTTTATGCAGGTTATCGCCCAGGCAGCTGGGCTAAGTTGGTAGAGGCGTCGTCTAATCCCGTGCGGACAATGGGCGGCTACGCGATGAGAGGGCAGGGTGCGCGACCCGGCGATCTGCCCCACCAGAGCTGGAGAGTTGCACCAGCCACCTGCACCCATTCAAGAGCCCCGCCAGTGTGCGGGGTTTTGCGTTACTGGAAGGCGGCGCCAAGTGGTAGGCAAACCGGTTTGAACCCGGTGCTGCTGGAAACGGTAAGGGTTCGACTCCTTCGCCTTCCGCCAAACAACAGTCATGTGGGTGAATGCACAAGGATGAGCAATGGCCGGATCAGCAGCATGGATCGCGTCCGGTTGCCCGCGCCTATTACGACCTGGAGATCAGCGCCAATGGCCAGATCGCGCTCGTGATGGCCGCAGAGCCGCCATTCGTTTTGCACGCTGACACATGCCTCATCAACGGCCGATTGATTGCGGGCAGCCAACCAGACAGGTGACACCATGCCTTACGTAGTAATCCCTCAGCCCTTCCCGAAGTCGCCACTGCAAACGCAGTTCGACACAGAGGATGAGGCGAACGCCCGCGCTCAAGCGATGATCGAGCAGGCGCCGCAGCAAGCCGTTTATGTCGCTGAGTTGAAGACGCTGTACCAGGGCCAGGTGACTGTCACCACGGCCCCAGCGGTCACTCAGCCAAAGAATCCCGAGCAGGGGTGATTGCACCGCCACGCCGTGAGGCGTTGCAGCGACGTGCCGTATCGTCGAGATGACGACACTTAAGCACAAACCGCCAGGGTTCGCCCTGGCACTTATTCAGGGCCTCAGCACATGCTGGGGCCTTTTCGTTTTCGGCCCCGCCACACCCTTCGCACTGAGCAGGGAGTGCCGCCGGGGCTGACCTATTGCTGGCGAAGGCCAATTTCTTCATGGAGTGACGATGGATCCTACTGACCTCGGCCCAGGCACAGCTACCTGGCTGGGCGGTAGCGCCACCGTTGTACTGGGCGGCCTGCTTTGGCTGCGCCGGTTCCTTTCCAAGGACGCGACCGACCGGGCAATGGACAGCGCCGATATCGGCACCCTGAAGCGCCTGAACGAGCTACTGAACCAGGAGCGCGCCGCGCGCAAAGAAGCCGAGGCCCGCGCCGATCAGTTCGCGAAAGAGCGGAATGACCTAGCGGCCGCCGTTGGGCGCATGGAAGGCAAGATCGAAGCGCTGACCAGCCAGGTCGCTCAACTTACTGACCGCGTGACGCAGCAGAGCGACGAGATTACTCGCCTGCGCACCAAGCTGGGAGGAATCGCCTGATGGACAGATGCGCATTGGAATTTATCGCACGCCGTTGGTGGCGCCGGGCCGAGGTCTGGGCCATTGCAGTCGTGCTGGTGGGTGGTGGTGCCGTTCTGGGTTACCAGGCTGCCTACTGGTCGCTAGCCGAGAGCCAGAGCAATCAGGTCAAGGGCATCCGCGAGGCGTACGACACCGCGATGACTGAGCGTGATAAACGCCTGGAAGAGCTGACCCGCAAGACCGGTACCGCCGCCGACAAAGCCACGAAGGCTGCAACGACAGCGGCCCAGGCTGCCGACAAAGCGGACGAAGCCCTCAATCGGGTATCGCAGTAATCCGCGCCACGTTTTCGAATGCGCCAAATCGTGGCGCGCAACTGGAGAGAATCCATGACCCCCGAGCAATTTGCATACTGGCTGCAAGGCTTCACCGAGCTGAACCCAGACATGGGTCAGCCCACCCCGACGCAGTGGAAGGCCATCAAGGACCACCTGGCCATCGTGTTCAACAAGGTCACGCCTACGGGCGAAAGACGCTGGCGGCGCCCCCTAAATCCGAGCGCTGACCCGGCCGCCCCAGGCTTTCTGCTCCTCCAGGCGCACCTCAATGGCCAGCCTCCAACTGTCACCTGCTAGGGCGTGGTGAAGAACACCAGACCCTGACGGCGCCTTCCTGCTCACAGACCCACATCACGGTAATTCAATGACGACCATTGCCTACAAAGACGGCGTTATCGCCTATGACGGCCGCCAGGTCCGTAACGATCGAGTCGTTTCCGACAGCGCACAGAAGTGCCAGGTTGTAGATGGTGTCAGCTTCTTTCTGTCGGGCGCCGTGTGCGACGAAAAGGCTTTGATCGCCGCTTACTTCGGCACTCCCTCGCCATTGCCTGTGGAGTGCTCTGGTTATGTCGTCGACGGCGGCAAGCTGCTGATGATCGGTCACGACGACACGACCGGGATATGGAAACAGGATCTTGACCCGTCGAACCCGGACGCCATCGGCAGCGGTGCGCCTTACGCTTTGGCCGCAATGGATATGGGTGCAAGCGCGGAGGAGGCGGTGCGCGCTGCGATGAAGCGGGATATCTACACGGGCGGCACGGTCCGCACTGTCACCATAGCTCCAGGGGAGCCGAGGGCTACGCCATGACCACGATCACAACGCCTCGCGGCGTGCGCAACAACAACCCCGGTAACATCGACTACAACCCGCGCAATGTCTGGCAAGGGCAGCTTGGGCTAGAAGTTGGCGTGCCATCCCCACGGTTTGCACGCTTTGACAGACCTGAGAACGGTATCCGCGCCCTGGGCAAGCTGCTGATCAACTACCGAGGCAAAGACGGAATGCCTGGCGTGGGCGGCCCTGGCATCGACACCGTGCGCGAAACCATCACCAGGTGGGCGCCAGGCAACGAGAACAACACTGAGGCCTACATCGCGGCCGTGGCCCGCCGCCTGGGCGTGAGCGCCAATGACGTGATCGACGTCAGGAAACCCGCCATCTTGGTCCTGATGGTGAGCGGCATCATTGCCCATGAATGCGCGGGGTTTGCTTATCCGGAAACAGTGTTAGCGGAAGGGCTCCGCCGAGCATTGTCATGATCCGATACCTCATCGCTGCCCTGGCTGGCTGCCTGATTCTGATTTATGGCGGCTGGCAGCAGATTCAATCCCAGGCCAAGGATCTGGCCACCGCAACCTATCTGGTCAAAACGTTGAACAAGGCCGCCGAATCCCGGCGCAACACTCAGCGCCTGATCGCCCAGTTCGACACCGACCAAACAAAGGCGCTGACCGATGCTCAGAACACTATCAAGCAGCTGCGCGCTGATGTCGCTTCTGGCGCTCGCCGGTTGTCAGTCCCAGCCAAGTGTCCCGTTGTGCGAGCCACCACCACCGCCGCCGGCCTGGATGATGCAGAAACGCGAGCCGAACTTGACCCCGCGGCTGCTGCACGAATTATCGCCATCTCAGCCGACGGCGACGAGGCCATTCACGCCCTGACCGGCCTGCAGGACTACGTCACAAAGTTCTGTCTGGGCGCCGGGTCGTAACGCGGCACCACCCCGATTTTTAAGCAAAGGAAGCGCTCTCATGGCTGCTAAATGTGATTGGGCAGCCGTCGAAAGGGATTACCGGACGGGCTGCTTTACGAACCGCGAACTGGGCCGTCGGCACAACGTATCGGAAAGCTCAATCCGTAATCGTGCCGATAAGCACGAGTGGCAGAAAGACCTGTCCGAGATGATCCGCCAGCGCGTCCGTGAGAAGACCGGGCGCGCCGCCGCTGCTGCTGTAACAGAGGCAACGAACGACGCCGAGATCGTCGAGCAAGCTGCCGAGGCTGGTGCCCAGTTGGTACGCGGCCACCAGGTGGTGATCGCCAGAACCCGCGACATCACTCAGCAGTATGTCGAGCGCATTCACGAGCAGGTCGCCGCCGGCAAGATCACCGTCATGACCCAGAAGGGTGAGCCGGTCGAGATCGATATTCCGCTGGACTACGTCGGCAAGAGCATCGGCCACGCCACGCAGTCCTTGGAGCGGCTGATCAAGCTGGAACGCCAAGCCCACGGCTTGGACACTGATAAAGAACGGGAAAGCACAGGCAAATCCCTTGAGGATCTGCTGGCTGAGGCAGCTGGTGATGGGGAATGAAACCGACCGCCAACGGCTGATGCGAGAGGGCGACGAGTTCATCGCCCTGCACCGCGCCAAGCAGCTCAAGGGCAACGCTTTGCTGCTGAAAGCCCTGAGCAACAAGTGGTACAGGCTCAACTCCCTGTACAAGATCAAGGACAAGAACGGCAAGGTTCAGCGCTTCAAGCCTAACCAGCAGCAGCGCGAGCGATTCCTCAACGAACATAACCGCGACATCATCCTCAAGGCTCGGCAGTTGGGCTTCACCACCTTCGAGATGATCGACGCGCTCGACGATTGCCTGTTCACCAGGAACTACAGCGCCGGCTGCATCTGCCACACGTTGCCGGACGCCAAAGAGATCTACCGTAACAAGATCAGGTTCGCCTACGAAAAGCTGTCAGGCGACCCCGCATGGACTGCGATCTTCAAGCTGATCGGTATGCGTTTGCCGGTACCGCGCAGCGATAAGGATCAGGGCTACATCTTCGACAACGGCTCCAGCATCCAGGTGTCGACCTCGTTCCGGGGCGGTACCCTCCAGCGCTTGCATGTGTCGGAGTTCGGCAAGATCTGCAAACTGAGCCCGGACAAGGCCCAGGAGATCGTCACCGGTGCTTTCGAGGCGGTGGGCCTGGGCAACCGGGTGACAATCGAAAGCACGGCAGAGGGCCGCGAAGGCTACTTTTTCACGTATTGCGAGTTGGCCAGGGCCATCAAGGACGCCGGCCGCACACCTACGGTGATGGACTGGAAGTTTCACTTCTTTCCTTGGTTCAAAGATCCCACGTACCGCTTGGAGGCATTTGACCAGGTGGTGGTGCCGCAATGGCTGCAGGAGTACTTCGCCGAGCTGTCTGCCAAGCATGGCATCCGCCTCGATCGCGCCCAGCAAGCCTGGTACGCCAAAAAGGCCGAAGCGCTGCACGACGACATGAAACGCGAATATCCGGCCACGCCGGATGAAGCGTTTGATCAGGGCATCAAAGGCGCTTATTACCTCACGCAGATGCGATTCCTGCGGCAACAGGGCCGAATCACCAAGGCGGTGACTCGCAACCCTACGCTGCCGGTATTCACGGCCTGGGACTTGGGTATGGGGGACGCTATGTCCATCGTGCTGTTCCAGGTGGTGGGCCGCCAGGTGCACATCATCGATTACATCGAGCATTCCGGCGAGGGCATGGAGTACTACGGCGATCTGCTCAAAAAGCTGGGGTATTCCTACGGCGCCCACTACGCCCCGCACGACATCGTGGTGCGCGAGATCGGCACAGGGAAATCCCGAATCGACGTGGCAAAGCAGTACGGGATCACGTTTCAGATCGTCCCGCGCGTCTCCCGCAACAGCGAGGGCGTGCAGGCGGTGCGTAACTTCCTGCCGCTGTGCTGGTTCGCTGAGGATGAGCAAGACACCCGGGCGTCGACTGGCGATGCCGATACAGGCAGGCCAAGGACCGCCGGCGTGTCGAGGCTGATCGACTGCATCGACAACTACCGCAAGGAGTGGGATCTGAGGCTGGGCGTGTACAAGGATCAGCCGAGACACGACTGGGCAAGCCACGGTGCCAAGGCTTTTGAAACCCTGGCCCGCTGCGGGGTTTTCGAGGCTACGGGCGGGACTATCCCGGCGCCATCAACGACATCAAACACAGATCGAGCCCGACGCAGCTGGAGCGCGCACACATGACCACTATGTTTATTGAATGGAAGCAGGTCGCCGACGTCATAGCCCGCCTGGTTGCACCGCTCACCGTCCAGAGCTTCCAGCTGCGCCGTGATATTGGCTTGGTCCAGGTCGACGCGGTTGAAATCAAGGAGCCGGACGGTGGGCACCCGGCAGTTCGGGTGCAATTCGAGATGGCTCACGATCTGGGCGTGACACTCAACGTCAAATTGGCCGAGTTTGCGGCTGACCCCGTCAACTACATGCAGGATCTGCTGGCCAACCTGCGGAGGCTCGAGCACAGCGCGAAACTGCGCCGATCCGGCCGGCAGGCTGAAATCAACAACGTACACGAGGCAATGACCCATGGCTGAATTCGGTTTGCTGCAATACAGGAGCGCCGCAGACCTGCATGCCGATGACCTCGCCACTGAAGAGCAGGCGCTGCAAAGTCGACGTGCTCAGCAGGTTCAGTCGTCACTGGCGGCGCACATACGCCGGTGTTTCGAGTCTGCCAAAAATGCCAAGCGTGAGATTGACGACAGGCTGCTCGACTGCGCGCGACGCCAGAAAGGCAAGCACGAGGAGGCGAAACTCCAGGCGATCCGCGAGGCAGGTGGCAGCGAGATCTACCCCAAGCTGACCACCACCAAGTGCCGTGCGGGCGCTTCCTGGATTCGAGACATCCTTATTCCGGTCAACGGTCACCCCTGGGGGCTCGATCCAACGCCGGTGGCAGATATCCCGCCAGAGTTTCTTGCTGCATTTCAGCAGAAGCTCGCCCAACAAATGATGCAAGCCCAGCAAGTCCAGCAGGGTCAACAGGAGCAGGACGCGCCTCCACAGACGATGCCTGACCCGGCTGAGCTTGCGGTCAAGCTGCGCGAGTTGATCCAGGAGAAGGCCAAGGAAGCAAGCGAGGCACATGAAACGCTGATTGCCGACCAGTTGGCCGAGGGTGGATGGGAAACCGCGCTCGAGGAGTTCATCGACGACTTCACGATTTACCCGGCCGCATTCGTCAAAGGTCCCTTGCTTCAACGTGTGCCACAGATTGCCTGGGGCCAAAATTGGCAGATGATCGAAACAGAGGAGATTCAGCCCCTGTTTCACCGGGTTTCGCCCTTCGACATCTACCCGTCGCCAGACTCGACGAACACCGACGACGGCGCGTTCATCATTGAGCGCGAGCGCTACACTCGGTCGCGCCTCAATGCACTGACAGGGGTACCAGGGTATAGCGATGACGCGGTTCGTGCCGTTCTTGCTGAGCACGGTCAGGGCGGTCTGCGCGAATGGCTTGCAACGGATTCGCAGCGGGCACGTCTTGAGGACAAGGCCGGCGACTGGATGATCAATAACGGGGAGACCATCGAGGGCCTGCACTATTGGGGCGGTGCCCAAGGGCTGATGCTCTTGCAGTGGGGCATTGATCCATCCCAAGTGCCAGACGTGCTTGATGAGTACCAGGTCGATGCGATTCTGATCGGAAATCACGTTATCCGCTGTGTGTTCAACCGCAACCCTTTGGGCGGCCGGCCATATCACAAGGCGTCGTTCCAGATCGTGCCTGGCTCGTTCTGGGGTATGTCGATTCCTGAGCTGATGAGCGATGTGCAGGACTTCTGCGGCTCAACAGCCCGCGCGCAGGCCAACAACATGGCATTTGCCAGCGGTCCACAGGTGGAAGTGGATGAAGACCGTTTGCAGCCAGGTGAAAACCCTAACGAGATGTACCCGCTGAAGCGCTGGCGGGTGAAAAGCGGCCAGACGCCAGGGATGCAGGGTGGGGCGACGTCACCGGTGATTCGCTTTTATCAGCCGGTCAGCATGGCTGGTGAGTTGCAGGCGGTCTATGACTCCTGGGAGAAGCGCGCGGACGACGCGACGAATATCCCGCGATACATCTACGGCGCGGAAAAGATCGGCGGTGCTGGTAACACGGCCAGCGGCCTGTCGATGCTCATGGAATCGGCCAACAAAGGGATCAAGGACGCGATCCGCCATATTGACCGCGGAGTGGTTCGCCGCGTCATCGAAGCGTTGTGGTTGTTCAACATGCGGTATTCCGATGACAACGCCATCAAGGGTGACTGCAAGGTTGTGGCCCGGGGCGCAAACGCGATGTTACAGCGTGAGCAAACGCTGAACGCGCGTACGCAGTTCCTGGGTTTCACAAACAATCCGACCGACATGCAAATCCTCGGCCTTGAGGGCAGGGCCGCGATCTTGCGCAAGGTTGCTGAAAGCTTGGATATGCCAGGCCTGATCCCGACGAAAGCCGAGATGAAGGCCCAGCAGGAGGAGCAGCAGGCGCAGCAGGCCCAACAGCAACAACAGCAAGCCGCGGCGGTGGGGCAGCAGGTCGAAGCAGAAACCGAGAAAACCGCTGCCCTAACAGCTGAACTGACCGCGAAGGCCGAGAAAACCCGTGCTGAGGCCCAGCGCCTCGGCATGAGCAACGGTGCCGTGGTTGCCCAACTTCAACATGCAGGTGGCGGAGCCAATGAAACCCAGCAACCAACAGTGGCAAGCCCTGGTCAACCTGACCAACAGCCCGGAATGGAAGCACCTCAAGGAAATACTGAGCAGCCATTTGACGGAAGCGCAGCAGAACCTGGAGGGGGTGAACTGCCTGGAAGCTTTATTCAGAGCCCAGGGCCGGGCGAGCCTGGCCAGGGAGCTGATCAAGTCGTTTGAAGAATCCCGCGAGATGCTTGAGCGAATCCAGGCAAGTGCCTCGCGGCCCACCCAGTAGCTACAGAAAAAGCCGCCCAACTTGAGGCGGTTTTTTTGTGGCCACTCTCCGGTCATTCGGCCAAATGCTCGGAACCAGTAGCACACCCAGAAGCCCGGACCTGCCGGCTCTACCCAAGGAGAATACGATCAATGAGCACGCTACCCCGCAACGTACAGGCGCAGATCGATGAAGCAACGGCGATTCAGGAAGCACTGAACAAGCCGGCCGAGAACCCCGCACCAGATGCGGCTCCGGCAGCAAATCCCGATGCGCCGGTGATCTCAGACCAACAAGCACCCGCCAAACCGGAGCCGGCCCCCGCCGCCCGCAACGATGGGGCTGACTACTGGGAGCAACGCTTCAAGGTCATGCAAGGGAAGTACAACGCCGAGGTACCTGCGCTTCAACAGGAGGTATCCCGACTGACCGCAGAAATGGCAAAGGCGAAACAACCCGCAGGCAATGCCGTGCAGCGCGCCGTGTCGGATCTGACCCCCGAGGAGATCGAGGACTACGGGCCTGATCTCATCGCGATTATCCAGCGCGTGGCTGGCGGGCAGGCATCTGCCGCTAATCCCGCGGAGCTGGAAACGCTGAAAACCGAAATCGAGGGGTTGAAGCAGAACAACCAGCGTAGCGAACAGGAAAAAGCTGAGCAGGCCCGGGAGGATTTCTTCCGGCAGTTGCTCCAGCGAATCCCCGACGCTGTTGAGATCAACGGATTGCCCGCGTTCCATGAATGGCTGAGCCACATGGACACGTTCAGCGGCAAAGAGCGGCAGCAACTTCTGATCGAGGCCCAAACCGCCAACGACGCATTTCGCGCCGCTGCGCTGTTCCAGGCCTTCAAAGACGCGCAGCCCGCTTCGGCAGCACCGAACCCAGATCGCACCATTCCACCGGAAAACGTTCAGCCACGCTCCACTCGCACCGATCCCACGCCTCCGGCGGAGGGCAAGTGGTGGAGCAATACTGAAATCAACGAGTTCTATAAGGATGTGGCGCTGGGCAAGCGGTACACCAAAGCCGAAGCGACTGCGATTGAACAGGACATCTCAGACGCGGTAGCAAAAGGTCGCATTTCGCGATAGCACGCGCTCTGTAACGCCGCGAGGCGTCAAGAAATAGGAGCTACACCATGGCAGGTCCAGCACGCGCCGTAGGGCACCCAAACTACAGCTCCACCAGTGCATCGGGCTTCATCCCGGCGCTCTGGTCGGGCAAGTTGGTACAGAAGCTGTACGCCGCAACCGTATTCGGTGAAATCGCCAACACCGACTACGAAGGCGAAATCAAAAATCAGGGCGACACCATCAACATCCGCACTGTGCCGTCGATTGTCATCAAGGACTACATTATCGGCGGTGGCGTCACCTACGAGAAGCCGGTCAGCGACAAGGTCCAACTGCAAATCGACCAGGGCAAGTACTTCGCGTTCGAGGTGAACGACGTTGATGCATACCAGGCTGATATCAAACTCATGGACGAGTTCAGCACCGACGGTGGCGAACAGATGAAGATCGCTATCGACACTCAGCTGCTCAACCGTCACTACGCCGACGCCGCTGCGGCAAACCGTGGCGACAATGCCGGCGCCAAGTCGGGTGGCATCAACCTGGGCAAAGCCGGCGCGCCCGTGCAGATCACCAAAGACAACATCCTGGATGTGTTGGTGGACTGCGGCACCGTTCTCGACGAGCAAAACGTACCCGAGCAAGGCCGCTGGGTGGTTCTTCCGGCTTGGATGAACGGCATGCTGAAAAAGTCCGATTTGCGCGATGCCAGCATCATGGGCGATGCAACCTCGGTCTTCCGTAACGGCAAGGTCGGCATGCTCGACCGCTTCACCGTGTTCATCAGCAACAACACGACGGCAGTGGATGACGTCGCGGCAGCCAAAAAGGCCAGCAACGTCATGTTTGGCCACAAGAAGGGTCTCACCTTCGCCAGTCAGATGACCCAGATGGAAACCCTGCCGAACCCTAACGACTTCGGCAAACTCGTTCGTGGTTTGAACGTGTTCGGTTCCGGCGTCATCGACCCGAAAGCGATCGGCAACCTGTACTGCAGCCGCTGATCACCCATATCTCCAACCCATAAGCGGCCCTCCGGCCGCTTTTTGCATTTCTCGGAGAAAAACATGATTCGCGAATTGATTGAAAAGGCAAAAACCGCCGACAAACCGGGCTTGATCGAGATGTTGTCCGATCTGGGGGTTAAGGCAGACAACCGCAAAAGCGAGGACACGCTCCGCGCCGAGTTGCTCGAAGGGTTTGAGAAGGCTCTGGCCGATGAGGCAGACGACGAAGAAGTGCCGAACCCTGATCCGGAGCCGGGTAACGCCGGCACTGCCGGCCTCGCTGACCCGAAGACCACCGGCGATCCTGGTGCCGGTACTGACTCGGATGCGCACGTAGCACCTGAAGGCGCCGATCAGGGCCTGGGTACCGACCAGCGCGCCGAGGAAAGCACTGACCGTCAAAGTGCTGCTCTCGAAACCGTGCAGGTCGCTGCCAACCCAGGCCCAGGGCGTCACGTTGGGCCTATCTCCGTGAACGGCGAAGACGGCCAGGTGTACATCCCGCAGGCACTTGTCGATGAGATGAGCATCCCCGGCATCAACATGAAGTTGGTGGCAGGCGATCCACCGAAAGCCCAGCCCGAAGCTCATGCGCCGGACCTCGAAGACGTTGACGATGAGCAGGAGCGTTCGGTGCCCGTCACCGGCAATCGCCTGCTGCGCAACACCAGAACCGGCTGTGAGTTCGTATGGACCACCGAGCTGGCGAAACTTTCCTACATGCAAGAGGTGTAAACCGTGGCCGTGACGACTGTAGGCAACATCCTGACCCGAGCCAAAAAGATCCTGCAGGAAGTCACTTCCAACGGCACCCGGTGGGCAAACACCGAGCTGCTGGACTGGCTGAACGAAGCGTATGCGGCGATCTGCAACATCAAGCCCAACGCAAGTTCTGTCACGGCCGAAATTACTTGTTCCCCGGGCACCAGGCAATCCATTCCCGAGGGCGGTCTGCGCCTGCTGGAGGTGGTGCGAAACATCACCCCCGCGGGCGGTGGGCTGAGCGTGATTCTCACGACCCGGGGTGCCATCGACTCAACCAGGCGGCGGTGGCACGCCGAGCAGCAGGTTGAGGAGATTGAGCAGTACATCTTCGATGAGGCGGCGCCGAGACAGTTCTACGTCTACCCGCCGGCGATGGCCACCAGCAAGCTGGAGATCATTTACTCGTCGGTGCCAGACCCGCACACCCAGGCAATGGCGACCGATTCAGCCGCTGAGAAAATTCGCCTGGACGATTCGTTTGCGCCGGTGTTGGTGGATTACATCCTCTCCAGGGCCTACGCGAAAGACGCCGAACACGCGGCAAACCTCAACCGCGCAACGATGCACTTTCAGATGTTCCAGACTGCCCTGGGCATGAAGGTGCAGACGGATCGCATGCTTGGCCCTCTGCCGGTCGCCGCCACATCTCAGCAACAGGTACCGCAGCAATGAACGTGAGCCAGCTGGTCGACCAGATCCTGCCGAACTTGCCGGGGGTGGTAATCGCCTCCATCCGCGATGGTGTGGCCTGGGCGTTGCGCGAGCTGTGTACGGAGGTGCCGGCCTGGAAGGTCAGAATCCAGCTGTCCGATGGTGAGCAGCAGATCACCGCCGGGCCAGGCCTGGAGCCTATCCGCATCCAGGCGCTGTATCAGGATGGTCGGCCTGCATATTGCCAGGTGTTCCAGCCTTCGCCGGACACGGTCATTGTCACCGGCGGCACTCCGGGGCTGACCGCTGATGTGGTTGTGCGACCCACGTTTGGTTCCTCCGTAGCTGTGCCCCCGGACTGGCTGCTGGATCGTTATTGCGAGGCGCTGACGCTCGGCACCCAGTACTGGCTACGCAAGATGCCCGAGAAGCCGTGGTCCGACATGCAGCGCGCCTTGATGGACCAGGCGGCGTTCTATGCCCTCTGCACCAATGCCCGATCTGAGGCGCTGGCCGGTCACCAGTACGGCAGCACAAGGATGAAAACACCGAGGTTCCCATGACATCGATTGCGATCACGTCTTTCAAGGGCGAGTTGCCAGCACTGACTCCGCGTCTTTTGCAGCCGACCAACGCCCAGGCGGCCCGCAACGTAAATCTGCGCAAGGGTTCACTGCGGGCTGAAAATGCGCCGCTGCCCGTGCTTGGAATTGGCGGTGTGATCAATCCGTCATCTATCTACCGGTACCCATTCGGTAACAATGGCGCCGGGTTCTGGTTTGCCTGGGGCGCTGGCCAGCAGGTCAATGCAGCCAAAAGCCCGCTGGCGAAGGATGCTTGGTCGCGGGTTTATTGGACTGGCGACTCATTTCCAAAAATGGCACCGATTGGTGTCGCAACTCAGGGGGCTGGACCTTACCCGTCAGGCTTTTACCGCCTTGGAGTTCCAGCCCCAGACGGCGCGCCGCTGGTGACCGAGGCCGGCGACAGCGGTACTGCCCCGGCCACAGTGGTCAATGCAACGTACATCGTTACCTATGTCACGGCGTACGGCGAGGAAGGGCCTCCCAGTTCAGCATCGAACATCATCACGCGCTGGGATGGCGCCGAAGGTCAGTTGCCTGGCAAGGTCAACGTTCAGTTGCCGGCGGCTCCGGCAGGCCCTTACAACATCGTCACGAAGCGCCTCTACCGGTCAGAAAGTGGTGGCGAGTTCCTATATCTCGCTGACTTTCCCGTGGCCCAAAATAGTTGGGTGGACGATATCAACAGTGACGAACTTGGCATCGCGTGCCCGTCGCTCACTTGGGATATGCCAGACGCCACGATGGTAGGTTTGGTGGAAATGCCGAACGGCATCTTCGCCGGTTTTTTTGACAATACGCTGTGTTTTTGCGAGCCGTACTATCCTCACGCCTGGCCCGTCGACTACCAGATATCGTTTCCCGACAAGATCGTGGGAATTGGTGTGACCACTGCCGGGTTGGTGGTGGCCACCACTGGGCGGCCTCGGCTCGTTACTGGGACTACGCCGGCCGCAATGACGGCCTCAGACCCTGATGCCGACCGCGTATGCATCTCCAGGGGATCAGTGGTGGATATGGGGGAGTATGTCGTCTATGCCTCAACGGAGGGGCTGGTGGCGGTATCTGGAGGCGAGCCCCAGCTGATCACTGACGGAGTTCTAACACCTGAGCAATGGCAGGCGCTCAATCCATCCTCAATCCACGCCTGCCGGTATGAGGGGCGATACCTGGCCTTCTACAGTGGCGGTTGTTTCGCCCTGGCTCCGGGAGAAGGCATTGAGTTCATCGATGCGGCCGCCGCCAATTCCTACTACGACATTGCTGCATCGTCGCTGTACCTCATCCAAGGCAGCAGCATTTCCAAGTGGCGCGGCGGGCCGCCGATGCAGTATCGATGGAGGTCGAAGATCTTCGAGTTTCCACCTGGAGCTGCAAACTTCAACTGCGGAAAGGTGATTGCCGACGCTTACCCAGTTCAATTTCGGGTGTTTGCGGACAAAGCGCTGGTGCTTGATATGCCAATTGAAGCTGGCGGAATGTTTCGGCTGCCTGCTGGGTACGCGGAGGCGCGTGAGTGGCAGGTCGAGGCGGCAGGCTCTAACGAAGTTTTCTCAATCCAAATCGCGAATACGCCCTCTGAGTTGACCTAATGACGACCAAACGCTCAAGCCTTCCTGCACCAAGCAGCAAGGTTTCGGCGGAGTTGCGCCCGTTTTTCAGTGCTCTCACCGAGATCATCGAAACGGGCGAGGGGAATCGCGGGAACGGCCTCGACAAGAAGCTGACCTTCCGGGATCTGCTGGAAAGCGGGGCGTTCACGCTCCGACCAGGCTGGAAGCCAGGTGGTACCGGTGGTTTGGTTCCAACGCCTGGCATTCCAGATCGCGCAGTACCGCCGGCCCCTGTCGGGTTTCAAGCGGTCGGCGTCTTCGGCATGAACACGCTGACCTGGGAAAACCCCTACAAGCTCTACCGCAACCACTCGCTGACCAACATCTACCGCAGCGAAACCGACAACTTCGGCCAGGCCACGCTGATCAGTCGTGCCACCGGCATGATTTACAGCGATCCGATTCGCGGTGATGCGGTAGATCCTGATGACCCGAAGAAAGGCATCAGCTATTACTACTGGATCACCTGGGTTTCGACTTCAAACGTAGAGGGGCCGCCTAACAGCCCTGACGGCACTTACGTTGAGTCTATGCTTGATATCGACTACCTGCTGGAGCTGATAACAAAGGAGACGAGTCAGAGCGAGCTGGCGAAGGCACTGGCCAAGGCCATCGACCTCGAAGGATTGGACCAGACGATAGCGATGCTTGGTGCAGCCGCCCAGTCCGCGAAATTGATGACTTCGGCCGAGCGCTATCTGCGCGATGATGAGAACGTGCAGATCCGGCGCCAGGTATCAGATCTGCGGGTGCAGACTGGAAAAGACATCACTGCCGCTATCACTCAACTGCAGGAGGTGATTACCTCCGACCAGCAGGCTATCGCGCACCAGATTGACCTGATGCAAGCCAGCATCGGCGAGAACTCCGCAGACATCGTCTCTGAGCGTACCGCGCGGATTAATCTGCAAGAGGCCGCCACTGAGGCGCTGAGCAGCATGTCCTCGCGCCTTGAGGGCGCTGAGGCTGTGCTGACTCAGTACAGCGAAACCTTTGCCAGCGCGATCGAGGCCCAGGCCAGAAATCTGGAAGGACTGGTATCGCGGATGGATAACACCGCGGCCCAGTACCTCAGTGACCAGCAGACCATCGCCAATGAGTTTGAGGCGACGGCGAATTCGATCACCTCACTGCAAAGTAGCGTGAATGAGCAATCTGCGGCCATCCAGCAAACGCTGAGTACGCACACCACGGCGCTTGAGGGGCTTTCCGCTCAATACACGCTGAGGCTCGACGTAAACGGGCTGATCAGTGGTTTCGGTGCGTACAACGACGGCACGGTTGCCGACTTTGCAATCCTGGCCAACCGCTTCTGGATTGCAACGCCAGGCGTGCACGGACCGAACTATGTGAATCCCTTCACCATCGATGGGGAGAAGGTCTACATCAACACGCTGCTGGTGAAAGAGGCATCCATCCAGCAAGCCCAGATTGGACCGATCAGTATCGGCAAGCTCACGGCAAACGATGGTGTAACACCGGTGACAACGGTCGGTGGTCAGCTGCGTGCTGAGGCAATCGACGTTGCCAACATCACTATCGGGTTCGGGCAGGTGTACGGGCAACTCAAAAGCTCGCAGGTCGGCGCCGGTGGCCTGCCGAGGTTCGTGATTGATCCGCAGGCGGGGATTTTCATGAACGGCCTCCTTGGCGGCACCAGAATGGTGATGACCGACAGCTATCAGCGCTGGTACGACCCCGCCGGCGACTTGCGAATTGAAATTGGGGAGTTGCTGCTATGACATCGATCATCCGATGCCGCGACAAAAACAAGCAGGTCACCTTCGACAGTTCGGTGAGGACTATTCGCAAAATGGAGTCGGTCAGAACTCAGAGCAACGCCGCCGGCAGCCTGGATCTGACCCCCTACGCCGGATTGAAGTTGGACATCAGCCTCATGCCCGCCGAAAACGTCGGCCTCTCGCCGGTTCCGCTGGTGGTGGTCAATGGCAACTTGCTTACCTGGTCGGCTGCGCCTGTGTCGTGTTTTCTGATTTTAGGGATTTCGTCATGAGTACCGGTTTCAGGGTGAAAAACGACTGGGGAAACCTTTCGGTCGATGAAAATAACCCCATCTTTGTAGCTGTGGGCGATGGTGCCGGACATATTGATAACGGCGGATGGACAGACGTTCGTCTTTACAAAGAACGGGACGGCATTCCTCCTGTAGCCATATTTTTTGAGTACAGTTTTTTCGGGGTTTCAACCAGCCCGACACCACCTTTAGTGTTCGCACGGCCACGCAACATTGCTTCTCAGGTTGCGACAGTAATCGGGTACATCGCGCCCAAAGGCGCCCCTGGCGCTTGGACGGGCGTAATAGTGGCCTTCACCATCGTTAACTTGCCCGGAAACCCTCAAAACCACGCTCAGCTTTATCCGCTTATGCGCGCTTATATGTGCGAGTTCATGGTCATTGCATCCGGTGGATACATCAGCGGAGAAACCCATGGGATTCGGGTATGGGCGCCTGGTTCTGTAGTCGTGTTTGACTCGGGCAATAACGCGGTCAGCTACAAACGCTCCAGTGGCGTGTGGAACTACAGCAGCAGGGACCAGGTAGAGCCAGACCAATACGTCGAGTTTTGGCAGGGCTCTGATACGTTCGGCGCTCGCAATGAGTGGATGCTCGTCAGCTCCATCGGTACCGGCTATTTCATGCGCTACAACGGTGAAGTGGCTGGCAGCCGACTTTATGTGCCCGGCCTCATCGGCGAGATCATTCCCCGAGTCATCCTGACAGGGCGCTCTGGAACGCTGATTCACATGCCGTTTTTGTTCATCGAAACCAGAAGGCCAGTCGATCAAGGGATCATCCTCCCGGTCGGCCCCGGTCCCGCGTAATCCATCTCAGGAAAACTTATGGCTACCCATATCTACCGCGCCGGAACGGTCTCTATTGCTGCGGGCGCAGTAATTGCGACCGGCGCCGGCACTTCATGGTTATCGAATGCCGTGCGCGGCGACGTTTTGGTGGTGCCTAGTGGTCAGTGCTTCGAGCTGGTCACTGTGGAGACCGACACCCGCGTGACGCTGGACGCCTCACCCAATGCGGAAATAACGAACGTCCCATATGTGTTACTTCGCTTTGTCACAAACCAAGGCATCCGAGATCTGCTGGAAAAGATCGAGGAGTTCCTGAAGGATCGTCAGGTCAATTTGGCTGAGTTCGCCGACTGGACTACCGGAACCGCCGCCGGCGGGCCAAACCACGACGGCAAATACCCGCTCACCGACCGCTATGGGACAGTTACGCTTGCCGAGTGTCCAGCCAAGCTGGCGGCAATCGCTGGACAGGGTGGCGGTGGTGGCGGCTCGGGCACAGTCAAGCAGCTGAACGATGTGCTGCCCAATCCCGAAGGTAAGCTGACGGTAACTGCTGGAGATATCGGCGCCGCCACGGCTGAGCAAGGTTCCAAGGCTGATAGTGCGGTGCAAAAGGCCCAGGCGATGCTTTACCGGCCGTTGCTGACCGATGTGCTGGTGCTGGGCGATAGCCGCGCCTTTCAGTGCACCAAGGGCAACGTGGGCTTCGCTGACTGGGCTGTCTCCGAAACGGGTGGCCTTGCCGCTTTTCCGCTGACCCTCAACAAAGGGATCGACGGCAACACCACTTCTCAAATGGTGGCCCGCCTGCAAGCTGATGTGATTGCCAACAGCAACGCCTTCGACGTAATGGTGCACTTCGGTACGGGCAACGACCGACTGAACGGGATGAGCCTGGAGCAGACGATCCGCAATCTGGAGTACCTGTATGCCGCGCTAATCAAGCGTGGAAAGGTGGTTATTGCCATTGCGGAAACCCCAGTGATCGGGGCAAACGTTGGACTACCTATTCAGCAGACGGCGAACCACTTCGCGGTGCACAACTGGTACTTGAACGTTGCACCGAGCTTGGGTGTCATCGTAGTTAACCCGTGGGATGAGATGGTCGATCCTGCGTCTGGCACGAGCTACTGGCCCAAAGAGGGTATGACGGGAGACGGCCTGCACCCGACACCAATGGGCGCTCGAATCATCGGCCGTAAGGTGGGTGAAGCGTTGAAGCGGCTGTTCACCTTTCCGGCGATCCTTCCAACATCGAGCGTGCTTTACGACGCTGCAGTGGTGCCCGGGGGCAGCCTGATCCCCAACGCGCTGCTGACCGGCACCAACGGCACGCTGGGCGCAGGGAGCAACGCTACGGGCCAATTGGCGACGTCCTGCACCTTGCAGGGCACAAACCTCAATGGTTTGGCTGTGACGGCGTCGAAAGAGGCAGCAGACATCGGGGAAAAGCAGGTTTTGCGTATTACTGGCATGCCAAGCGCAGCAACCCCGACGCTTACCCTCGAGCAGTCTGTGGACGTCTCCAAAGTTGCTGTTGGCCAGCGCTTGCGCGCTATTGCCGGCTGGGAGTTCTCAAGCGTCAACACCAGCGTGCTGCAGGTTGCCCTGCAAGTCGTGGCGGTGAGCGCAAGCGGTACGACCATTGCTCAGATCGGGCAGAACCAGGAGCTCAATAACGCGATGCCAATCGGCAACATTGCCGGAACCCTGGTGACCCAGATTTTGGCGCTGGCCCAGGCGCCCACAAGCCTGAAATTCAGGCTTTCCATCATTTTCAAAACCGGCACCGGCCAAGACGCAACGATAAAACTGCGCCAGGCCGATCTGACCCGTATTTTCGCGTGAGGGCTAATCGATGAGTGAAACACAAGAGCAGCTACTTGCCCGGGTTCTTAAGGGTGACCCTAACGCCATTACGTTTTGCGAAACGCTTTTCGCGATATCGCAGACGCTCGACGACATCGTCGACGGTGACAAAGCTCTCACCACGAACGACATTTACCATGCCTTCTGGCTGGCACTTATCGAGCTGCCGATCAACCCGTTTTACCGCCATTTTGAGAATTTTGTTCGCCCGTTGATGGCGGCTGCGCTTCAAGATTGGCGCGACAGTGTCACGCTTGAGTTGGACGGCGACCATCATGGACGCAGCCTGGCTTTTGTCCTCAGGGACCAGCTTACCGGCCTGGTGGTGCAGTGTGCGTACCTGATTGGAGGTACCGCCTGGATGGCAGAAGTATCTGCCAGCATTCGCCGACACTTTCACGATGAGACCTTTTCTGCCTACAACCAAGACCTGATCAAGCGAGGCGAATTATGAGCGGCGGAAGCAAGACCGATAACTCAATCCAGGATACGCCGGAGCAAAAGTATGCCGCGCAAGTGGCGGCTGAAAAGTGGAACTATGCCCAGGAGCGCCTGGCTCCGGTTGAAAATGCGTACATGAAGCGTGTTGACGACATGGATTCCGAAGGGAGCATGGCGTACGTCCGCGGCAAGACCAACGCCGGGACGCAAAAGGCGCTCAGCTCCGGAATGGAGCAACTGAACCAGGGTGTCACCCAGCAATATGGGCTGAATCCGAATAGTGGTCGCTTCACCTCTGCCCAGGGCGATCTGGCAACAAGTGTAGGGACGGCCGGCGGCGACACTATGGCGCGCGCGCAGTTTGAACAAAAAAGCCAAAAAATCGCCGGGCTCAGCAATGTCGCAGCAATTGGTCAGGGACAATCATCCCAGGCACAGGCCGGCCTGAACACCGTTGCAAGCCAGGCGGCTCAGGATGCCCAAGGGGCGGCCTTCACCAACTTCAACCGTAAGTCAGCGAACCTACAACTCGCTGGCACGGCGCTTGGTGCTGTCGCAGGTGGAGTCTCCTACGGTCTCAACAATATGGCTCCAGCAAGGACAACCGCGGCCAATTCCACCGTTCTCAATCCATCAGGTACCAGCGGCAAGCTTTATGACAATGTCGCAGGCGGTGCCAACTTCGCGGGCTACGCATAATGACCTACTACGTTGATCCGAGCGCCGCGTTTGCCGGCAAACAAGGAGCCTCCAATGTTCTTGGGCAGCTCAGCCGAGCTCAATGGGACGACTGGAAGGCGCGCTTTCAGCCATACGTCGACAAGCTGGCGAACATCGCAACCAGCGATTCTTTTGCCGGCGAACAAGCAGCGACCGCCACCGAGTCGGTGAACAAATCTTTCGATAGCGCGAATCAAGGGCTCCAGCTACAGCAGCAGGGGATGGGCCTCGTCCTGTCACCTACCCAACAGGCCGCGCAAGACCGGAAAATGCAGCTTGGTCGAGCCTCGGCTTCAGTGGATGCGAGCAATAACGCGCGAATCTCCGCGCGTGACCTGCAGGAGCAAATCATGGCTGGCGGCATGGGCCTCAGCGGCCTGAAGCAGGGAGGGTAAGGCTATGGCATACGGATTGGTTGGACTGAAGCAAGAAATGCAGGGTGAGGCGATGCAAGGCCTCTCCCAGCTGTCACAACAGCAGCAACAGGCAAAGCTGGCCGAGGACCAGATGAATCAGCAGGCGAAGGCTAACAAGCAATCTAGCCAAGTAGGCATGGCAACCACCGGTGCAATGGTGGGGTCTGCGTTTGGCCCAATTGGCACTGCGATCGGCGCGGGCGTAGGGTACATCGCCGGCTCATTTATGTAGCTGCACAGCCAGTCTTTGCATTCCCGATGTAAAAAGATGCCTTATTTCGCGATCCAGCACCGGACCTTGCTTGCGTCATGTACGCCTTGCCAGCGTTGGCGTCGATCGACCAAGTTTCAATTACCGCTTGGTCGTTCGGGTACGCATAAAGGAGCGTGCTTTCGTTGATTTTCATCAGTTCGCCGCCTGCGTAAGAAGCCTTGGCGCCGTTCACGGCGATCGAGGGGCTGTGCTCGCTGATGTTCAACCAAAACACGGTGTTGCCGATCTTGTCATCGGTCACTGAGTAGTTGTCGCTGGCGAAGGCTGCTTTCCCCTTCAGGTCCGTGATAATCCAGCAACTGTCGGCAAAAGCCTGGCAGGAGATGAGGGCCGTAGCCCCCAACAAAGCATGCATCCATTTCATGAAGGTGTTCCCCTTTTGGGCCATCTTTTTGGCCTGAACTCATGCAGCTTATGCAATTATTTCCGCACAGACGAATTATCTACGCGGCACCTCAGAAATTATTGTCGGGAGACAACAAATGGCAGGCGGATTAGATACCCGTGGCGGAATGGATGGTTTCGCCCAAGGCTTTGGCCTGGTGACCAACCTGCTCGCGCAGAAGGATCAGAAAGAAATTCAGCGCGCCCAGCTCGCCCAACACGCCGAGGATCGGCAATATGGCCGAGAAATCCAGCAGCAGGAGATGGGGCTGCGAAAGGATGATCTCGCATACCGTCGGGAGACGGATCAACGAAATTATGCTGACACACAGGACCAGCGCCAATACCTTCGGCAGCGTGATGCCGATAACGCTTCACGCCAAGATCGGCAGTTTCAGGCGTCCTATGGTCTCCAGGCGGCGGGTCAGCAGCAAGCAGCAGCACGCATGCAGCGGGAAGATCAGCGCTTCGACATGCAACAACAGCAGTTCAGCCGGCGAATCGACCAGCAAGACAAAGCGCAACAGCAGAAACAGGACGCCTTAATCGCAAAGTCCGCGTACGCGAAGATCGCGGCGGGTGGTGACCTCGACGAAAGCGACCTGCAAGTGTTCAAGCGCAACCCGTGGATGGACCCCCGACACGTCCTTTCTCCACAAATGAAAAGTGACGTTGATACCGCTGGGCGTGTATTTGCGGGCGACCTGAACTCAAATGCGCCGGAGGCCCTGGACGCGGTCAATCGTGTGTTCGGCCCGGATATCCAGAAGGGTGGTGGTGGCCAAAAGAAAATCGTGCAGGTGCTTCCTGGGCAAACCAAGGGCACTGTTGTTTTCGAGCTTGAAGTAACTGGTGAGGATGGCCAGAAATACAATGCACCGATGACCAAGAATCGCGGGACCACAACCGACGGTGATGAGGATGTGTTGGAGGTCCCGATCGAAAAACTGGTCGATCGCGTGTCTGGTTACAAGCTCCTCAACGGTGCTTTCAATACTCCTGAAAACCGTCATGCGGCTTTGCGGTACGGCCAGCAGATGGGTTTGGCGCCTGTGGATGCATCAAGTAAACCACTGGCCGCTCCAATCCAGAAAGCCGAGGACGGCGATCTAGACGCCATCGCCAACGCTCAAACGATGAACCAGTCACTCAGCCGCATCAGCAAGCAGATCTCTGACGGGAAGCTCAATCTTGGCCCGATTGCCAACAGGGTATCCGAAGTGCGCAACTCGACCGGTACCAGCACCGAGGAGTCGCGCAACTATGGCTCGCTGAACGCAACTCTCGAGCGACTGCGAAATGACAGCTTGCGTCTGAATGCGGGCGTGCAAACCGATGGGGATGCCCAGCGTGCCTGGAACGAGCTGGTTACAAACCTCAACGATCCGAAACTGGTCCAGCAGCGCCTTGACGAGATATCGTCCCTGAACGAAAAGGCTATTCAGCTCAAGACGAACATGATCCAGCAGCGCCGCCAAAACGCCCGCGCTGAACCCTTGGACATCGGTACCGTAATTCCGCAGGCGGGTTCGGCTCAGCAGCGGGGCTTGCAATTGCCGCAGGCAACTGCGCCGGCCCGGCAGCAGAGTGCCGCTGCGCCGAGCATCGCGACTGACGATGACTACAACCGCTTGCCGTCTGGCACGGTGTTCATCGATCCGAATGGAAAACAAAGGGTGAAACCATAATGGCCGCTTGGGAAGATGCCCCGCTCTATGACGCGGGTGCCGGCGCAACGGGTGCCGGCAATGTCGCAAAACCGGAAACCGCCTCTACAAGGCCGGCTTGGGAGGCTGCACCGCTCGCAGACAAGGAAGAGCCCCGGGAGCGCGGCTTTATCCAGGGTGTGAAGGAGATGTTCACGGGGTCTGAACGTCAGACGCGCGCCACCAAAGAATTGCCGGAGTTGCAGAACTCTGGACTGTTCAAAGGGCTCGATATCCCAGCTGGACAGCAGGCAGCGCTGTTTGCAGCGCTGCCGACCACAACCGATCCGGGCGAAATTGCAAAAATGCTGCGCTCCAGCTCTCCCTACATCGGTATTTCTCAGGATGAAAAGGGAAACCTGATCGCGGCGAACAACAAGACCGGTGTTCAAGCGGTCATCAACAAGCCAGGTCTAACTGGGCTTGATGTCGCGCAAGCGGTAGGCATTGGCGCTGCATTCACCCCAGCAGGCCGTGTAGCAACATTGGCTGGCGGTGGTCTCGCCCGTCAAGCGGTTGTGTTGGGGGCGGGTTCTGCTGCTACACAGGCGGGGCTCGAGGGCCTGCAAGAAAATGCAGGTGGTAATTTTGACGGCGGTGATATTGCAATTGCTGGCGCGCTCGGCGTGGCAACCCCGTTTGTAGCGAGTGCCGCGGGCGGTGTTGTGGACGCCGGCAAGCGTGCAGTCAGGGCAATGCGAAATCCTGCCCAGGGCGAAAACGCTCAACTTGTTCGAGCTGCCGAGCAGACCAACATCCCATTGATGACTTCCGATGTATTTCCGCCTGAAACATTCATGTCGCGCAGCGCGCAGGTAGCCGGTGAGCGAATTCCATTCGCAGGTACGGCTGGTGCCCGGCAAGCGCAGCGAGAGGCACGGATAGCCGCGGTTGAGGATCTCAATAATCAATACCCGCCGCCCCAGGCTGATCAGATCATGGAAAGCCTTCAGGCAAGGGTGGGACGCCGCCGTAAAGGTGCTGGTAACAGGATTGGCAGGTACGAGGCTGAGCTGGATAAGGTAGGAGTTGTGCCGTATGCCAGAACGACCCAAGCCGCGGATGACGCTCTTGCCGAGCTAAACCGGCCGGGGATTGTAGGAAGCCCGGAGGCGGCGAGCGAAATCCAGCAGTTCATGCAAACGCTGAACGCGGCACCGCAAACATACTCCTCACTCCGGGAGAACCGCACAGCGTTGCGAGACATCGTTAAGTCCTTCGACGGCGCCGCGAGAAGCCAGTTGCCGACAAGGGCTAAGGCATTGCTGACACGATTGCAATCGTCGTTATACGACGATATGAATGATGTTGCGCGGGCGAACCTACCTGCGCAAGACGTGCTCAAGCTTCGCCAGGCAAATGCGATTTATGGCGAGGAGGCCGGGAAAGTCAGCAAGTCCCGCATGAAGTCTGTGCTTGATCGCGGAGATGTCACCCCGGAACTGGCCGAGAGCTTGTTGTTCAGTCGCAAGCCAAGCGAGGTTAGGAACCTTTTCCAGAGCCTCGACACGGAAGGCCGGCAGGCAGCGCGGGCAACCATTATCCAGAGACTTCTCAGAAACTCGCAGGGCGCTGACGGACTGTCTCCCGATCGATTCATCAATAACATGAACAAGATGCCGGCTCAGGCCAACATCTTTTTCAGGGATGCTGACCGTCGGCAGCTTGAAGGGTTGCGGCAGGTTTTAGATGCGACTCGGCGTGCGGGCCAGGCTGGCGTCATGACCAATACAGGGCAGCAAAACTACAGCATCGGAGGTTTTGCCGCTGCGTCCGCTGCCGGTCTCAAGGCGATCCCTATCGCTGGTTCGATCGGTGGGTTTGCACGACTTTACGAGAGCGCGCCAGTGCGAAACGCACTGATTCGTCTCGCAGAGAACCCAAATACTGGGGCGTCCGCTGCATCCGCCCGGGCTCTGGCCGCGAGGTTTTCTCCTTACATCCAGGCCTTACAAGCCGGCGGAGGTGACGAGGACAACTCCGAGGCGACTGAGCCTGTGCAAAGGCCTGCCGCCGACGTGCAGCCCGTGCTGCCAGCATTGCAATCTGCCGATCCGAAGCCGGAGCCGTCAGGAGGAACTGAAGTGCTGCCCAATCAGGGCTTACAGGCGCAAGAGCAAGAACGGCAGGCTGACGATACTGGCTTGCCCGGATCTGGCACAGGTGGCCTGATCACCGCCGGCAACATCGACTTGAACACTAGGCCAACGGTGCGCGATGCGGATGGCTCTATTAGCACTGTGCGCTCTATGTCGATCGGAGTTGACGGTAAGGAGGTTCTAATTCCGACCGTCAGCGATGACGGCAGGATCATGTCTGATGGTGAGGCGATCAGGGCGTATGAGCGAACCGGTAAGCACCTGGGGGTCTTCAAGGATGTACAAAGCGCCGACGACTACGCCCAGAAGCTTCATGAGGACCAGGCGGACCAGTATGGTGACAAGGAAGATACACAGCCGACTGATCTGCTGCCTTCTTCTAAATCCGATCGCGCGAGTTTGCCGCCGGCGGAAGCCTTGGATATTGCTGCGCGTGACGCAGCAACCTCTCCCGACAATGATCTCCCGGAACCCAGCACCGCCCAGAAAGAGGCGGGTAACTACCGGAAAGGCCATATCAACCTGCAAGGGCTGAATATTGCGATCGAGAACCCCCGCGGTTCGGAGCGCAAAGGCGTCGACAAGGACGGCAATGAGTGGTCGCATTCAATGTCAGATCACTACGGTTACATTAAAAGAACCACAGGTGCCGACGGTGACCAGGTCGATGTGTATGTGGGGCCTGAGCCATACAGCCAGCGCGTGTTCGTGGTGGACCAGAAGGACCAGGCCTCTGGGAAGTTTGACGAGCACAAGGTCATGATTGGCTACACAAACCAGGCTGCTGCCGTGAGGGCCTACAAGTCGAACTTTGACAAAGGCTGGAACGTAGGCGATGTAACCGAGATGAAAATGCCAGAATTTAAGGCCTGGCTGAAGTCAGGAGAAACCGCCAAGCCGCTGGCCTCTACTGGCGCGAAGTCATCGACCCAGGCGATAAACGCCAAAATGGCGGCCGTGCGCCTCAGCGGCAAGAGTTCGGCGCAGAAAGACAAAGAGCTGGCCACGCTGACCCAGGAAAAGGAGAAGCTTGCCAGTTGATTGAACCGAGTGGCCTGCCTGTTTCGGGGGGCACTCTTGCCTGACAATCCGGCCGTGAGGCCCTATACCGCAGGTGCTTAATATGCCTGGAAAACCTCCAGAATCCATAACGCCGCCGTTTCAAGACCCTGATCGCATCAGGCCCGGCGAGCCCGAACCAATCGCGAACCTCAAACCTATTCCACTGGCCGGTCAGCAGCTCTGTTCCTGCCGTTGTGGTTGGTTTGGCCCAATGTCTCAGCGCCAGGGGGGCGCATGTCCTGCCTGCACATCAACCAAGGCTCAAAAGCCGAGCAAGGCGTCGGTTCATATCTATGAGGCGATGGTCGGCCTGCTTTGTGCAAAGCAGGACCAGGCGGAGCGCACAAAGGGCGAGTGTCTGTCGCTGCGCTCAATGGTGGATCAATCGGTCAGCAACTGCCGCGCGCTACAGGATGTCCATACCCCACTGATGGAGAAGGCGGCCGCCCTCGACGCGGCAATGCAGCTGATTGGCTTTGCTCCAGATGCGGAGCCCGGCGAGTTGCCCGCTGCAGTGCAATCAATCATGGCTGACCAGCTGCGTTATGCACTGCATCGCGACGTGCTTCGGCTCGACCCGGCGGCCTGGGACAGCATTCAGGACTTCCCGCAACAAAAGGTGTCTGCTGCTGAGTACGACCACGCGACCGATCGTCATATCTCGCGCTGGCGACAAATCCAGCAGCATCAGCAGCGGCTTGAGGCGCTTCGCCAGGAGGAAGCTCGTCAGGCCGAGTTGGCAGAGAGTTTGGGCAATCAGGTGGATGCCGCTACTTAGGTCGAGTAATCACGAGCCAAGGAATTACACCGAAACGGGTCACCGTTTCGGACATTTCGCGTCCAGGAAGGGCGCGTAAACGCAAAGGAGTGCAATGATGGCGAATCCAATCGTTCCATGGATGGGCGGTAAACGGCGACTTTCCAAGCGCCTGCTGGCGCTTTTCCCTGATCACGAATGCTATGTGGAAGTGTTTGCCGGCGGCGCCGCGCTTTACTTCAAGCGCGACCAGCCTGCCCGAGTGGAGGTCCTAAACGACCTCAATGGCGACCTGGTGAACCTATACCGTGTCGTTCAGCACCATCTCGAGGAGTTCGTACGCCAGTTCAAATGGGCACTCAGCTCGCGGCAGATCTTTGAGTGGCAAAAAATGGCGGTGCCGCAAACCCTGACGGATATCCAGAGGGCTGCACGGTTCTTCTATCTTCAGCACCATGCTTTCGGCGCCAAGGCAACCGGACAAACCTTCGGTACAGCTACCACCGGCCGACCCATCAACTTGTTGCGGATCGAGGAGAACCTGTCAGAAGCCTGGCAACGCCTTTCTGGGACGTACGTCGAAAATCTTCCATGGCTCAAGTGTGCGGAGAAATATGACCGACCCCACACGTTCCACTATATGGACCCTCCGTATTGGAAGACCCAGGGCTATGGGGAGGACTTCGGCTTTGAGGAGTACGAGCGAATGGCCGACTTCATGCGGAAGTGCCAGGGCAAGGTGATGATCAGCATCAACGATCATCCAGACGTGCGCCGTGTGTTCGATGGGTTCCGTCTGGAGATGATGGATATCCGCTACAGCACCGCGAATCCAAGGCAGGGGAAAGCTGCGGTCACCGGTGAGCTGGCAATTATGAACTGGTAGATAGGTCGCCTGGGTTGAGTCCTGCTGTTGCCAACACCGCGACCCGCGACCAAGGACTGTTCACGCGACGGCCTGCCAGGGATATATCGGATTGACGCGGATCTGATAGTGGATTGTAAACAGCAGTACCCACCTAAGAGGTGGGTACCGGTGGCGGCTTAGCCTTTCAGTTCCTTAAGGATTAAACCGGCAAACTACCTGTATGACTGGTGTAGAACGTTATGCCATTTCCATCAGGGTCGGTTAATTGGAAGAAATTGTGTCCGAATAATTGATCCTGAGAAATTTCGCCTACGTCTAAACCGCGGCCGACCAAGGTTGATCTGTATTGTTCGAGGTCGCCCTTGGACGAGCCTGCAATCATCAAGTCCAACTGCTCATTGAAGAAGGCGCTTCGCTGGCCCAGGTGGCTCGAACTGATCTTGAAAGGCAGTTCCTCGTGCTTGCTGAAAATCAAGATGTGGGTCCCGCCTCGCAATTCGATAATCGCCACGTCTGGATATTTTGCGAACGGTCGCAGGCCGAGCTTCGTGTAGAACTCGTAGCTGTGATCTATGTTCTCGACTTTGAGAACGAAGTGTCCGATTGCTGCTGCGGGTAAGGTGCTGTTCATTTTTTAGGCTCTAAATACGGTCAATAACGAGTTTGAGTTACGCACTCTTATCCGTGAGTTTTTTTCTGTAGCGACATGGCTTTTGCGATGGTCACCAATAGAGCTTGCCTTCGTTGGGACCTGTCGCCTCGCTCAATGCGGTGTTGAGTCAGCCCTACTCCGAAGGATGAGCAACGCTGATTTGGTACACTCAACCTATCGATGGAACCATCACCTGACGCTAACAGAATAATCCGTCTGGTTAGACGGATAAAAAGAGGCTAGCACGTGACTCGTAAGAAAACAATAGACCCAGATCTCGTTTTAGATGCTGCAAAATCTGTCGTTATTGAGACGGGCGTCCAGCGATTTACGCTTGAGGCGGTCGCGAAACACGCCGGAATAAGCAAAGGCGGTCTGCTTTATATTTTTCCCACCAAGGACCAATTGATTCTCGCGATGCTTGACAGAGAGGTGAGCCGGTTCGGTACCGAAGTGTTGCAGAACGCAAAAAAACACTCGGAAGATCTGCATCCGACTTTGCTTGGCTACATAGACACGGCAAGGAGCGAGGACGTATCAATCGCAAACAAAGCTGCGAATTTGATGGCGGCCTTAATTCACGCCCCAGCAATGCTCGAGCCGGCGCGCTTGTTCTACTTCAAAATGCTTGGGCAATTTGATGCGCCTTCGAGCGCGGGGCGTCGCGGCCGTCTTGCCTATCTAGCCGTCGAAGGGGCGTTTTTTCTGAGGGCTCTGGGGCTGAAGGAAATGACAGAAAAGGAGTGGCTCGAAATTCTGGCAGACGCCCAGGAAATGTACCTTGAGGCAAGGACCCTAACGAAAAGCCCGCAGTGAGCTTATAAGAGTGTCAGGCCTACGTCTGGACTGTTGGGCGCTATCTTTTTCACGTTCTTCGGCTTGAAGGGAAAGGTAGGGGGATGTTCTAAGCCTTTGTTTTCTAATTATTTTATTCGGTGACAAACGGCGCAATGCACAAGTACTGCGGCCTACACGCCTATTCCACGTTTAATACACATTATACCCACAGAGTTATCCACAGGTAGTGCGTTGCCATACCTCTCAAAACGCATTATCTTGTATCTCAATAGCGAAAAATATCTATATGTGGGGTTTTCCTGGAAAACAGTTTCCAGACCATTTTGTTTCGAATTGACGAACAAAACGGATTAACTGAGGGAGGGGGAGTGTATGGAGAAGGTGAAATTGCAGCCTTTTTTAAGGACGAAAAAAAGCCCGGTGATGGCCGGGCTTTTTTTGCGCAATGCGCATCAACCGAAGATCGAGGCCATCGCCGCGTCTAAGCGGGAATTCTCTTCTTCAGTAGGTTCAGCGAACATGGAGTCGCATGGGGCTTGGATTTCTACCGATCCTTCGGCAATTTTCTTCAGCCACTCAGCAACGCGCGGGTCGCTTGCCGCCGCTTGATTAAGCGGTACGGATGCGCTGGTGATTCCTGGTGTGTACATAACCATCCCCTTGTCTAGAAAAGCTTCACTTAGCTTGTCTGCGTTACGGTTGTTTTGCTGATTTCCAACGCCGGTGTCGAGCTCCAAAAATGAAACTGTTCCACCGCTGTAATAATCTCTCGCTTTGGCGCTATCAATTGCACGCTTGCCGCATTTGTTAGCGAACCAACAAACTGCTGCTGGATGGGAACCCGTACCGGCAAAGCTTACGACAGGCTTAGCTTTGCTTGGCAGGGAAATATCCTGCCCATAAGCTTCCACAAATGAGCCAGATCCCATTTTGGCTACAAGCAATGAAATGCCTTTAGCCGACGGTCTCGCGAGCGGTATGCCTGCTTGCGAGGCGCGAATATAGTCTTTCCAAAGCTGGATCACTCCTGCGTTGCCAGCAAAAACGAACGCGTGATCCTTGGATATTTCAATTTTGTCAAAGCCAGTGTCATCTACGTAGATGACCCCAAAATCAGTCAATATGGACCATCGTGAATCACTCGTGATGAGTAGCTTTGATTGGTCATAGACGTTTGTTGTCATCCAGTAATCCCTTACTCTGGCTTCGATAGGGTCGCGAGAATATCAGCGACGCTATCGTTTAGCTATCACTGAGACTACAGCTCGTCGAAAAAAGTCACCAAAAACGTATCTTTTTCGACCAGATTCGCAATTTGCACCTCGCGACCTCTTTCGTGACTGTAGAGGATCCTGACAGAAACTCAATGCCTCCCGAATGAATAATTTGTGTCGTTCCTCTCGTACGTATGAGTCTAAGAGAAGGCGGATGGTTCCGCCTGAATCAAAGCTGAACCTGATTGAGTTCTTTGTAGCAAGTGCCTCAGAGCTCGTACAGGCGTGCCTTTAGGCCTCTATGGGTACGATCAATTCAGCATGGTTGTTCTTCACATTTCCCACTGCCGTATCGACCTTGAACCATTCGAAGGCCTCGGCCGGTTCGCCCTGGTGCAGCACCATATGCTCGGCGCGTTCCTTGGGCGTGGCCGGGTCCAACCATTCCCTGGCCAGGTCCGGCGCCAGCACCACGGGCCGCCGGTCGTGGATGTCCACCATTCCGCCGGCGCTGTCGGCGGTGATGATCACGAAACCGTCATGCTCACCGGGGCCTTCGCCGGCATCGGGCAGGTGGCCTATGGCGGCACACAGCACCGGCGCGCCATCCCGCCGGCGTACCAGGTAGGGCTGCTTCTTCGTCCCGCCTTCGTCCACCCACTCAAACCAGTTATCGATGGGCGTGATTGCCCGGTGTGGCCAGATCGCGCGGAAGAACGGTCCGTGGGCCACCTTCTCGACGCGGGCATTAATAGGCGCTACGCGGTCCTTGGCCCAATCGCCCTGCAGGTGGAGCAGGGCGACTTGGGTTGTCGGGGCGACGTTGTAGCGCTCGAGCGGTGTTTCACCGACGGAGTTCGCCAAGGCATTGTGCATGCTCAGCGCTGCAACGAAGTGCAACGAAGTCGTGAATGCCGCTGTACTGAGAAAGTCTTCCGCACATAATCGTCTCAGCTCGTCGGCCCCAATGAACCGCCAGCAATGGCCAGACTCTACTCGATAGACACTAGACGCGAAAATTTGTTATGCCGATCAACGTCGAACAGATCAACCCAATGGAGGCGTGGTTCCCCAAGGGCAACGATCTTGGCTTCATCTCAGCCACACAGGAGGAGAGCTACTAATCACCCCTCGCCTGGTTGAAGATATGAATGGGCGCGGCGCCCTTCAATATCCAGGCGTTCCGTGCTTGATGTCAAAATCGGGTGTGGAGCATCTGTCTAAGAACCAGTCGCCCCCCGTAAGTCCTGTACACATCAATGACTCTGAGGGGCAGCTCTTATTGTTTAAAAATCACAGGCTAACTTCTTTCAGCAATGCCTCGGCAGCTAGCTTTCCAAGGTTATTGGAAGCAAGGGGGCTATCGCCTGTAAGCAGTTTTCTGTCTTGAAAACACTGTCCAGTAATGCCTTTGTTTAGGATCTCCACGCCGAGTTTTTGCAAGCTTTCGCCAACTAGCCAAGGTAAGGGACCGGGCATATAGCCGATCTCAAGATTTGCTCCTTTATCCAGAGAGTCCGGAAATACGCAAATTTTGTAGCCCTTGAAAAGATAATCTTCTGTTTTTTCATCGACTGCTGCGGAGAGCAGTGAGGCGGGACCATGACACAACGTAATAATGAATTTGTCGTTGTCCATGGCCCATTGAAGTACTTTTTTTACTTCCTTGCTGTGTGGGATTCCAGCCAGAGCGCCGTGGCCGCCGGGAATGAATACAGCGATATATGGGGAGTTTTCTTCGAGACCTTTTGCCAAAATATCCGAGAGCTTTTGTGGTGATTTGAGTTCAGTCAGATATTTCTCGTAGATACTCCTGACGGCTTCGTCTTCACCCGGCATGGCCCACATTTCAAGTTTTACCGGATTGCCGGAAATGGTTGCGACATCGAATTCGAAACCAGCCATGTCGAGGTGGTACATAGGTAACAACATTTCAACCGGGTGATTACCTGTTGAAAACATCGTACCGTTCTGCATCAGGACATACCGTTCGTCGGTAGCGATTACCAAAACTTTCAGCTTTCCTTTGTAAGGATTTGGATAGTTAGCGCCATCGAAGTCGGTCTTTGAAGATGTGTACTGAGTGAGAGAGTAGCTAGAAGGGAAGAATGCGTTCTGCTCTGCCGGATCTGGCGTGGGCTTTTTGCTTGTATCGATACTTTCGGTGTTCATGATTGCTTCCTTTTTTCAGTGGTTGAGGTATCAATGCTTGGGACCCGGATGGGAATTCAGCCCTCAATCAAAACCATATGCGCGCGGGGTAAAATAAGACATGAGGGATTTCCCCTATATGCCTCTGTTCCATACCCATGGATCATAAAAAAAATTCTGGAGGAGCGATGACAGACTTCGCGAAAACCCTGTTCGAAAGCGTAGCACAGGCAAGGAGAGCCCCTGACGCAAAGGCTGTCTGTCAGTGCGTAATCGACTTTTCTGCGAAGTTGGGCTTCGATCGCGTCATTATTTGCGGAATATCGCCAAGGCCGACCGTAGAAAAACTTATCGAGGAGTTGTTCTTCGTGCATGGAGAATGGATTGAGGGGTGCAGTGCAGATGAGCGGGATGCTTACCTCCTGCACTGTCCAATAACCAAGCATATCCTTGAGACGGAAGAGCCATTTTTCTGGTCGAAAAGTCCTTCGCGCAATTCAGACAAAATGACCTATCGCATAGTTAGGGGCGTTCGCGATTTGGGGCGGGTCAACGGGATACAAGTGCCGATCTTTGGTAGGGCAGGTCTGGAAGGTGCTTTTTCGTTCGCCGCTGAGGATATTGACCTGAGTCACGGGGTGAAGTTTAGCGCTCAAGCGTTCTGCAGCATTGCATTTTTGGAGCTAAAACGGCATCGCGGCCCCGGAACGTATAGTGAGATCCAGTCGCTCACCAAGCGTGAGCTCGAGGTATTGCAATGGATTGCACTGGGTAAAAGTCAAGCGCATATAGCAACGATTATGATGATTTCCGAGCGAACAGTGGAAAACCATTTGCGTGCCGCTCGGCACCGTCTAGGCGCATCCTCTACCGCACATGCTGTTGCCCAAGCAATGAAACTGGGGGACATCGAAATTTGAATTGTTAATGACAAAAGTCATAGTCACGCCAGGCTTTCAAACGAACACACAGTTCACGTTTAAATTGCAGGCGATCTAATTAGTATGTGGGCACAGTGTGCGACACCTTTCGTGCCATTTGATTTGCATGGTTTGAATGCAGTTTCTAGTTCATAAAATACATAAAGCCAACCAAGGAGATGTTGATATGAGCAGTCCTATATGCCTTTCCCGCAGAGAGGTACTTGTGACAGCAGGTATCGGCCTTGCTGCAGCGGCGTCACCCCTTCTTGCACAGACCTCGCACGGGGGAACAACTTATGGACGCTCCACGGGAGGCTTATTCCTTCCAAACTTGTCAGCCGGAACGCCGCTAACTTCGGAGAGTATTCGCCAGAAGGCTTTTTCGATGCCGATTCACGCGCCGGCATACGCGCAACCGCCAAGCTGGTTTCTCGACCGGCCCTCGCTAACGATCAGCTATCGAACGGATATCGAGCTCGCACGGGCAATCGTGCCAGAGCCACTTGTCGTAAAGGACGCAATCGTCAGTCTTTCTTTTCTTTCGATGGTTGCGCCAGGAATTGGTGACTATTATGAATTTGCCCAAGGCATCTCGTGCTTCTTGGGTGAGGAAGCGGTTAGCTTCCGTCCTTTGATGGTGGCTGAGAACGTCACCGCAATCATGCTTGGCCGAGAAGTCTGGGGTTTACCGAAGAAGTTCGGACACCCACGTGTTGGTCAGAACAACGAGTCGTATGTCGGAACTCTTGAATACGACGGTGCGCTGGTGGCCCGTGCGAGCATGGCTTACAAATTCAAGGAGGCAGATTTAGCCGAGGCGACGAAGTCAATGCGGGTGCCGGGCGTCGTGCTCAAAATCATTCCAGACGTTGATGGGAAAACGCCACGCATCGCCGAACTGGTTAGGTTCGAGTATTCGACAGTTGATCTCAAAGAGGCTTGGACGGGGGCTGCGAGCTTGGATCTATTCAATCACGAAGCTATACCGATCGCAGCACTACCGATCCTTGAGATCGTTTCTGTACGTCATACGCTCGGCAACTATCTTCTTGAGCCCGGCAAGGTGGTTCACGACTATCTCAAGTAGGTACAGCTAGGACTGTCTAAAACTACCTCAAGCTACCGCGCTTTCATTGACCAAACCCGCAGTTAAATGACGGTAGAGTTTTAGACAGTTGATCTCCGAAAGCCACGAGTAACGTGGCCTATGCACTTCTGCAGCCCATACTGCTGCAATATCGCGGTTTCCACTGCCGGCCGAGCTATCAGCGCTATTCAATCTGAAAAAACGCGTTTATCGCTTTCCACCAAGTTAAGAGAGCGCCAATAACTGTCCCCGTAACTGCGAAGAGTGACACTATCCAATGGCGCTTGATTGAATCGAGGATATAGGCGGGGTGGAGCCCGTTCACATCAAGCCAACTTGCTTCAGTTTTTAGCTTTTTGCGGTGGACGAGCTCAAAGATGCAGCTGAAAATTTCCAGCTTCCTAAGCGTGGATTGTTGCATCTTCAGGTGATCTCCGGATTCAAAAGCTTTCGGCTCGTCATCGCCGCTCAACGCGCCTTTATCACCAATGTTGTTCATCTCGACGAGACTAAAAATCCTTCCCGGTCTGCCGCTTTTCGAGGTGTGGGAGGCGTAATTATCTCCGTAAAGGGTCCAAAGCAACCTGGAGAGATCTACTTTCTGACCATCTCGGACGACAAATGGAACACCGTCCAACGCCCTGTGGCGATGTTCAAGGGCCGAGAATCCGAAATGATCATCTCTCATGTTCCAGTGAACGAAACGACAATCAGGATGCTCATTTAAGAAGCCGAAGAACCCGTCCAGCATTATTTTTTCGAGGCGATTGATATTGGACGGGATTGCGGTAAAGCATCCATCGAGCTCCGCTGATTTGAGAATCGACCACGATTTCGTTTGGCCGTTGTGTAGGTTGCGGATAGCAATCAATACCACTTTGACCGAGCCGGTCGCAGCGTTTTTTTCGAATGACTCGCAAGCATAGTGGATAAAGTAGACTCGGCTAGAGTCCTGATATAAATCCTCAACAGTCTTCCTGCCAGTGGCTCTCGCCCTGATCCGAGCAGCTACCGAATCCATCCTGTCACACCTCTGTATGATGCTGTCATTAAGCTGGCATAACCGAGCCAAAACTACCCATTCAGGCACAAAAAAGGCACTTGCGATAAACGCTAAGTGCCTGATTTGTATAGCTTATTTGGTGGAGCCGGGGGGATTTGAACCCCCGTCCGCCAGTACTCCGCTGTCGGTACTACATGCGTAGCCGTTTCTATTAAGTTAACCCTCAGCGACCCGAAGGGCAGGGTGCTTTGGGCGAGTTGTGTAAGTTTTAGCCGCTTCGTCCACAACGTACTGCACGGCGATTCTGTTCTATATGACAATCACTTTGGGTTTACAGACATCCCCTGATGATTGCTGGACCCGAAGGTACCAGGAGGGAAGGGCTAAGGCTGCTTACGCAGCGAGAGCGTATTCCCCGTAGGTTTCGTCATTGGCAACTATAAGAAGTTGCAACAGTGGATTTACGAGTTCTGTTACCAACTCGGCATGCACCTAAAGTTTCGCAACCGGCGTCGAATCCTAAACGGCCCCGTGCTTGTAACTCGTTGTTTCTTAGTGAGTGACAAGCCTGTGCAGTGTACGTCAATCGGTCACAGAAGGCCAACCCGAAGGTTGGCCTGAGCAATCAGCGAGTTACTGATTGCCGCCTTTGTCCGTGTCTTGCAGGCTTTGCAGGGCCTTGGAGGTGATCTCGATGCATTTCTTGTCATCGCCTGCCGCATGGGCTGCCTTGGCTTGGGAAACGGCGGTGTCGATTTCGCCAGATTTGCCGCTGGTGTCGGTGGCGAGCAACGCTTTACCGTTGTTGATTTTGTCCAGGTTGATTTGGCACAGATCGTCTTTTGTTCCGGCCGCAAACGCGGGGGACGCCAGCATCGCAGCGGTAATGAACAAACCAGCAAGAGCGGAACGCTTCATGGGTATCTCCTTGTGCAAATAGGGCTCGATGCTGCCGGTTTTCCGTGCAGCCAGCGAGGTCACTGATGAGCCTCGTTTGTCGAGGCCTATGCAGATGACTACACCGGCGCGCAGGGGTTCTGTTTTGTCGCTGGATTAGTCGAAAAACCCCGAAATCATTAGGTTTTGCACCCAAAGAGGGCGGCCCTAGTGGGCGCGCGCCTGGGTTACTCGATCCACCAGGTACACCAGGCCGTGGTAATCAATTCCACCGTGTTGTGTCAGGCCAATCTCACACGTACGGCTGGTGGAAATGCCCTCGCTGCAATACTGCACGGCGTCCTTCAGGCTGCGCAGTGAGTGCGCGTTCAGCTCTGGCGTGGTAAAGCCTTTGTCGCCGGCAAACCCGCAGCAATGAATGCCTTCAGGGATCACCACGTTTTTGCTGCAACGCCTGGCCAAGTCGATCAGCGCCTGGCTCTCTCCCAGGTGTTGGGTGCTGCAGGTGACGTGCACGGCGATCGGGGCTTCCTGGGGGGTGAAGTCGAGGCGGTCCATCAGGTGCGTGCGGATAAAGCGTACCGGGTCGTAGAGGTCGAGACGGGTTTCGGCCAGGTCCTGGACCAGGCGCAGGGTGCACGGGCTGGTGTCGCAGTAGATCGGGTCGAGGCCGCCACGGCTGGCGTGGAGCAGGGCGCCGATCAGTTCCTGGCGTTTGTGTTCGGCTTGTTCGGCGTAGCCCTTGGATGCGAATGGTTGGCCGCAGCAGAGGTTGTCCTGATTGTCGGGGAAGACTACCTGGTAACCGGCTTTTTCCAGCAGGCCGCGGGTTTTGTCGTACAGCGACATCTGTTCTTTGTCGCCGGCTGCCGGACCCATCGCACGTGATACGCAGGCGGCGAGGTACACCACGCGGGGGCGCTCATCGCTCACGGCGGGGCTGAAGCGAATGGCCTTTTCCGGTTGCGGCATGGCGTTGGTCCACTGGGGGATTTGCCCCTTGGACAGCCGGGTTACCGTGGCCGAGAGCTTCGCCAGTCGCGGAGCGCCCAGCAGCATGCGCGCACCGTTGGCCACGTGCAGGGTGAAGCGCGCACCTTGCAGTGCCGTGGCGAAGTGCGTCGACAGCCATTCGGCGGTTTTCGTACGGTCGGCGTCGCGGCTGCGCAGCTTTTTCACCAGGTCGCCGGTATTGATGCCTACCGGGCAGCGTTGGGCGCAAAGCCCGGTGGCCGCGCAGGTGTCGATGCCCTGGTATTGATAGGCCGCTTCCAGTTCAGTGGTGTCGATACCGGCGCGTTTCCTGGCCTGGATATCACGCCAGATCACAATGCGCTGGCGCGGGCTCAGGGTCAGTCCTTTCGACGGGCAAACTGGTTCGCAGAAACCGCACTCGATGCACTTATCCACAAGCTCGTCGGCGGCGGGCAGTGGCTTGAGGTGCTTGAGGTGGATTTGCGGGTCTTCGCTGAGCACCACGTCCGGGTTGAGAATGCCATTGGGGTCAAGCAGGCGCTTGAGCTGCCACATCAATTGGTAGGCATCGCTGCCCCATTCCAGTTCGACAAAGGGCGCCATGTTGCGACCGGTACCGTGCTCGGCCTTCAGCGAGCCGCCAAACTCCACGGCCACCAACTGGGCGACGTCGTCCATGAACGCCTGGTAGCGTGCGACTTCTTGCGCGCTGTTGAAGCCTTGGGTGAACACAAAGTGCAGATTGCCTTCCAGGGCGTGTCCGAAAAGGATCGCTTCGTCGTAGTGATGTTTGTCGAACAGCTCGATCAGGCGATTAACGCCAATGGCCAGTTGTTCCACCGGGAAGGTCACGTCTTCGATAATCACGGTGGTGCCGGTTTTACGCACGGCGCCTACGGCGGGGAAGGTGTCTTTGCGGATCGCCCACAGCCGGGCGTTTTCCACCGGGTCTTCA
Organism: Pseudomonas sp. F8002; assembly: GCF_013385495.1. Lineage (NCBI taxonomy): Bacteria > Pseudomonadati > Pseudomonadota > Gammaproteobacteria > Pseudomonadales > Pseudomonadaceae > Pseudomonas > Pseudomonas sp. F8002. The sequence goes on along the minus strand of NZ_JACAPW010000025.1, from coordinate 73,506 downwards.
GTGAAGTCGACTTGTTTCTCCACCGGGAAGCTGGCCAGGGAAGCCATGATCAGCGCCAGTTGCTCATGCAGCAGCGAGGGCGAGGCGGCGCGGGATTCGATCAGCAGGGCGCAGGCATTTTCCGATAGCTGCTGTACGAAAGCCGGCATGCCGGGTTTGTCCTGCACCGAACGCATGCTGCGGCGGTCCAGCAGTTCAACCGCTGAAACAGGTTGGGTTTTGAGTACGGTCACCGCGTTGCAGCAGGTTTCCACATCCGGGAACACGATCAGGGCCGAGGCTTTGTTCGGGTGGTCGATCACCGTGTCGTAGGTCACTGCGCTGATAAAGCCCAGGGTGCCTTCGGAGCCGACCAGCAAATGGCTGAGGATATCCAGTGGCTCGTCGAAATCCACCAGGGCGTTGAGTGACAACCCGGTGGTATTTTTCAGACGGTATTTGTGGCGGATTTTTGCAGCCAATTCGGCGTTGGCCCGGGTTTCGCGACCCAGGGTTGCCAGGCGTTCAAGCAGGTCGCCGTGACGTTGGCGAAAGGCCGCAACACTGGCCGGATCTTCCGTGTCCAGGCGGCTGCCGTCGGCCAGCACCAAGCGAATGCCCGCCAGGGTGTGATAGGTATTCTGCGCCGTGCCGCAGCACATGCCGCTGGCATTGTTGGCGACGATGCCGCCAATCTTGCAGGCATTGATCGACGCCGGATCCGGACCGATCTTGCGCCCGAATGGCGCCAGCCAGGCGTTGGCTTGCGCCCCGATCACGCCGGGCTGCAAGCGGATTTGTGTGCCCTGGCCGCGAATCTCGCGCCCGTTCCAATTGTCCCCCAGCACGATCAGTACCGAGTCGCTGATGGCCTGTCCCGAAAGGCTGGTGCCCGCCGCACGAAAGGTCACCGGCACGCGGTCGCGCTGGGCCAGTTGCAGCAGGGCCACCACTTCATCTTCCGATTCAACCCGGATTACCAGTTGTGGGATCAGTCGGTAAAAGCTGGCGTCGGTGCCGAAGGCGAGGGTGGAAAGTGGATCGTCGAAACGACGATCTTTCGGGATCAGTTGTGCGGCGTCGCTCAGAAAAGCAGCAGGCAGGCTCATCGGTCCTCCAGAAATAGCAGACGCCGGAATCGCTGCCCGGCGTCGGTTCTTACCCTATCGCGTGCAGGTCTTAGTGCACCAGCATACCGGTGAACCAGTAAGCCTGGGCCAAGGTGATCAGCCCGACGATCGTCGCGAAAAACAGGCTGTGCTTGAGGGTAAAGCGGAACAGGTCGGATTCCTTGCCCACCAGGCCAGTGGCGGCGCATGCCACGGCGATCGACTGCGGCGAGATCATCTTGCCGGTCACGCCGCCGCTGGTATTCGCCGCTACCAGCAAGGTGTCGTTGACGCCGATCTGGTGCGCGGTAGTGGCTTGCAGCGAGCTGAACAGCGCGTTGGACGAGGTGTCGGAGCCGGTCAGAAACACTCCGAGCCAGCCAAGGAATGGCGAGAAGAACGGGAATGCTGCGCCGGTAGCCGCCAGCACCAGGGCCATGGTTGATGACATGCCCGAATAGTTGGTGACGAAGGCAAAGGCCAGCACCATGCCGATGGAAAGGATCGGCCAGCGCAGCTCATAAAAGGTTTCTTTCAAGGTGGTCAGACCAGTTTTGAAATCGATCTTCAGCACCAGCATCGAAACCAAGGCGGAGAAGAAAATCGCCGTGCCGGTTGCCGAAATCGGATCAAGCTTGAATACCGCGGGGATGGCCGTTGGCGTAGCAACGATGGGCGCAACCTTGATCACCAGTTGATCCAGGTGCGGGATCGCAAAGTTGAATACCGAGCTGTACATCGCGCCGCCGGCGGCAAACATCGCCTTGAACGGCTTGAGGGTCCAGATGGTGACCAGCACGGTCAGGATCAGGAACGGCGACCAGGCCTTGAAAATTTCCCCCAGGCTGTAAGGCGAAGCCAGGGTGTTGCGAGGCAGGCCAAAGCCACCGGCGCTGGCAGTGACGGCAGTGCCGGACGTTGCGCCAACGATTTGCGCGCCGGCACTGCGCTTGGGCTGCCAGACTTTCAGGAACAGGGTCAGGGAAATCAGGCTGGCCAGGGCCGAGGTGATGTCCGGCAGTTCCGGGCCGATGTAGTTCGAGGTGAAGAACTGGGTAACGGCGAAGCTCAGGCCTGCAACCAGTGCGGCTGGCCAGGTTTCCTTGACGCCGCGCAGGCCGTCCATCATGAACACCAGCCAGAACGGCACGAACAGCGACAGCAGCGGCAGCTGGCGACCGGCCATGGCGCCGATCTTGAACGCGTCGATCCCGGTCACTTGCCCGGCCACGATGATCGGAATCCCCAGTGCGCCGAACGCAACCGGGGCGGTGTTGGCAATCAGGCACAGGCCGGCGGCGTACAGCGGGTTGAAACCCAGGCCTACCAGCAGTGCGGCGGTAATCGCCACCGGTGCGCCGAAACCGGCGGCGCCTTCCAGGAACGCGCCGAAGCAGAAGCCGATCAGCAGCACTTGCAGGCGCTGGTCGTCGGTAATCGACAGCACGGAGCTGCGGATGATTTCGAACTGGCCGCTCTTGACCGTCAGTTTGTACAGGAATACGGCGGCGACGATGATCCAGGCGATTGGCCACAGGCCGTAGGCGAAGCCATAACCGGCGGCGGCGAGCGCCATGTCGACCGGCATCTGGAAGGCAAAGATCGCCACCAGGATCGACAGTGCCAGGGTGATGCTGCCCGCAACGTGGCCTTTGAGGCGAAACACCGCCAGGGCCAGGAAGAAAAATACGATGGGAATGACGGCGGCCAGTGCGGACAGGCCGAGGCTGCCGAGCGGGCTGTAGAGCTGTTGCCAGGTTTGCATATGGGGTGGCCCCTAATTGTTGTTGGTCAGGCACTGCTTGGATGATTTGGATAATTGGTATTACCAATTTACAATCACCGTTGGCTAGGTTAAAAGCCTTCTGGGGGATGTGTCAATTTGCCGCTTGTGAATCTTTGGTCGTAGGTCGGGGTTGATGGGTGCTGATTGGCTTAAACGAGGGCGTTCTGATAGGTGCCGGATACGCGGCGATAGGCCAGAATAGGGGCCCCGGCGAGTGGTCGGGATGGTGGAGAGTGAGTTATGGGGTTTGATCAGGTGCGTCAGCGCCGTTTGTCTGACGACATCGTCGAGCAGCTTGAGGGCATGATCCTTGAGGGCACGCTGAAGTCGGGCGAGCGCTTGCCGGCCGAGCGCGCACTGGCCGAGCAGTTCGGGGTGTCGCGTCCGTCGTTGCGTGAGGCGATCCAGAAGCTGGTGGCAAAAGGTTTGCTGATCAGTCGCCAAGGTGGTGGCAATTATGTGGTGGAGTCGCTGGGTTCAACCTTCAGTGATCCGCTGCTGCATCTGCTGGAAAATAATCCGGAGGCTCAGCGTGATCTTCTGGAGTTTCGTCAGACCCTGGAGGCCTCGTGCGCGTATTACGCAGCGTTGCGTGCCACTGAGGTGGACCGCGAGCGGCTAACGGCAGCGTTCGAGGAGTTGCAGGATTGCTACACGCGGTCGGATGAAGTGAGCCGGGCGGAAGAGGGCGCGGCGGATGCGAGGTTTCACCTGGCCATCGCCGAGGCCAGCCACAACGCGGTATTGCTGCACACCATTCGCGGCCTGTTCGACCTGCTCAAGCGTAATGTGGTGACCAATATTGGCGGCATGTACCAGCAGCGTACGGAGACCCGCGACATGCTGATCAATCAGCATCGGGACCTGTACCTGGCGATTATCGAGGGGCGCGCCGAGCAGGCACGGGAAGTCTCAACACGTCACCTGCTGTATGTGCAGGAAGTGCTGGAGGAAGTGCGGCAGGAGGTTCAGCGCATGGCCCGGGCGGAACGGCGCAAAGGGATGTAGCAAATGCTGTGGATGAGGGAGCGGGCTCCGTCATCCACATCAAGTCACAAGAAAGTCAGTCTTCCTTGCCCTTGTTGCGCACGGCACGCTGCAATTCCCGGTTGGAATCGCGCTCGCGCTCGGTATCACGCTTGTCGTATTCCTTCTTGCCCTTGCCCAGTGCGATCTCGCACTTGACCAGGTGCTTGCTCCAGTACCACGACAGGCAGACACAGGCGTAGCCCTTTTGCTGCACGGCGGCGTGGAGCTTTTCAAGCTCGCGGGCATTGAGCAACAGCTTGCGCGTGCGCACCGGGTCGGCGATCACGTGGGTGCTGGCGGTCATCAGCGGCGTGATATGACTGCCGAGCAGCCATGCCTCGCCGTCTTTGAGCAGCACATAACTGTCGACCAGCTGCAGCTTGCTGGCACGCAGACTTTTTACTTCCCAGCCGGCCAGGACCAGACCAGCCTCGAAACGATGTTCGATGAAGTAATCGTGTCGCGCCTTTTTATTTTGCGCGATGGTCCCTGTTGGGTGTTTCTTTTGTTTAGCCATAGGGGCGGCATTATAGGGAGTTGCGAGCGCGTCGGCTACGGTCAACCTGCGTGCTTGAGCGTGTTGAATGAATCCCGGACAATGCAGGCTGGTTTTTGATTTTTTTCTTTCGCGAATCCTGTTGTCCTTTCGCGATGTTTGCCGCTCAGCTGTGGAAATAACGCTCACATGACGACGCATATTCAACGTTCGGCCCTGCTGCCTTATCCGGCACAGGCGCTCTATGACCTGGTCAACGACGTGGCGCGTTACCCGGAGTTCCTGCCTTGGTGTTCGACTGCCGAGGTGTTGGAGAGCAGTGATGAGCACATGGTTGCCAGCGTGGGGGTGGCAAAGGGCGGCTTGAGCCAGCACTTTGTCACGCGCAACACGCTGGTGCCCGGGCAGTCCATCGAGATGAATCTCGAAGAAGGTCCGTTCACTCAGTTGCACGGTGTGTGGGTGTTCAAGGCGTTGAACGAGAAAGCCTGCAAGATCAGCCTGGACCTGTCGTTCGACTATGCCGGCCCTATCGTGCGTGCCACCCTGGGGCCACTGTTCAATCAGGCGGCCAATACTCTGGTGGACGCGTTTTGCCAGCGCGCCAAGCAAATGCATGGCTGAGCCATTGGTTGAAATCGAGGTGGTGTACGCCGCGGTGGATCGCCAGGTGTTGATGAGCCTGGCAGTAGCGCCGGGCTCAACCCTCAGGGCTGCAGCGTTGGGCTCGGGGATGGCTGCGCAATTTCCGGAGCTGAATCTGCAGGATTGCCCCTTGGGGATTTTCGGCAAGGTGGTGGCAGACGCTGACGTGCGTGTGGTGCAGGCTGGAGACCGAATCGAGATCTATCGGCCATTGCTCGCAGATCCGATGGAGATACGTCGCTTGCGTGCGGCCAAGGCTGCCAAGGCAAAGCAGCAGAATTCATAGCTTGCGAAACAGCAGGCAACAAAAAGCCCGGCATGCCGGGCTTTTTATCGAGCGCTGCAAACTTATTGCGGGCTGGCATCCAGGGGTTCTGGAGTCGGCACCGGAACGGTTTGTACGCCGTCGACGCCCTTCTGGATCTCGTCCAGCAAGGAGCCGGGCTTGGCCGGTACCTCGGACTTGGGCTTCTCCTCGTTCTGCGCGGGCGCAGGAGCGGTGGTGCCGTTGTCCTTGCCCAGCAAGGCTTCATCGCGGCTTACGCCCGGTTTGAAGTCCCCCGACAGGCTGACGAGCTGGTCATTGCCATTGAAGATGACACTGACCCGCTCCTGCTGGCGTTCACCGCCACCAGGTTGGATGCTATAGAGATAATCCCAGCGATCGGCATGGAATGTGTCGGTCAGCAGGGGATTGCCCATGATAAACCGTACTTGCCGTCGGGTCATTCCCGGGCGTAACTGGTCTATCATGTCCTGCGTGACGACATTGCCCTGCTGGATGTCGATTTTGTAAACCCCGGGGAATGAACAACCGGCGAGTGCGAGCAGTCCCACAAAGGTGAAACTGGTTAGCAAGAGCTTGGTGTTTTGCATCGGTGGGCGACTTCCACTATCTTGGCTGGGACAACGTAAACGCCGATCATACCCGTATTAAGAGAAGCTGCGAAGCAGCATCCGCGAGAAAGCTAACCATGGTTGAAAATAGCGAACTACGCAAAGCCGGTCTTAAAGTGACTCTGCCACGAGTCAAGATTCTACAAATGCTCGATTCTGCTGAGCAGCGCCACATGAGTGCCGAGGATGTATACAAGGCGCTGATGGAGTCTAACGAGGACGTCGGCCTGGCCACGGTTTACCGTGTTCTGACCCAGTTTGAAGCAGCAGGACTGGTGGTTCGTCATAATTTCGACGGCGGTCATGCAGTGTTCGAACTGGCCGACGGCGGTCATCACGACCACATGGTTGACCTGGATACCAATGAGGTTATCGAGTTCACCAGTCCGGAAATCGAGAAGCTCCAGCACATGATCGCTGAGCAGCATGGATTCGATTTGGTGGACCACAATCTGGTTCTCTACATACGTAAGAAAAAGTAAGAAAGCTACGCAGATTCGCTCTGCGAAACGATCGAAGGCGACCCTAGGGTCGCCTTCGTGCTTTCTATAGAAAGAAAATACTCAGTAAGCCAGGCTTCAGGCCTTCGCGGTTACCACCATTTTCTTCGCGTGAGCCAAGGACTCCTTGGTCAAGTCGATGCCGCCGAGCATCCGCGCCACTTCTTCTACCCGTTCGGTCTTGTTCAGCTTGGACACGGCGGTATGGGTCGCATCGCTGCCTCGCACCTTGTGCACGAACAAGTGCTGATGCCCTTGGGCAGCTACTTGTGGCAAGTGGGTAACGGTCAGTACCTGGCCGCGATCGCCCAGCCGGCGCAGCAACTGGCCCACGATCTCGGCAGTCGGGCCGCCGATCCCTACGTCCACTTCATCGAATACCAGTGTTGGCACGCGAGAGGTCTGGGCGGTGATCACCTGAATCGCCAGGCTGATCCGCGACAGCTCGCCGCCGGAAGCTACCTTTGCCAGTGCCTTGAGTGGCTGGCCCGGGTTCGCGCTGACCAGCAGTTCTACCTGTTCAAGGCCGTTGGGCAGCAGTTCATTGCTGGTGTTAGTGTGCAACTCGATGGTGAAGCGCCCGCCGGGCATGCCCAGGCGCTGGATTTCCTGCTCCACCGCGCTGGCCAGGCCGGTCGCTGCCTGATGGCGCAGGTCGCTGAGTTCTCGGGCTTTCTCGTGATAATGGCGAGCAAAGGACGCCAGCTCTTCACCCAGTCGCTCGATGGATTCGTCGTTGGCGTTCAGGGTTTCAATTTCATCCAGCAGCTTTTGCTGCATGGTTGCGACTTCGGTCGGCTGGATCCGGTGTTTGCGCGCCAGGGTGTAGATGGTGTCCAGGCGCTCTTCTATATCCTGCAGGCGGGCTGGGTCGGCATCGAAGTGATCGAGGAAACGGTTCAGTTCGCCCACGGCTTCTTCTACCTGGATTTGCGCGCTGGTCAGCAAGGTGGTGGCTTCGTTCAGCGAGCCTGATGCGTTATTCACGCTGGACAGTCGGTTCAGGCTGGCAGTCAGGGCGTTGAGCACATTGCCGGAATCACTTTCGCTGCACTGCTCCACCACTTGCCGGCAGATACCCAGCAGGGTTTCGGCGTTGGTCAGGTTCTTGTGTTCCTGTTCCAGTTGCTCCAGTTCCGTCTCGCCGAGCCCCAGGCTTTCCAGTTCTTCCAGTTGGTAGCTGAGTAACTGGTGACGGGCGCGCTGCTCGTCGCCGGAGTTGGAGAGGCGCTCCAGCTCCTGGCGGGTCTGGCGCCAGCGTTGCGCGGCCAGTTGCACTTGGCGCGCAAGGTCCGTGGCGCCGGCGTACTCGTCGAGGAGTCGGCGATGGGTGTCGGTTTTCAGCAGGGACTGGTGTTCATGCTGGCTGTGGATATCGATCAGCAGTTCGCCGAGGGCTTTCAGGTCGCCGAGCGGGCAGGGCGTGCCATTTATATAGCCGCGGGAGCGCCCTTCGGCCGTGATCACCCGGCGCAGGATGCACGGGCCTTCATTGTTAAGGTCGCGCTCGGCAAGCCAGGCCTCGGCTTCCGGGATATCGGCCAGGTCAAAGGTGGCGAGGATGTCGGCCTTGTCGGCGCCCGGGCGTACCACCCCGCTGTCGGCGCGATCACCCAGGGTCAGGCCCAGGGCGTCGAGCATGATCGACTTGCCGGCGCCGGTTTCGCCTGTGATTACGCTCATCCCGCGATCCAGTTCAAGATCCAGATGTTCAACGATGGCGTAGTTATGTACGGACAGGTGCACCAGCATGACGGCCGCTCCCAGGCTTTAGGTCTGGTTATTTATACAGTGTTTTGTTTGGAGGTGACAATCCTGATGCTTAGTCCGATTTGCTTGAATAAATCGCTTTTTAAGCGCAACAGGGAATGATTGATAAGAATTGATCCAGGACAAGTGAAAGACTTTTGGTAACGCCTCAACCCTTGAACCTGAAAATTGTGGCCCCATATACCGGAACAGAAGCGCGAGTCGAGTTCGCGCATGATTTTGAAAGGAGAAATCTATGGCTGACGAACAGACGCAGGATACGCAAAATCCAGACGCCAACCAGGCCGCAGGTGAAGACCTGGCCGCTCGTGTGCAAGTGCTCGAAGAGCAATTGGCAGGCGCACAGGATCAATCGTTGCGTGTTGCCGCCGATCTGCAGAACGTCCGCCGCCGCGCCGAGCAGGATGTAGAAAAAGCTCACAAATTCGCCCTGGAAAAATTTGCCGGTGATCTGTTGCCGATCATCGACAGCCTGGAGCGTGGCCTTGAGCTGTCCAACCCGGACGACGAAAACATCCGCCCAATGCGCGAAGGGATCGAACTGACCCTGAAAATGTTCCAGGACACCCTGAAGCGTTATCAGCTGGAAGCCATCGATCCGCAAGGCGGCGAGCCGTTCAATGCCGAGCATCACCAGGCAATGGCGATGCAGGAAAACGCTGATCTTGAGCCGAACAGCGTATTGAAGGTGTTCCAGAAGGGTTACCAGCTCAATGGTCGCTTGCTGCGCCCGGCAATGGTTGTGGTGAGCAAGGCTCCTGCACCGGTTGCACCTTCTATTGATGAGCAGGCTTGAAATAAGTCGTAACGGCCCCATCTATAAGTCAAGCGTTTAAGTACTGCCGCAGTTAGCCACCACTGCTGCGGCAAAAAAATCTAAGTTTCGGGAGAGTAAATCATGGGCAAAATTATCGGTATCGACCTGGGGACTACCAACTCCTGCGTCTCCGTGCTGGAAAACGGCGTATCCAAAGTTATTGAAAACGCCGAAGGCGCACGCACTACTCCGTCCATCGTGGCTTATGCCAACGACGGCGAAATCCTGGTGGGCCAGTCCGCCAAGCGTCAAGCTGTGACCAATCCGCATAACACCCTGTACGCGGTGAAGCGTCTGATCGGTCGTAAGTTCGACGAAGAAGTCGTACAGAAAGACATCAAGATGGTCCCGTACAAAATCGCCAAGGCTGACAACGGTGACGCCTGGGTTGAAGTGAACGGCCAGAAAATGTCGCCGCCACAAATCTCGGCTGAAATCTTGAAAAAGATGAAGAAAACCGCCGAAGACTACCTCGGTGAAGCCGTGACTGAAGCGGTGATCACCGTTCCGGCCTACTTCAACGACAGCCAGCGCCAGGCGACCAAAGACGCCGGCCGTATTGCTGGCCTGGACGTGAAACGTATCATCAACGAACCAACCGCAGCCGCTCTGGCCTACGGTATGGACAAGGCCAAGGGCGACCACACTGTGATCGTTTACGACCTGGGTGGCGGTACCTTCGACGTTTCCGTAATCGAAATCGCTGAAGTCGATGGCGAGCACCAGTTCGAAGTGTTGGCCACCAACGGTGACACGTTCCTGGGCGGTGAAGACTTTGACATTCGTCTGATCGACTACCTCGTTGACGAATTCAAGAAAGAAAGCGGCATGAACCTCAAGGGTGACCCGCTGGCCATGCAGCGCCTGAAAGAAGCCGCTGAGAAAGCCAAGATCGAACTGTCTTCGAGCAATTCGACCGACGTGAACCTGCCGTACATCACTGCAGACGCTACCGGTCCTAAGCACTTGAACGTGAAAATCTCCCGCGCCAAGCTGGAAGCGCTGGTAGAAGACCTGGTTCAACGCACCATCGAGCCTTGCCGCATTGCGCTGAAAGACTCGGGTATCGACGTTGGCGCGATCAACGACGTGATCCTGGTGGGCGGTCAGACCCGTATGCCACTGGTTCAGAAGCTGGTGACCGAGTTCTTCGGTAAAGAAGCGCGTAAAGACGTGAACCCGGACGAAGCAGTTGCCATGGGTGCTGCCATCCAGGGCGCGGTATTGGCCGGCGACGTGAAAGACGTTCTGCTGCTGGACGTAAGCCCGCTGACCCTGGGTATCGAAACCATGGGCGGCGTGATGACTGCGCTGATCGAGAAAAACACCACGATTCCTACCAAGAAATCGCAAGTGTTCTCGACTGCCGACGACAACCAGGGCGCCGTGACCATTCACGTGCTGCAAGGTGAGCGTAAGCAAGCCGGTCAGAACAAGTCCCTGGGCAAGTTCGACCTGGCCGAGATTCCACCAGCACCACGTGGCGTGCCACAAATTGAAGTGACCTTCGACATCGACGCCAACGGCATTCTGCACGTAGGCGCCAAAGACAAGGCCACCGGCAAGACTCAGTCGATCGTGATCAAGGCTAACTCGGGTCTGTCCGAGGAAGAAATCCAGCAGATGATCCGTGACGCTGAAGCCAACGCTGACGAGGACCGCAAGTTCGAAGAACTGGCCGCTGCCCGTAACCAGGGTGATGCACTGGTTCACTCGACTCGCAAAATGATCGCTGATGCTGGCGACAAAGTGACTGCCGAAGAGAAAACTGCAATCGAAGCTGCAGTGGTCGCTCTGGAAGCCGCCGTTAAAGGCGACGACAAGGCTGCCATCGAAGCCAAGGTTGAGGAGCTGTCGAAGGTCTCCGCACCAGTCGCTCAGAAAATGTACGCCGAACAAGGCCAGCCGGCTGATGGTGCTGCACACCAGGCAGAACCTGAAGCCAAGCACGACGATGTTGTCGATGCCGAGTTCGAAGAAGTCAAAGACCAGAAGTAACTTGGTCGCCCGGTTGACCGCTCACAAGCGGTGACTGGTAGGATGTCGCCGCGCGGGAGCTTGCTCCCGCGTTGGCGTGTCTGGGGTACGCGAATTTTTACAGCATGCGACAACGCTCGGATGCTGGCGGTGTGATCGGGAATGCTCCTGCTTTCCGGACGACAGTCACCGCGTTTTTGGCCGGTTTCCGGTTGAAAGCAGTAACGACCAGGATCGTTGAATTGACGTGAGTTGGGTCCGGGCCTGTATTGGGGCTCAACGAGTTTGGCAAGGCTCAGGAGGGTTTTGCCGGACGTCCTTAAGAGTGCAAAGACTTATGGCAAAGCGTGACTATTACGAAGTGTTGGGTGTGGAGCGCGGCTCCAGCGAAGCGGACCTGAAAAAGGCTTACCGTCGTCTGGCAATGAAGCACCACCCGGACCGTAATCCGGATAGCAAAGAATCCGAAGAGCTGTTCAAAGAGGCCAATGAGGCCTACGAATGCCTGTGTGATCCGAACAAGCGCGCCGCTTACGATCAGTATGGCCATGCCGGTGTCGACCCAAGCATGGGTGGCGGCGGTGCCGGTTTCGGTGGGCAGAACTTCTCCGATATTTTCGGCGACGTGTTCAGCGACTTCTTTGGCGGCGGCCGCGGTGGCCAGCGTGGCGGTGCCCAGCGTGGCAGCGACCTGCGCTACACCCTAGAGCTGAACCTGGAAGAAGCGGTGCGCGGCACCAGCGTCAATATCCGTGTTCCGACGCTGGTCAACTGCAAGCCGTGCGACGGTTCGGGCGCCAAGAAAGGCTCCTCGCCGATCACTTGCCCGACTTGCGGCGGTATCGGCCAGGTACGCATGCAGCAAGGCTTCTTCTCGGTGCAGCAAACCTGCCCGCGCTGCCACGGCCAGGGCAAGATCATTTCCGATCCGTGCGACTCGTGCCACGGCGAAGGGCGTGTCGAAGAGTACAAGACCCTCTCGGTGAAAGTGCCGGCGGGTGTTGATACCGGCGACCGCATTCGTCTGTCGGGCGAAGGCGAGGCGGGCACTCAGGGCGGCCCGACGGGCGACCTGTACGTGGTGATCAATGTGCGCGAGCACTCGATCTTCCAGCGCGACGGCAAGCATTTGTTCTGTGAAGTGCCGATCAGCTTTGTCGATGCGGCCCTGGGTGGCGAGCTTGAGATTCCGACGCTGGACGGTCGGGTCAAGCTGAAGATCCCTGAGGGTACGCAGACCGGCAAGCAATTCCGTATCCGTGGCAAAGGCGTTGCGCCGGTGCGCGGTGGCGGTGCTGGTGACCTGATGTGCCGTGTGGCGGTAGAGACGCCGGTGAACCTGGGGCGTCGTCAGCGCGAACTGCTGGAAGAGTTCCGCAGCTCCCTGGCCGGCGATGACACTCATTCGCCAAAGACCACCGGCTGGTTCGAAGGCGTGAAGCGCTTCTTCGGCGACCTGTAAGGAAGTGAGTATGCGACGTATCGCGGTGATGGGCGCTGCCGGGCGCATGGGCAAGACCCTGGTCGAGGCCGTGCAGGCGCGCTCGCCGGCCTCCGGGCTGACGGCGGCGATTGTTCGTCCCGGCAGCACCTTGATTGGTGCGGACGCCGGTGAGTTGGCGTCCCTGGGGCGGATCGGCGTTTCGTTGTCCGGCAATCTGGAGCAGGTTGCCGACGAGTTCGACGTGCTGATCGATTTCACCCTGCCGGACGTGATGCTGAAAAACCTGGCGTTCTGCCGCAAGGCGGGCAAGGCCATGGTGATCGGCACAACGGGCCTGAGCGCCGAGCAAAAGCAGCTGCTGGTGGAGGCGGGCAAGGATATTCCAATCGTGTTCGCGGCCAATTTCAGCGTTGGCGTCAATCTGTCGCTGAAGCTGCTCGACATGGCGGCGCGCGTGATGGGTGATGAGGCTGACATCGAGATCATCGAGACTCATCACCGGCACAAGATCGATGCGCCGTCCGGTACGGCATTGCGTATGGGCGAGGCGATTGCCGATGCTCTCGGGCGGGACCTGTCGAAGGTGGCGGTGTACGGTCGCGAAGGTCACACCGGTGCCCGCGCTCACGACACCATCGGTTTTGCCACCGTTCGCGGCGGTGATGTGGTGGGCGATCACACGGTGTTGTTCGCAACCGAGGGTGAGCGTCTTGAGATCACCCACAAGGCCTCGAGCCGCATGACGTTCGCCAAGGGTGCCGTACGTGCGGCGCTGTGGCTGGAGGGTCGTGCGCCGGCCCTGTACGACATGCGCGACGTGCTGGACCTGCATTAAGAAGTAGCTAAAACGGGGTCTCAGGAATATGCTGAGGCCCCGTTTTTACCCGCTAGGCGACGTCCTGTCGCATTCCCCTGCCTTTAAGGCTCATTAGCGGTGGACCAAAAAAGCCTTTTTCTGTAAGCTACAGCTTTAGTGTGTCCACTAAAAGCGCGCAGAATAATTCAGTGAAGAAGCGGGGTGACGTGTCCATACGTCACTCCGCTTTTTTACAACCTGCGATCGCCCTTTCAGGCTTTATTTACGGGAGGTCTTCTTGACTAAGCCAGCCATACTCGCCCTTGCTGATGGCAGCATTTTTCGCGGCGAAGCCATTGGAGCCGACGGTCAGACCGTTGGAGAGGTGGTGTTCAACACCGCCATGACCGGCTATCAGGAAATCCTTACTGATCCTTCCTACGCCCAACAGATCGTTACCCTGACCTATCCGCACATCGGCAACACCGGTACTACACCGGAAGACGCCGAGTCTGATCGTGTCTGGTCGGCTGGCCTGGTCATTCGTGACCTGCCACTGGTAGCGAGCAACTGGCGTAACACGATGTCCCTGTCCGATTACCTGAAAGCCAACAACGTTGTGGCGATCGCCGGTATCGATACGCGTCGCCTGACACGCATCCTGCGTGAAAAAGGCTCGCAGAACGGCTGCATCATGGCCGGTGACAACATCTCCGAAGAAGCAGCGATTGCAGCGGCCCAAGGTTTCGCTGGCCTGAAAGGCATGGATCTGGCGAAAGTCGTCAGCACCAAGGAAACGTACGAGTGGCGCTCCACCGTCTGGGACTTGAAGACCGACAGCCACGCGACCATCGAAGCTTCCGAACTGCCGTACCACGTCGTGGCCTACGACTACGGTATCAAGCACAACATCCTGCGCATGCTGGTCGAGCGCGGTTGCCGCGTGACCGTGGTGCCTGCGCAGACCCCGGCCAACGACGTACTGGCCCTGCAGCCGGACGGCGTGTTCCTGTCCAACGGCCCGGGTGACCCGGAGCCTTGCGACTACGCCATCAAGGCGATCAAGGAAGTGCTGGAAACCGAGATCCCGGTATTCGGCATCTGCCTCGGCCACCAGTTGCTGGCCCTGGCTTCCGGCGCCAAGACCCTGAAAATGGGTCACGGCCACCACGGTGCCAACCACCCGGTGCAAGACCTGGACACTGGCGTCGTGATGATCACCAGCCAGAACCACGGTTTTGCGGTGGATGAAGCGACGCTGCCGGGCAACGTCCGGGCGATTCACAAGTCGCTGTTCGACGGTTCCCTGCAAGGTATCGAGCGCACCGACAAGAGCGCGTTCAGCTTCCAGGGCCACCCTGAAGCAAGCCCGGGCCCGAACGACGTAGCGCCGCTGTTCGACCGTTTCATCAATGAGATGGCCAAGCGACGCTAACTGAGCGGCCTGAGGGCGGCCCGGGAAACCGGCGGCCCCCTCGGGCTCTTCAAAGATTGTTCAAGACGGCTTGCCGACTGACCTGCGGATTTGAGTGACAAACCCATGCCAAAACGTACAGACATAAAAAGCATCCTGATTCTCGGCGCTGGCCCGATCGTGATCGGCCAGGCCTGCGAATTCGACTACTCCGGCGCCCAGGCCTGTAAAGCCCTGCGCGAAGAGGGCTACCGCGTCATCCTGGTGAACTCCAACCCGGCCACCATCATGACCGACCCGGACATGGCCGACGCCACCTACATCGAGCCGATCAAGTGGCAGACCGTTGCCAAGATCATCGAGAAAGAGCGTCCGGACGCCCTGCTGCCAACCATGGGTGGCCAGACCGCCCTGAACTGCGCACTGGACCTGGAGCGCGAAGGCGTCCTGGAGAAGTTCGGCGTAGAGATGATCGGCGCCAATGCCGACACCATCGACAAGGCTGAAGACCGTTCGCGTTTCGACAAGGCCATGAAGTCCATCGGCCTTGATTGCCCGCGTTCCGGTATCGCCCACAGCATGGAAGAGGCCAACGCGGTCCTGGAGCGCCTGGGCTTCCCGTGCATCATCCGTCCGTCCTTCACCATGGGCGGCACCGGCGGCGGTATCGCTTACAACCGTGAAGAGTTCGAAGAAATCTGCGCCCGCGGCCTGGACCTGTCTCCGACCAAAGAGCTGCTGATCGACGAATCCCTGATCGGCTGGAAAGAATATGAGATGGAGGTTGTCCGCGATAAGAAGGACAACTGCATCATCGTCTGCTCGATCGAAAACTTCGACCCGATGGGCGTGCACACCGGTGACTCGATCACCGTTGCGCCGGCACAGACCCTGACGGACAAGGAATACCAGATCATGCGTAACGCCTCGTTGGCGGTATTGCGTGAGATCGGCGTGGAAACCGGTGGCTCCAACGTCCAGTTCGGCATCTGCCCGGACACTGGCCGCATGGTTGTGATCGAGATGAACCCGCGTGTATCGCGTTCTTCGGCGCTGGCATCGAAAGCTACCGGCTTCCCGATTGCGCGCATCGCCGCCAAGCTGGCGATCGGTTACACCCTGGACGAGCTGCAGAACGAAATCACCGGCGGCGCAACACCGGCTTCCTTCGAGCCGTCGATCGATTACGTCGTCACCAAGCTGCCACGCTTCGCTTTCGAGAAATTCCCGAAAGCCGACGCCCGCCTGACCACTCAGATGAAGTCGGTTGGTGAAGTCATGGCCATCGGCCGGACCTTCCAGGAGTCCCTGCAGAAAGCCCTGCGCGGCCTGGAAGTGGGCGTTTGCGGTCTGGACGAGAAGCTCGACCTGAGCAACCCGGAAAGCATGAGCGTGCTCAAGCGCGAGCTGACCGTGCCGGGTGCCGAGCGTATCTGGTACGTGGCCGATGCTTTCCGCGCCGGCATGACCGTCGAAGACATCTTCGGCATGAACATGATCGACCCATGGTTCCTGGTACAGATCGAAGATCTGATCAAGGAAGAAGAGAAGGTCAAGACCCTCGGTCTGTCCTCCATCGACCGCGACCTGATGTTCCGCCTCAAGCGCAAAGGCTTCTCCGACATGCGTTTGGCCAAGCTGCTGGGCGTGACCGAGAAGAACCTGCGCACCCATCGCCACAAGCTGGACATCTTCCCGGTCTACAAGCGCGTTGATACCTGTGCGGCCGAGTTCGCCACCGACACTGCATACATGTACTCCACCTACGAGGAAGAGTGCGAAGCCGCGCCGTCGGGCCGCGACAAGATCATGATCCTGGGCGGCGGTCCAAACCGTATCGGCCAAGGCATCGAGTTCGATTATTGCTGCGTACACGCCGCTCTCGCCCTGCGCGAAGACGGGTACGAGACCATCATGGTCAACTGCAACCCGGAAACTGTTTCTACTGACTACGACACTTCCGACCGTCTGTACTTCGAGCCGGTAACCCTGGAAGACGTACTGGAAATCTGCCGTGTCGAGAAGCCAAAAGGCGTGATCGTCCAGTACGGCGGCCAAACCCCGTTGAAACTGGCTCGCGCACTTGAAGCTGCTGGCGTGCCGATCATCGGTACCAGCCCTGACGCTATCGACCGTGCCGAAGACCGTGAGCGCTTCCAGCAGATGGTTGAGCGCCTGAACCTGCGTCAGCCGCCAAACGCCACTGTGCGCAGCGAAGACGAAGCGATCCGCGCGGCCAGCAAGATTGGTTACCCGCTGGTGGTGCGTCCGTCCTACGTACTGGGTGGCCGGGCGATGGAAATCGTCTACGAAGAAGACGAACTCAAGCGTTACCTGCGTGATGCGGTGAAAGTGTCCAACGACAGCCCGGTGCTGCTGGACCACTTCCTCAACTGCGCTATCGAGATGGACGTGGATGCGGTCTGCGACGGCACCGACGTGGTGATCGGCGCGATCATGCAGCACATCGAACAGGCTGGCGTTCACTCCGGTGACTCCGCTTGCTCGCTGCCGCCATACTCGCTGCCTGCACACATCCAGGACGAGATGCGCGAACAGGTCAAGAAAATGGCCCTGGAGCTGGGCGTGGTCGGCCTGATGAACGTACAGTTGGCGCTGCAAGGCGAAGACATCTACGTCATCGAAGTCAACCCGCGCGCCTCGCGTACCGTGCCGTTTGTTTCCAAGTGCATCGGTGTTTCCCTGGCAATGATTGCTGCCCGTGTGATGGCCGGTAAGACCTTGAAGGAAATCGGCTTCACCAAGGAAATCATTCCGAACTTCTACAGTGTGAAAGAGGCGGTGTTCCCATTCGCCAAATTCCCTGGTGTGGACCCGATCCTGGGCCCGGAGATGAAGTCCACCGGTGAAGTGATGGGCGTGGGCGATACCTTCGGTGAAGCATTCGCCAAAGCCCAGATGGGCGCCAGCGAAGTGCTGCCTACCGGCGGTACTGCGTTCATCAGCGTGCGCGATGATGACAAGCCGCTGGTTGCAGGCGTGGCCCGTGATCTGATCAACTTGGGCTTCGAAGTCGTGGCCACTGCCGGGACCGCCAAGCTGATCGAGGCTGCCGGCCTGAAAGTGCGTCGCGTGAACAAGGTGACGGAAGGCCGTCCGCACGTGGTCGACATGATCAAGAATGACGAAGTCACCCTGATCATCAACACCACCGAAGGTCGCCAGTCGATCGCGGACTCCTACTCCATTCGTCGTAACGCCTTGCAGCACAAGATCTACTGCACCACCACCATTGCTGCTGGCGAAGCTATCTGCGAAGCGCTGAAGTTCGGTCCTGAAAAAACCGTGCGTCGCTTGCAGGATCTACACGCAGGATTGAAGGCATGATCAAATACCCAATGACCGTCCAGGGCGCAAAAGCCCTGGAAGAAGAGCACGCCCACCTGACCAAGGTCGTCCGTCCAAAGCTGAGCCAGGACATCGGTACGGCCCGGGAATTGGGTGACCTGAAGGAAAACGCTGAATACCATGCTGCCCGCGAGCAGCAAGGTATGGTCGAGGCGCGGATCCGTGACATCGAAGGCCGCCTGCAGAATTCGGTGGTTATCGACGTCACGACTATCCCGCATACCGGCAAGGTGATTTTCGGCACCACCGTGGAAATCGCCAACGTCGAGACTGACGAAAGCGTGGTGTACCACATCGTGGGTGAAGACGAGGCCGACTTCAAACTCGGCAAGATCTCCGTCGGTTCGCCGCTGGCCCGCGCCTTGATTGCCAAGGAAGAGGGTGACGTGGTGGCCGTCAAGACGCCTGGTGGCGTGATCGAGTACGAGATTGTCGAAGTTCGTCACATCTGAAAGGCGGCGCCCGCTTCGTGCGGGCGCCATGCTTTGGCAGTTTGCCCAGATGCTTTGGGTTGGCGGCCTATGGCTGTTACATATTGGTGTGCTGCCGGCGCTGGGCCTGATTGGCCTGGCACCGTTGCTGATCGATGAGGTCAGCGGATTATTAAGCGCGTTGCTGGTAGGTTTTGCAGCGGCGTGCGTGACGCTTCAGGCGCTGGTGCTGATCAAGGCCGAAGGCTTGGGGAGTCTGTGGCGGGATATTCGCGGGCAACTGCTGTTGATGGCGCTGTATGCGTGCGCAATGTTTTGCGTGGTGCGCATCTTTCTGCCGGAGGCGTTGCGCTGGCAGCTGTTCAGCTATCTTGTGCTAGGGTTTTCCGGGTTGGTGCTGGTTGTACAGCCGGCGCCAGGATGGAGTGGCAGGGCGTGCGAAGCACGCCCGTGACCCTTGTTTCACTTGAAGCGGTGTACGTTCGACAGTTGCTTGTTGGCGCTGAAGTTCTTGCGATACAGCAGCGCCATCTTGCCGATGACCTGAACCAGGTCCGCTTTGCCAGCCTTGCACAGTTCTGCAATAGCTGCCAGGCGCGCCTCGCGATCAAGGATGCTGACCTTGATCTTGATTAGCTCGTGATCGCCCAATGCGCGTTCAAGTTCGGCTAACACACCTTCAGTCAAACCGTTGTCAGCCACAATCAAAACTGGTTTCAGATGGTGGCCAATGGATTTGTACTGTTTCTTCTGCTCTTGAGTGAGCGGCATAATCTGACCCCTGCGTCTGATCTTGTAAAAAGCGGCGGCCAGTTTACCCGAGCGAGTCCGGGACCGCCCAGTTAATCACGACCCGTTTTATTTTCGAGGTGGCCCGTGGCCCGTTCCAAAACTAGCCTTAAGTGGCTGCAAGAGCATTTCAACGACCCTTACGTCAAAATGGCGCAAAAGGATGGCTACCGTTCCCGGGCCAGCTACAAACTGCTGGAGATCCAGGAGAAGGACAAGTTGATCCGTCCTGGCATGAGCGTTATCGACCTGGGTGCCGCCCCGGGTGGCTGGTCCCAGGTGACCAGTCGTCTGATTGGTGGACAAGGTCGTTTGATCGCTTCCGACATCCTGGAAATGGACAGCATCCCTGACGTGACCTTTGTTCACGGCGATTTTACCCAGGATGAAGTGCTGGCACAGATCCTTGAGGCCGTCGGAAATTCGCAGGTAGACCTTGTGATTTCCGATATGGCCCCCAATATGAGTGGATTACCGGCTGTTGATATGCCGCGAGCCATGTTCCTGTGCGAATTGGCACTGGACCTGGCAGGACGGGTACTGCGTCCGGGTGGTGACTTCCTGGTCAAGGTCTTCCAGGGTGAAGGCTTCGACGAGTATCACAAGAACATCCGCAAACTGTTCGACAAGGTACAGACACGCAAGCCTGACTCTTCCCGGGACAGGTCTCGCGAGCAGTATTTGCTGGGTCGCGGCTTCCGTGGCATTGAAGGCGCTGCCAGTGAAGAGCGTTTTTGAGAAATTTGACGGAGGCGATAGGTTTTTTTATATCGCTTTCGTCATGAAGCTTTACGAATATTGTGTAGTCAAAGTTTCACAAAGGGTTACAGACGGCGCCTGCCAGAGTTGTAGGTAATGTAGTAAGTTAGGCCGGTGAATATCATGCGAAGCACGCGCCAGTAGCGGAGCTTGCTTCAGAGGGTAGTTAATTGAACGATATGGCAAAGAATCTGATCCTGTGGTTGATCATCGCGGCTGTCCTCGTGACGGTGATGAACAACTTCTCCAGCCCTAACGAGCCGCAGACCCTCAACTATTCCGACTTCATCCAGCAAGTTAAGGATGGCAAGGTCGAGCGCGTAGCGGTTGATGGCTACGTGATTACCGGCAAGCGCAACGATGGCGACAGCTTCAAGACCATCCGTCCGGCAATCCAGGACAATGGCCTGATCGGCGACCTGGTGGATAACCACGTGGTTGTTGAAGGCAAGCAGCCTGAGCAGCAGAGCATCTGGACCCAACTCCTGGTGGCCAGCTTCCCGATACTGGTGATTATCGCCGTGTTCATGTTCTTCATGCGCCAGATGCAAGGTGGTGCGGGAGGCAAGGGCGGGCCGATGAGCTTCGGCAAGAGCAAGGCGCGCCTGCTTTCCGAAGATCAGGTGAAAACCACCCTGGCTGACGTTGCCGGTTGCGACGAAGCCAAGGAAGAAGTGGGCGAACTGGTTGAATTCCTGCGCGATCCGGGCAAGTTCCAGCGCCTGGGTGGCCGTATTCCTCGCGGTGTGCTGATGGTTGGCCCGCCAGGTACCGGTAAAACCCTGTTGGCCAAGGCCATTGCCGGCGAAGCCAAAGTACCTTTCTTCACCATTTCCGGTTCCGACTTCGTCGAAATGTTCGTCGGTGTAGGTGCCAGCCGTGTTCGCGATATGTTCGAACAGGCCAAGAAGCACGCTCCGTGCATCATCTTCATCGATGAAATCGACGCCGTTGGTCGCCATCGTGGCGCCGGCATGGGCGGCGGTCATGATGAGCGTGAGCAGACGCTTAACCAGTTGCTGGTTGAGATGGACGGCTTTGAAATGAACGACGGCATCATCGTGATCGCCGCAACCAACCGTCCAGACGTACTCGACCCCGCTTTGCTGCGTCCGGGCCGTTTTGACCGTCAGGTCGTTGTCGGGTTGCCAGACATCCGTGGTCGTGAGCAGATCCTGAAAGTGCACATGCGCAAAGTGCCAATGGGCGACGACGTGGCTCCGGCCGTGATTGCCCGTGGTACTCCAGGCTTCTCCGGTGCCGACCTTGCCAACCTGGTGAACGAGGCGTCGCTGTTTGCCGCCCGTACCGGCAAGCGCATCGTTGAAATGAAGGAGTTCGAGCTGGCGAAAGACAAGATCATGATGGGCGCCGAGCGCAAATCCATGGTCATGTCCGAGAAAGAGAAGCAGAACACCGCTTATCATGAAGCCGGTCACGCCATTGTTGGTCGCGTTGTGCCTGAGCATGACCCGGTCTACAAGGTATCGATCATTCCTCGTGGCCGGGCGCTGGGCGTCACCATGTTCCTGCCGGAAGAGGATCGCTACAGCCTCTCCAAGCGTGCCTTGATCAGCCAGATCTGCTCGCTGTATGGCGGCCGGATCGCCGAAGAGATGACCCTGGGCTTCGATGGTGTTACCACCGGTGCCTCCAACGACATCATGCGTGCCAGCCAGATTGCACGGAACATGGTGACCAAGTGGGGCCTGTCGGAGAAACTCGGTCCTTTGATGTATGCCGAGGAAGAAGGCGAAGTATTCCTGGGTCGCGGTGGTGGTGGTCAAGCTGCCAGCTTCTCCGGCGAGACAGCCAAGCTGATCGACTCCGAGGTGCGCAGCATCATTGACCAGTGCTACGGCACGGCCAAGCAGATCCTCACCGACAACCGCGACAAGCTCGACGCCATGGCTGATGCCCTGATGAAGTACGAGACCATTGATGCCGAGCAGATTGACGACATCATGGCCGGTCGTACGCCTCGCGAGCCTCGCGATTGGGAAGGTGGTTCGGGTACTTCGGGCACGCCGCCAGTGGTACAGAACGAACGCCCTGAAGCCCCGATCGGCGGCCCTGCTGCTGACCATTAAGGTTTGAAATGACTTCTGCGTTGTCCTCGACCCGGTTGCCTTGCGGCAGCCGGGTTCTTGATTTGGCCCATACACACGTTATGGGCATTCTTAATGTAACCCCTGATTCCTTTTCCGATGGTGGTCGCTTCAGTCAGCTTGATGCTGCGTTGCGCCATGCGGAAGCGATGGTGGCTGCCGGTGCGACTCTGATTGACGTCGGTGGCGAATCAACCCGGCCCGGCGCGCGCGCAGTTTCTCCCCTGGAGGAACTGGAACGGGTTGCTCCGATTGTCGAGCGCATCCATCAAGAGCTGGACGTCATCATCTCTGTCGACACCTCAACCCCTGCCGTTATGCGCGAAACTGCGCGGCTGGGTGCAGGGTTGATCAACGATGTGCGCTCTTTGCAGCGCGATGGCGCTCTGGATGCGGCCGCCGCGACGGGGCTGCCGGTTTGCCTGATGCATATGCTTGGCGAGCCGGGCACGATGCAGGACAACCCGCATTACGACAATCTGGTCGGTGAAGTGAAAGGTTTTCTTGCCGAGCGCATGGCTCAATGCGCGGCAGTGGGGATTGCTCCCGAGCGGATAATCCTCGACCCGGGATTTGGCTTTGCCAAGACCTTGCAGCACAATTTAAGCCTGTTCAAGCATATGGAATCCCTGCATGCCCTTGGTCGCCCCTTGTTGGTCGGGGTTTCGCGCAAGAGCATGATAGGTCTGGCGTTGAATCGTCCCGTGGGTGAGCGGCTGCATGGCGGCCTGGCACTTGCGGCACTTGCCGTGGTCAAGGGTGCGCGCATCTTGCGCGTGCATGACGTGGCCGAGACGATAGATGTAGTGCGGATGATCGCAGCGGTTGAATCAGCCGAATAAGAATGATGGAGCACTTATGACTAAAAAGTATTTTGGCACCGATGGCATTCGCGGTCGGGTCGGCGAATTCCCGATTACTCCCGATTTCATGCTCAAGCTGGGCTGGGCCGCCGGCATGGCGTTCCGCAGCATGGGGGCCTGCCGTATCCTGGTGGGTAAGGACACGCGTATCTCGGGTTATATGTTTGAGTCTGCGCTGGAGGCAGGTCTGTCTGCTGCCGGCGCTGATGTGATGCTGTTGGGGCCGATGCCTACGCCGGCGATCGCTTACCTGACGCGTACCTTTCATGCTGAAGCCGGTATCGTGATCAGCGCTTCGCACAATCCCCACGATGACAACGGCATCAAGTTCTTCTCGGGCCAGGGCACCAAGCTGCCGGATGAGATCGAGCACATGATCGAAGAGTTGCTGGATGCGCCGATGACCGTCGTCGAATCGAGCAAGCTGGGCAAGGTTTCGCGGATTAACGACGCTTCCGGCCGTTACATCGAGTTCTGCAAAAGCAGCGTGCCAAGCAGCACCAATTTTGCCGGGTTGAAGGTCGTCATCGACTGCGCCCACGGCGCGACGTACAAAGTCGCACCGAGTGTGTTCAAGGAGCTTGGCGGAGACGTTACTGTACTGTCGGCGCAGCCGAACGGCCTGAACATCAACGACAACTGCGGCTCAACCCACATGGGTCAGTTGCAGGCGGCTGTCCTGGCTGAGCATGCCGACTTGGGCATCGCGTTCGATGGTGATGGCGACCGCGTATTGATGGTCGATCACACTGGCGCGATCGTCGATGGCGACGACCTGTTGTTCATCATCGCCCGTGACCTGCATGAGCGTAACAAGCTGCAAGGCGGCGTCGTCGGTACCTTGATGAGCAATCTTGGCCTGGAGCTGGCCCTGGCAGATCTGGGGATCCCGTTTGTGCGCGCCAATGTCGGTGACCGCTACGTGATTGCCGACCTGCTGGAGCGTAATTGGCAGGTGGGTGGCGAAAATTCCGGTCATATCGTCTGCTTCCAGCACACGACTACCGGGGATGCGATCATTGCGGCGCTGCAGGTGCTGCTGGCGCTGCGTCGCCGTGAAGAAAGCCTGGCCCAGGCGCGGCAGGCGTTGCGCAAGTGCCCGCAAGTGCTGCTCAACGTGCGCTTTGCAGGCGGTGACAACCCTATCGAGCATCCGGCTGTCAAAGAGGCCAGTGAGCGCGTGACTGCCGCCATGGCGGGGCGTGGCCGGGTCTTGCTGCGCAAGTCGGGTACCGAGCCTTTGGTGCGTGTAATGGTCGAGGGCGAGGACGAAACACAGGTTCGCGGCTATGCCGAAGAGCTGGCAAAACTGGTAACTGAAGTTTGCGCCTGAATTCGGCTTGCCAGTGATGATGTGGTTGGGTAACATCTGCGCCCACTTTGACCGACGAGGTACAGCATGCGTCGCACTATGGTAGCTGGTAACTGGAAGATGCACGGTACCCGCGCCAGTGTCGCTGAGCTGATCAATGGCCTTCGTCATTTGGCCTTGCCTGGCGGTGTTGATGTCGCGGTATTCCCGCCTTGCTTGTATATCAATCAAGTGATTGATGGCTTGAAAGGCAAGTCGATCCAGGTCGGCGCGCAGAACTCTGCGGTGGAATCCATGCAAGGTGCGTTGACCGGTGAGATTGCACCGAGTCAGCTGGTTGATGCGGGTTGTTCCCTGGTGCTTGTTGGGCACTCCGAGCGCCGCCAGATCATGGGCGAGCGTGATGGGACACTCAATCGCAAATTCGCGGCGGCACAGGCTTGCGGCTTGGTTCCGGTGTTGTGCATAGGGGAGACCCTTGAGCAGCGTGAGTCCGGTAAAACTCTTGAGGTTGTCGGGCGTCAGCTGGGCAGCATCATCGAGGAGCTGGGAGTCGGTGCCTTTGCAAATGCAGTAATTGCTTACGAGCCGGTCTGGGCCATTGGCACCGGGCTGACTGCTTCGCCGCAACAGGCGCAGGATGTGCACGCAGCCATCCGCGCGCAGTTGGCGGCAGAGAATTCTGAGGTCGCACGAGGTGTGCGGCTTCTATACGGCGGCAGCGTGAAGGCGGCCAATGCGGTCGAACTGTTCGGCATGCCGGATATCGATGGGGGGCTCATTGGTGGGGCTTCCCTGAATGCAGATGAGTTCGGTGCGATTTGTCGCGCCGCGGGAAACTGAAAAAATGCTGGAAACAGTCATCGTTGTTTTTCATCTGCTGGGTGCACTGGGCGTAGTTGCTCTGGTTTTGCTGCAGCAGGGTAAAGGTGCGGACGCTGGTGCGTCTTTCGGGGCAGGTGCTTCAAATACTGTGTTCGGAAGCCAAGGTTCCTCTACCTTTCTTAGTAAGTTTACTGCTATACTTGCCGCCGGTTTCTTCATAACCAGCTTGGGGTTAGGTTACTTTGCTAAAGAGAAAGCTCATGTGCTGACTCAAGTAGGTCTCCCAAACCCGGCAGTGTTGGAAGTACCAAAAGCAAAACCGGCTTCTGATGATGTCCCGGTGCTTCAAGAGCAAAAGTCGGCTACTCCAGCGACTGACGTACCTCCAGCTCAAGAGCAGAAGTAAGAAGGTTGTAAACGCTGTATTGCCGAGGTGGTGGAATTGGTAGACACGCAACCTTGAGGTGGTTGTGCCCATAGGGTGTAGGGGTTCGAGTCCCCTTCTCGGTACCAATTATCAGGAGAGCCCGCTGTTGCGGGCTTTCTTGTAGGTGGAAGGTTACATTGACCCTGTAAGGGATCGGTCGTATACTTCCGCCCCAGCTTTGTCGCGGGGTGGAGCAGTCTGGTAGCTCGTCGGGCTCATAACCCGAAGGTCGTCGGTTCAAATCCGGCCCCCGCAACCAGTTTTAGCGGAGCCCCTTTTAAGGGGCTTTTTGTTAGCTGGACACTTTCAACGCCGCTGTTCGACGGCGTTTCAAGGATGGGCGTTTCGCCCATTTTTTTATTTTGCACAGCATGCACATACATGCACGAGGGGGTTCAGGTGTCGAGCAAGCTAGAAGAGTTGCAGGCCTTGTTGGCCCCGGTGGTCGTGGCCCTAGGCTATGAATGCTGGGGTATTGAGTTTTCGGCTCAAGGTCGCCACTCAATGTTGCGCGTTTATATCGATAAAGAGGGCGGCGTGCTGGTGGACGATTGTGCCATTGTCAGCCGTCAGATCAGCGGTGTCCTGGATGTTGAAGATCCGATCTCCGTTGAATACACCCTCGAAGTTTCCTCGCCTGGCATGGAACGCCCACTGTTCACTATTGATCAGTTTGCAAAATTTGCCGGTGAACAAGTGAAGATCAAGCTGCGCTCTCCCTTTGAAGGGCGACGCAACTTTCAGGGCCTTCTGCGCGGTGTAGAAGAGCAGGACGTCGTGGTGCAGGTAGAAGACCATGAGTTCCTGTTGCCGATCGATATGATCGACAAGGCCAACATTATTCCCAGTTTTGACTGAGACGCGGATCCCGCGGATCCAATGGCTTGCGAAAGGCGAGGCGTACGATGAGCAAAGAAGTACTGCTGGTTGTTGAGTCGGTATCCAATGAAAAGGGCGTACCGGCAAACGTGATTTTTGAAGCGCTGGAGCTGGCCCTGGCCACTGCTACCAAAAAGCGTTTTGAAGACGAAGTTGATCTGCGTGTGGAAATCAACCGCCACACCGGTGCCTACGAGACTTTCCGTCGCTGGACGGTCGTCGAAGAAGCCGATCTTGATGATCCGGCCATCGAAACCTGGCCGAGCAAGGTTGCTGAAACGCATCCGGGCGCCCAGGTCGGTGATGTCGTCGAAGAAAAGATCGAATCCATCGAGTTCGGCCGCATCGCTGCACAGACTGCCAAGCAAGTCATCGTGCAGAAGGTCCGCGAAGCCGAGCGCGCTCAAGTCGTTGACGCTTACCGCGAGCGCCTGGGGGAAATCATCTCCGGCACCGTGAAAAAAGTCACCCGCGACAACGTGATCGTCGACCTGGGTAACAACGCTGAAGCGTTGCTGGCCCGCGAAGACATCATTTCCCGCGAAACTTTCCGGGTTGGCGTGCGCTTGCGTGCGCTGCTCAAGGAAATCCGCACCGAGAACCGCGGCCCTCAGTTGATCCTGTCGCGTACCGCGCCGGAAATGCTGATCGAGCTGTTCCGCATCGAAGTGCCGGAAATTGCCGAAGGCCTGATCGAAGTCATGGCTGCGTCCCGCGATCCGGGTTCGCGCGCCAAGATCGCGGTCCGCTCCAAGGACAAACGCATCGACCCGCAAGGTGCTTGCATTGGTATGCGCGGTTCGCGCGTCCAGGCAGTGTCGGGCGAATTGGGTGGTGAGCGTGTGGACATCGTCCTGTGGGACGATAACCCGGCGCAGTTCGTGATCAACGCAATGTCGCCTGCTGAAGTGGCGGCAATTATCGTTGACGAGGATGCCCATGCAATGGACATCGCCGTTGGCGCAGACAATCTGGCTCAGGCCATCGGTCGCGGTGGTCAGAACGTACGTTTGGCCAGCCAGTTGACCGGCTGGACCCTGAACGTGATGACCGAATCGGACATCCAGGCTAAGCAGCAAGCAGAAACCGGTGACATCCTGCGCAACTTCATCGACGAGCTGGAAGTCGACGAAGACCTG
The DNA here is from genome assembly GCF_013385495.1 of Pseudomonas sp. F8002. Classification (NCBI taxonomy): domain Bacteria; kingdom Pseudomonadati; phylum Pseudomonadota; class Gammaproteobacteria; order Pseudomonadales; family Pseudomonadaceae; genus Pseudomonas; species Pseudomonas sp. F8002. Next base: position 45,946 of record NZ_JACAPW010000025.1, on the reverse strand, counting down.
GCACAGGTGCTGGTAGATGAAGGCTTCACCAGCCTGGAAGAGATTGCCTACGTACCGTTGGAAGAAATGCTCAACATCGACGGCTTTGACGAAGACACCGTCAACGAGCTTCGCGCTCGGGCCAAGGATCGTTTGTTGACTAAAGCCATCGCTACTGAGGAAAAGCTGGCAGACGCCCATCCGGCCGAAGACCTGCTCTCGCTTGAGGGTATGGACAAGGATTTGGCGATGGAACTGGCGGTGCGCGGCGTAATTACCCGCGAAGACCTGGCCGAGCAGTCTATTGACGACCTGCTCGACATCGACGGCATTGACGATGATCGTGCCGGCAAGTTGATCATGGCCGCCCGAGCCCATTGGTTCGAGTAATTAGGCGCGGCCTGAGGAGAGAAGTGCATGACGCAAGTCACGGTGAAACAACTGGCCGATGAGGTCAAAACACCGGTAGAGCGCCTGTTGCAGCAGATGCGTGAGGCAGGTCTGCCGCACACCGCCGCCGACGAAGGTGTGAGCGATAGTGAGAAGCAGTCTTTGCTGACTCACTTGAAGAGCAGCCACAAGGCGAAAGTGGAAGAACCGCGCAAGATTACATTGCAGCGCAAAACCACCAGCACCCTGCGTGTTGCTGGCAGCAAGAGCATCAGCGTTGAAGTACGCAAGAAGAAAGTCTTCGTACAGCGCAGCCCGGAAGAAATCGAAGCCGAGCGCAAACGCGAACTGGAAGAACGTCGCGCAGTAGAAAATGCTGCTCGTCAGAAGGCTGAAGAAGAAGCCAAGCGTCGCGCCGAAGAAGAAGCGCGTCGCCAGCCTGCTGCTGCGCAACCTGCTAACACTGAGGCCGTTGCTGCGCCTAGCGCGCCTGTTGAAGCTGTTCGTGAGGCCGCTCCGGTTGCCGCCGCGCCAGCTCCTGCAGCCGACGCTCGCAAACGCGAAGAACCTCGCCGCCCGGACAAACCACGTGCCGACGATAACAATCGTCGTGGCAGTGGCGATGGTGAGCGCAAAAACGCTCCACATCGTGCTTCGGTCAAAGAGAAGGCGCCAGCGCCACGCGTTGCCCCACGTACTACCGACGAAGAAAGCGACAGCTTCCGTCGCGGTGGTCGCGGCAAGGCCAAGCTGAAGAAGCGCAACGCCCACGGTTTCCAGAGCCCAACCGGCCCTGTCGTGCGTGATGTGCAGATCGGCGAGACCATCACTGTTGGCGATCTTGCCAATCAGATGTCGGTCAAGGCTGCTGAAATCATCAAGTTCATGTTCAAACTGGGTACCCCAGCGACCATCAACCAGGTACTGGACCAGGAAACTGCCCAACTGGTTGCTGAAGAGCTGGGCCACAAAGTGACCCTGGTCAGCGACACCGCCCTGGAAGATTCCCTGGCTGAGTCCCTGAAGTTTGAAGGCGAGACTTTCTCCCGTGCGCCAGTCGTGACCGTAATGGGCCACGTTGACCATGGTAAGACCTCGCTGCTCGACTATATCCGTCGTGCCAAGGTAGCTGCAGGCGAGGCCGGCGGCATCACCCAGCACATCGGTGCATACCACGTTGAAACCGAACGCGGCATGGTCACCTTCCTCGACACCCCTGGTCACGCCGCGTTTACCGCCATGCGTGCCCGTGGTGCCAAGGCGACTGACATCGTGATCCTGGTAGTTGCAGCGGACGACGGCGTAATGCCGCAGACCATTGAAGCTGTCCAGCACGCTAAAGCCGCTGGTGTTCCTCTGGTTGTTGCAGTGAACAAAATCGACAAGCCGGGCGCCGATCTCGATCGCATCCGTAGCGAACTGTCGGTTCACGGCGTGACTTCCGAAGAGTGGGGCGGTGATACGCCATTCGTTTCGGTTTCGGCGAAAGTCGGTACCGGTGTAGACGAACTGCTCGAAGCTGTCCTGCTGCAAGCCGAAGTTCTTGAACTGAAAGCAACTCCATCGGCCCCGGGTCGTGGTGTTGTGGTTGAATCGCGTCTCGACAAGGGTCGTGGCCCGGTTGCAACCGTTCTGGTTCAAGACGGTACCCTGCGCCAAGGCGACATGGTTCTGGTCGGTTCGAACTATGGCCGTGTACGTGCCATGCTCGACGAGAACGGCAAGCCAATCAAGGAAGCCGGTCCTTCCATCCCTGTCGAGATCCTCGGCCTGGACGGTACCCCGGACGCTGGCGACGAGATGAGCGTGCTGTCGGACGAGAAGAAAGCCCGTGAAGTGGCTCTGTTCCGTCAAGGCAAGTTCCGCGAAGTCAAGCTGGCCCGTGCTCACGCCGGCAAGCTGGAAAACATCTTCGAGAACATGGGCCAGGCAGAGAAGAAGACGCTTAACATCGTCCTCAAATCTGACGTTCGTGGTTCCCTCGAAGCGTTGAACGGCGCCTTGAATGGCCTGGGTAACGACGAAGTGCAAGTGCGTGTGGTCGGCGGCGGTGTCGGTGGTATCACCGAATCCGATGCCAACCTGGCGCTGGCCTCCAACGCTGTACTGTTCGGCTTCAACGTGCGTGCCGATGCTGGCGCACGGAAGATCGTCGAGCAGGAAGGCCTGGACATGCGTTACTACAACGTCATTTACGACATCATCGAAGACGTCAAGAAAGCCCTCACCGGCATGCTTGGCAGCGACGTCCGGGAGAACATCCTGGGTGTGGCCGAGGTGCGTGACGTGTTCCGCTCGCCGAAATTCGGCGCGATCGCCGGTTGCATGGTTATCGAAGGTGTTGTGCACCGTAACCGTCCAATCCGTGTACTGCGTGAAGACATCGTTATCTTCGAAGGCGAGCTGGAATCCCTGCGCCGCTTCAAGGATGACGCTTCCGAAGTACGTGCCGGCATGGAATGCGGTATTGGCGTCAAGAGCTACAACGACGTCAAGGCGGGTGACAAGATCGAAGTCTACGAGAAGGTCCAGGTTGCTCGCAGCCTCTAACTCGCGTACTTCAAGGGCCACGCAGCGCCCGGGCATGCAAATGCCTGGCGCTGTGTCCGGACTCTAAACGCAACGCCCGGTCTGGCTTTTGTCAGGCCGGGCGTTTGCCGCTTTCAGACCCCACGGGTTTCACCGTGTGGCAGCAACAGGTAACAAGACATGGCAAAAGAATACAGCCGTACCCAACGTATCGGCGATCAGATGCAGCGTGAGCTGGCACAGCTGATCCGTCGTGAAGTAAAAGACCCACGTGTTGGCCTAGTCACCATCACCGCCGTTGAAGTCAGCCGTGACGTTGGTCACGCCAAGATCTTCATCACCGTGATGGGCCAGGACAACAGCGAAGAAATCGCGCAAAGCATCAAGGTGCTCAACTCCGCCGCAGGTTTCCTGCGTATGCAGTTGGCCCGTGAAATGAAGCTGCGCAGCGTTCCTCAGTTGCACTTCCACTACGACGAAAGTGTCGTGCGTGGCGCGCACCTGTCGGCACTGATCGAGCGGGCCGTGGCTGAAGACAATCAGCACCCGGAATCCGCCACGCCTGAAGACGCCAAGGAGTAATCGGTGGCTCAGGTCAAACGTATCCGTCGTAATGTCAGCGGCATCATTCTGCTCGACAAGCCCATTGGCTTTACCTCCAATGCGGCGTTGCAGAAGGTTCGCTGGCTGCTCAATGCCGAGAAGGCAGGGCACACCGGCAGCCTCGACCCCTTGGCCACCGGCGTGTTGCCGTTGTGCTTCGGCGAGGCCACCAAGTTTTCGCAATACCTGCTCGATTCCGACAAGGGCTACGAGACCCTGATGCAACTGGGCAAGACCACCACCACGGCAGACGCCGAAGGTGATGTTTTGCAGGTTCGCGAGGTGACCGTTGGTCGTGCTGATATCGAAGCTGCCTTACCTGCTTTTCGTGGGCAAATCAGTCAGATACCGCCGATGTACTCGGCTCTCAAGCGTGATGGCCAGCCTCTTTACAAGCTGGCACGTGCAGGGGAAGTGGTGGAGCGCGAACCGCGTTCTGTTACTATTGCGCGCTTGGAATTGCTCGCCGCTGAAGGCGACACTGCCCGGTTGGCGGTGGACTGCAGCAAAGGCACCTATATCCGCACCCTCGTGGAAGATATCGGTGAGCAACTAGGCTGTGGCGCATACGTTGCAGAACTGCGACGCACCCAGGCAGGCCCTTTCACCCTGGCCCAGACGGTCACGCTAGAAGAGCTGGAAGCAGTGCATGCCGAAGGCGGCAACGAAGCGGTTGATCGCTTCCTGATGCCATCGGACAGCGGTTTACTGGATTGGCCATTGCTGCACTTCTCGGAGCACAGCGCGTTCTACTGGCTTAACGGCCAGCCGGTACGTGCACCGGATGCCCCGAAGTTCGGCATGGTGCGGGTACAAGATCACAACGGTCGCTTTATCGGTATCGGTGAAGTGAGCGAAGACGGGCGCATCGCGCCGCGTCGACTGATTCGGTCAGAATGACCGAAACCAGTTTGTGGTAAAAGCGCAGTAGCTTTTACTCAAACTGGAACGAGGGTGGCTGTTAGCAGGCATGGTCACTACTCATTTTTAGATACAGGGATTTGTCCCTGGCCTGTTGAAACTGCCCTTTGGGTGGTTTCCTGAAAAAAGGATTGCCTCATGGCTCTCGACGTTCAAGAAAAAGCACAAATCGTTGCTGACTATCAGCAAGCTGTTGGTGACACTGGTTCGCCAGAAGTGCAAGTTGCACTGCTGACCCACAACATCAACAAGCTGCAAGGTCACTTCAAGGCCAACGGTAAAGATCACCACTCCCGTCGTGGTCTGATCCGCATGGTAAACCAGCGCCGTAAGCTGCTGGACTACCTGAAAGGCAAGGATCTGGGTCGTTATCAGACTCTGATCGGTCGCCTGGGTCTGCGTCGCTAATAAGCGATTGCGCTAGAGGTTGGTTGGCTGTCGTGTGTCAGTGGGTTTCCCGCTGGCCCATGGCAGGCTTCCAGCCTCAAGTTTTATCTGGATACACGTTTTACCCTGGACAGGCGTTGGGCCGATTCCCGACATTGCCCAAGAATTTCGCAAGAAGACAAGTTCCCCAAGAGCCACAAAGAAGGTAGGACACCGTGAACCCGGTTATCAAAAAATTCCAGTTCGGTCAGTCGACCGTTACCCTCGAGACAGGCCGTATCGCCCGTCAAGCCTCCGGCGCAGTGCTGGTTACCGTTGACGACGACGTCACCGTATTGGTGACCGTTGTAGGCGCCAAGACCGCTGACCCAAGCAAAGGCTTCTTCCCTCTTTCCGTTCACTACCAGGAAAAGACTTACGCTGCCGGTAAGATCCCTGGTGGTTTCTTCAAGCGTGAAGGCCGTCCTTCCGAGAAAGAAACCCTGACTTCCCGACTGATCGACCGTCCGATCCGTCCGCTGTTCCCAGAAGGCTTCATGAACGAAGTGCAGGTTGTCTGCACCGTCGTTTCCACCAGCAAGAAGACCGATCCGGACATCGCTGCGATGATCGGTACCTCGGCGGCCCTGGCCATCTCCGGTATTCCTTTCGATGGCCCGATCGGCGCTGCCCGTGTTGCATTCCACGAAAGCACCGGCTACCTGCTGAACCCGACTTACGAACAACAGAAAGCTTCGAGCCTGGACATGGTCGTTGCCGGTACTTCGGAAGCCGTGTTGATGGTTGAATCGGAAGCCAAAGAGCTGACCGAAGACCAGATGCTGGGCGCTGTACTGTTTGCTCACGACGAGTTCCAGGTTGTGATCAACGCTGTCAAGGAACTGGCCGCTGAAGCCGCCAAGCCAACCTGGACCTGGGCTCCTCAGCCAGAAGCTACCGCACTGCTGGGCGCTATCCGCTCCGAGTTCGGCACCGCTATCTCCGACGCCTACACCATCACCATCAAGGCCGACCGTTACGCTCGCCTGGGTGAACTGAAGGACCAGGTTGTTGCCAAGCTGTCCGGTGAAGAAGGCCAGCCTTCTTCCAGCGAAGTCAAAGCAGCCTTCGGCGAAATCGAATACCGCACCGTTCGCGAAAACATCGTTAACGGCAAGCCACGTATCGACGGCCGCGACACCCGCACCGTACGTCCGCTGAACATCGAAGTCGGCGTTCTGCCAAAAACCCACGGTTCGGCCCTGTTCACCCGTGGTGAAACCCAGGCCCTGGTTGTTGCAACACTGGGTACTGCCCGTGACGCACAGCTGCTGGACACCCTGGAAGGCGAGAAAAAAGACCCGTTCATGCTGCACTACAACTTCCCTCCGTTCTCGGTAGGTGAGTGTGGTCGCATGGGTGGTGCTGGTCGTCGCGAAATTGGTCACGGCCGTCTGGCCCGTCGTTCGATTGCAGCCATGTTGCCTGCCGCCGACGTGTTCCCGTACACCATTCGTGTTGTGTCGGAAATCACCGAGTCCAACGGTTCCAGCTCCATGGCTTCGGTCTGCGGCGCTTCCCTGGCTCTGATGGATGCCGGCGTTCCGATGAAGGCACCGGTTGCCGGTATCGCCATGGGCCTGGTTAAAGAAGGCGAGAAGTTCGCCATCCTGACCGACATCCTGGGCGACGAAGACCACCTGGGCGACATGGACTTCAAAGTAGCCGGTACCGCCAAAGGTGTTACCGCGCTGCAGATGGACATCAAGATCAAGGGCATCACCGAAGAAATCATGGAAATCGCTCTGGGCCAAGCCCTGGAAGCGCGCCTGAACATCCTCGGTCAGATGAACCAGATCATTGGCCAGTCCCGTACCGAACTGTCGGAAAATGCTCCGACCATGATCGCGATGAAAATCGACACCGACAAAATCCGTGATGTTATCGGTAAAGGCGGCGCGACCATTCGTGCGATCTGTGAAGAGACCAAGGCTTCGATCGACATCGAAGACGACGGCTCGATCAAGATCTTCGGCGAAACCAAGGAAGCGGCTGAAGCGGCACGTCAGCGCGTCCTGGGTATCACTGCTGAAGCCGAGATCGGCAAGATCTACGTCGGTAAGGTTGAGCGCATCGTCGACTTCGGCGCATTCGTCAACATCCTGCCGGGCAAGGACGGTCTGGTTCACATCTCCATGCTGAGCGATGCTCGCGTTGAGAAAGTGACCGACATCCTGAAAGAAGGCCAGGAAGTGGAAGTGCTGGTACTGGACGTGGACAACCGCGGCCGTATCAAGCTGTCCATCAAGGACGTAGCAGCAGCCAAGGCTTCGGGCGTTTAATCACCCCGTCGCTGCAAGCTGAAAAAGGACTCTTCGGAGTCCTTTTTTTATGCCTGCGGGAAAGTGTCGCGAAATCAGGCGTTTAGCCATACCCCAAAAGCCGCAACTTGCATGCAGGCACGTTCGTCTTCATGCAAGTTGCACGATTCCGAAAATCACCTGTTTTCATAACGTATTGTTTTATAAGGATTTAATTGGTCGCATCGAGTTGGCACACTGTCTGCAATATCCCTGTTAACGCTGCAGCATCAAGGTTTACGTACTGCAGACTTTTAATAAAACAGGAGTTACTCGTATGAAGAAGTTCGCTCTCGCTACTGCTACCGCTCTGACCCTGGCCATGGGTGCTAACGTAGCCTTTGCTCAGACTTCCCAAGCCCCTATGACGCTGGCGGCCGGTGAAGTCACCAAGGCTAAAGAGTCCACTTCGGATACCTGGATCACCACCAAAGTCAAAGCTGACCTGCTGACCGAGAAAGGTATTCCTGGTTCGGACATTAAGGTTGAGACCAACAAAGGTGTGGTTTCCCTGTCCTCGACAGTTGCTATCTCCGACGCTCAGAAAGCTACTGCTGTAGCGATCACCAAGAAAATCAAAGGCGTAACCGCAGTTTCGGCTGACGGCCTGATGGCTGGCGGCGCTACCAAGGCTGATAACGTCGACAAAACCAAAAGCGCAGCTGCTGGTGCCAAAGAGTCCACCTCGGACACTTGGATCACCACCAAAGTGAAAGCTGACCTGGTAACCGAGAAAGGTATTCCTGGCACCGACATCAAAGTCGAAACCAACAAAGGTGTAGTTTCCCTGTCGTCGACCGTCGCAGTGACTGAAGCGCAGAAAACTACCGCGGTGAATATCACCAAGAAAATCAAAGGCGTTAAAGCTGTATCGGCCGACGGCCTGAAAGCAGAGTAACGCTTAACGAATCGCCTGAGCTAGGCGGAGGCGGCCACGAGCGAGTCTAGTTATCCGCTCAATGCACCTCACAGGTTCATGCGACCGACCACACGGATGTGGTCATTACAGGCCCCGGCACTTGTGTCGGGGCCTGTTCTATTGTGGGTAGAAAAGTGGGGAGGTCAGCGAGGCTCTTGTGGCGAGGGGGCTTGCCCCCGTTGGGCTGCGTAGCGGCCCCTTGGTATGACGACGGTGATCCGCCTGAATGACCGCGACGCCCTCATTGGGGCCGCTACGCAGCCCAACGGGGGACAAGCCCCCTCGCCACAGGTGCTCAGCGGGTGCCGGTTTATTCGGCATCCAGATGCATCGGTGTTACCACCCGACCATCTTTCTCCGCTTCCCCAAGGTTTGCATCGATAAAGTAAACCCGCTCATCTTCCAGCTGCGCCTTGTCTACCAGGTAGTCCTTGATCGCGCTGGCGCGGTCCTGGCCCAGTTGGCGCAGCAACACGTCACTGCCACTCCAGAACTTGATCACACCGTCCCGCAGCTTGGCGGTGCGCTCGTCATTGCTCAGGTCTTTCCATTCGGCCGGAGGCTGTTGTTTCAGGCGGGTGCGGTAGATGCCTTCCAGCAGCGGCGCCTTTTCCTTTTCCGGTACTTCAAGCAGCGACGCCTGGGCCGGCACCTTGTCGCCACGGCGCTGGAGGATCTTGTAGTAGTTGTACTGGTATTCGCGTTCCAGCCGTTGTGCGGCCAAAAGCGGGCCGTCACTGCTGGCAGCGGCGGTGCCTTCGATCTCCAGGCGCAGCGCAGGGCGCTCCTTGAGGGCTTTGGCCAGGCTGTCGAGGGCCGACTGGGAATCTTTGCTCAGCTCGCTCGAGCCTGCCGCAAACGACACGTTGCCAAGGTCTTGGGCACCACCACCGCTGATCAGGCCGCCAATGAACTTGAATGGCGCCGTGGCCGCACGTACTACCAGGTTGCGCAGGGTCTGCCAGACAATCGGCATGACGCTGAACTGCGGGTTGTTCAAGTCGCCGGTCACCGGCAGTTCGATCGAGATCTTGCCGTCGGAGTCCTTGAGCAGGGCTATCGCCAGGCGAATCGGCAGGTCCACGGCGTCGGCGCTGTCGACCTTCTCACCCAGTTGCAGTTGCTCGACTACCACCTTGTTTTCGGCCTTCAACTGGCCCTTGGTGATGACGTAATGCAGGTCCAGGTTGAGCCGACCCTTGCGGATGCGGAACCCGGCAAACTTGCCCGAGTATGGCGTCAGGGTGGTCAGTTCGACGCGTTTGAAGCTGGTGGCGATATCCAGTGCGGCCATCGGGTCAAACGGATTCACGCTGCCCTTGATGGTGACCGGTGCATAACGGTCAACCTTGCCCTTGACGTCGACGCTCGCCGGTTTGGCCTGGCGACTGTCAATGGTGCCGATCTGGCCGTTGAGCTGCTGGATGGCCGTGGCGAAGTTCGGGGTCAGGCTGAAGTCGGCGAAGTTGGCCGAGCCGTCGTTGATCGCAATTTGACCAATATGAATGCCCAGGGGCTTCTCTTTGCTGGCCGCAGGTTTCGCCGCGGACTTGCCGGGGCTGTTGGCCGGCTGCGGGATCAGCAGGTCATCGATGTTGGTGGTGCGGTCATCGTTGATCATGAAGCGCGCATAGGGCTGCAACAGGTTGACCTTGTCGATCGACAGGCTGTCGCCATGTTGATAATTCACGCCTTCCAGCACCAGGCGCTGCCACTTGAGGAAGTCGCGGGTCTTCATGGTGTCCAGGGTGTGCAACTGGTCGACCTGGGCCCGGCCGGTCACCTGGAATGCCAGGGGGGCGGTGCTTTTCAGGTTCACGTCGAGGTTGCTGCCGAGCATGCCGCTACGCAGTTCCAGGCGGATAAACGGGCTGATATAGGACTGGGCGACGCGCAGGTCGATGTCTTTGGTGTCCACTTTCAGCTTGGCGCTGACCGGGCTCAGGTTGACCTGGCCGGTCGCCTCGAGCTTGCCTTGTTTGCCTACGCCGGTATCGAGCTTGAGGGTAAACGGGCTCTGGTTAAGGCTGTCGAAACCCTGCAGGTCAAGGTTCAGCGGCCCGACTTCCAGGGCGACTGCCGGTTTGGCCGAGCGGTCAGCCAGATGCACTTGATAGTCGCGCAGTTGCACGTCCTTGAGCAGCACTTGCCAAGGCTTGCTCGGCGCTGCCGGCGCAGGTTTTGGCGAATCGGCGGTAGCGGGTGCGGTGGCTGGCTCGGTTGCGGGTGCAGTTGCAGGTTTGCTTGGTTGGCTGGCAAACAGCTTCTGCCAGTCCAGCTGGCCGTCGGCTTCAAGGGCGGCCCAGGTTTCGAGTTTATTACTGCGGATCTTGCCGACGATCACTTGCTGTTTGGCCAGGTCCACGGTGGTTTCGCTGACGTCCAGCTTCTGCAGGCGCGCGAGCGGCCGGCCATCCGGTGCCTTGATCGCAAACGGCGCGACACTCAGGGCAACGTTGGTCAGGTTCAGCTCGGTTTCCTTGGCCAGGCTCATCTTGTAGTCGGTGCTGAAGTTGAGGATGCCGTCTTCCAGAACCAGCGGCACCGCATCACGCACATACGGCCACCAGACTTTCATCTTGCCGTCGGTAACCTTGAGTTTGCCCTCGGAGGCGATCGGGATCAGGCTGAAGTTACCGGTCCAGTCGATCTGGCCGCCTTCAGGGCCGGCTGCCACAAGGGTCATGTCGGCGTTGTCATCGGGCAGCGTGCTGAGGTTTTTCAGCTCGAAATCGAGTTTGTCGTAGAGAAACTCGATCGGCTCGCTCGGGCGCAAATCCTGGAAGTGCACATAGCCGCCTGCCAGCTTGATTTTATCGATGCGCAGCGGGAATGGCTTGGCGTTCGGATCGGTTGGTGTCGGTTCGCTGGCCGGGAGTTTGAACAGCTGCGCCAGGTTGAGCTGGCCGGATTTGTCGAACAGCAGCTCGGTCTTGGGCTTGTCGAGTTGTACGTCCGCCAGGTGCAGGGCGCGGGTCCACAGGCTGTCGATCTGCAGGTTGGCATAGAGGCGTTCAAAGGCCACTTGCTCCTTGCCCGGCTCACCGATATTCAGGCCCCACACGGTCAGTTCGAGGCTGAACGGGTTGAGTTCGATACGCTCGACACGCGCCGGCACCGTGGCGTAGTTGGCCAACTGTTGATTGGCCACGCGAAGGGCAATGCCGGGGAGAATCAGGAAGCCCAGCAAGCTGTACAGGGCAAGGGCGGTCAGCAAGGCGCCAGCGGCGCGAATCAATCCTTTGGGCATATGTGACGCCATCTATGTCAATCAAGAGTGCCTTGGAGTATGGCACGGGTTTACGGTTCCGAAGAGCCGGGCCTTTATTACTGCGCCCTGACCCTTTTGGGACAAGTCCTACAGTTGCAGGATCAGGGTCTTCAGCGGTGGTTGCTGGTCGTGGGACGGGAAGTCTGCGCCGGGTGTCATGACCTGCCAGTCGCGCACCGGGCGCCCGGCCTTTTCCGCACAGCGCAGGACCTGGTCACGCCAGTCGTCCATACCGACTTTCGCCAGGTTGTTGCAGCAGATCAGCACGCCGTTGTCGGCCGTGGCCAGCAGCGCCGGCTTGAGCAGGCTCTGGTAGTCGCGCAGCAGGTCGACGGTACCGAAGGCGCTCTTGGCCCAGGCGGGTGGGTCGAGCAGTACCAGATCGTATTGACGCTGCTCCAGGCGCGGGTAACTCGGCAGCTTCTGCCCCCGACGCTGGCTGATGGGCAGGCCGGCCAGCTGGCGGATTGCCGGGAAGTAGTCGGACTGGATGAATTCCATCGTCGGCAATTGCGGGTTGAGTTGACCGTTTTCGCGACCGACCGCCAGGTTGCCCTCGGCAAAGTCCAGGTTGCACACCTCACGAGCGCCACCGGCAGCAGCACTCAGGCCTACGCCGCAGGTGTAGGCAAACAGGTTCAGCACGCTTTTGCCGGCGCTGTGTGCCTTGACCCAGCCACGGGTGTTGCGCAGGTCCAGGAACAACAGCGGGTCTTGCCCGGCATGGCGGCCGCGCACGCGGTAATTGAGGCCCCATTCGTGGCCGACCAGGTCTTCCAGGGCTGCGGGCTCGGCACGGTAAACCGTGTCTTCACGGTCGATGCGCGAGTTGCCCCGGGAGCGGTCGTTGTAGACCAGCAGCAGTTCAAGCCCCAGGTGCTGGTTGATTGCTTGATGCAGGTGCAACAGGTCGTCGCTTTCCAGCGACTGGTGAAAACTCTGCACCAGCAGTTGCGGGCCGTAGCGGTCGATCGTCAGGCCACCGGCGCCTTCCTGGCTGCCGTGGAACAGGCGATGGCAATCGGTACCTTGTGCATGCAGCTCGGCGAGCAGGTCCTGGCGATGATCGAGGGCGGCGCGCAGCGCCTGATTCAAGGAAGACATAGTGCGCGCCTTGCAGAGTAATTGGGGCGCGGGAGTTTAACAGTTATGGCTCCAGCAGGCCCATTCGCCTGTGGGCCCGCTGCACCGAACCATTGCGCATGGCCCAGCGCAACAACGGCGCGCTGCGCCTGATCCCGGCACGAATCATCTGGCGCTGGATCGGGCTTTGCTTCTGCCCGAGCATGTCGCTGGCCCAGTCCGGCAGCAGGTCGATACCGGCCTGCATCATCAGCGAGCCAAACGGCTTGGCCAGGGTGCTGGGAGACGGCGCGTTGAGCAGCAGGCGCAGGACTTCGTGGCTGCGCTGGTCACACAGCAGTTGCGGGCGGATACGCTCAAGGTAATCGGAAATTTCCTGGCGCGAACGCGGCACGTGACGCGCGCCCAATTGCTCGGCCACCAGGGCGATTTCGCTGTAGTACCGGTCTTGATCCCTCGCAGATAAATCCGGGTTGCGATAACGCAGGTGGGCCGCGAGAAAGTTGCTGACCTCCGCCACATGCACCCAGGTCAGCAACTCGGGATCGCTGGCGGCATACGGTCGGCCGTCCGGTGCATGGCCGACCACTTGCAGGTGAATGGTGCGCACTTTCTCGATCAGCCATTCGGCGTCACGCCGCGAACCAAACGTGGTGCCGGAAATGAACTGCGAGGTGCGTCGTAACCGCCCCAGCATGTCCTGCCGAAAGTTCGAGTGGTCCCACACGCCGGCCAACGCCAGCGGGTGCAATGCCTGCAACATCAACGCGCTGATGCCGCCGATCAACATGCTGCTGAAGTCGCCATGGACCTTCCAGCTCACCGAGTTCGGCCCAAAGAGACCCGGATCGCCCTTGGGGTTCTCCAGGTCGAGTTGGCCCAGCGACAAGCCGGTCAGGCTCATCAGCTGGTTTTCGATGCGGCTGCGAATGAATTCCATGGGTTCCTAGCGGTTGAGGCGCTTGTCGATCAGGCCGTCCACCACGCTCGGGTCGGCCAGTGTGGATGTATCTCCCAGGCTGTCCAGCTCGTTGCAGGCAATCTTGCGCAGGATCCGCCGCATGATCTTGCCTGAGCGGGTTTTCGGCAAGGCCGGCGCCCATTGAATCAGTTCGGGCTTGGCGAAGCTGCCGATTTCCTTGCTGACCAGGTCCAGCAGGTGCTTTTTCAGCGCGTCGTCGGGCTCGACGCCATTCATGGGCGTGACGAAGGCATAGATGCCCTGGCCTTTTACGTCGTGTGGATAACCGACCACCGCGGCTTCTGCGACCTGATCATGCAGCACCAGGGCGCTTTCGACTTCGGCGGTGCCGATGCGGTGCCCGGAAACGTTGATCACGTCGTCGATGCGGCCGGTGATCCAGTAGTCACCGTCCTCGTCGCGTCGCGCGCCGTCGCCGGTAAAGTAGTAGCCGGGATAGGGTTTGAAATAGGTGTCGATCATCCGCTGAGGGTCGCCGTACACGCTGCGGATCTGCCCCGGCCAGCTGGATTTGATCGCCAGCACGCCGCTGCCGGCGCCACTGATTTCCTTGCCTTGCTCATCAAGCAGCACCGGCACTACGCCAAACATCGGCTGGGTAGCGCAGCCGGGCTTGATGCGCTGGGCGCTGACCAGCGGGCTGAGCATGATGCCGCCGGTTTCGGTCTGCCACCAGGTGTCGACAATCGGGCAGCGTTGTTCGCCGACCGCGTTGAAGTACCAGTCCCAGGCCTCCGGGTTGATTGGCTCGCCGACACTGCCCAGCAGGCGCAGGCTGGCGCGGGAAGTGTTTTCCAGTGGCCCGTGGCCTTCCCGCATCAGCGCGCGTAACGCGGTCGGCGCGGTGTAGAAGATGTTGACCTTGTGTTTGTCGATCACCTGCCAGAACCGCGAGCTGTCCGGGTAGCTCGGCACGCCTTCGAACATCAGCGAGGTCGCACCATTGGCCAGTGGCCCGTACACGATATAGCTGTGGCCGGTGACCCAGCCGACATCGGCGGTGCACCAGAACACTTCGCCTTCGCGGTAATCGAGCACGTACTTGAAGGTCATCGCAGCCTGCAGCAGGTAACCGCCGGTGGTGTGCAATACACCTTTGGGTTTGCCGGTGCTGCCGGAGGTGTAGAGGATAAACAGCGGGTCTTCCGCATCCATCGGCTCGGGCGGGCAGTCGTCGCTGGCTGCATCCAGGGCCTGTTGATACTTGAGGTCGCGCCCTTCAGTCCAATTGACTGCCGCGCCAGTGCGCTGCACCACCAGTACCGTGCTGACACCCGGGCAACTGGCCAGAGCCTTGTCGACATTCTGTTTCAGCGCCACCGGCTTGCCGCCACGCACGCCTTCATCGGCGGTGATCACCGTGTGGCAATCGGCGTCGAGAATGCGGTCGCGCAGGGCGTCCGGCGAGAATCCGCCAAACACCACCGAATGCACCGCACCAATCCGCGTACAGGCCAGCATCGCGTAGGCCGCCTCGGGAATCATCGGCATGTAGATGCACACCCGGTCGCCTTTCTTCACGCCACGGCTTTTCAGCACGTTGGCCAGGCGGCTGACGTTTTGGTGGAGCTGGCGGTAGGTAATTTTGGAAGACGTCGCGGGATCATCGCCCTCCCAGATGAAGGCCGGCTGATCAGCGCGTTGCGCGAGGTGACGGTCGATGCAGTTGTAACTGACGTTCAGTTGACCTCCGGCAAACCATTGGGCGGCGTCGGTCTTGATGTCGGATTTCTGGACGGTCTGCCAGGGCGTGGTCCAGTCGAGAAAACGCTTGGCCTGTTCGGCCCAGAACGTATCGGGTTGCTCGACGGATTGGCGGTAGAGGCGCTGGTAGTCCTCTTGACTGAGTTGCGCAGCCCGGCGGACGGCATCGGCGGTGGGGAACGTGCTGATATCGAACATGAGGGATCCTTATTCTTGTTTTTGCGACAAGCAATAAAGATGCACCCTGTGGCAGGCGGGTTCAAGGCCAACGTCCAAACAGACGTTGGCCTTGCGGGCACTGCATCAACCGCGGTGACGGCCGCGGAAGTAGTTGATCAACCCCTGGGTGGACGCATCGTCCGCAGGCTGTTCTTCGGTGCCGGTCAGGCGGTTGTAGACGCCTTTGCCCAGCTCCTTGCCCAGCTCCACGCCCCACTGGTCGAACGCGTTGATGCCCCAGATGACGCTTTGCACGAACACTTTGTGTTCATACATCGCCACCAGTGCGCCAAGACGGCGAGGGCTGATGCGTTCAACCACAATGGTGTTGCTCGGACGGTTGCCCGGGATCACCTTGTGTGGTGCCAGCTTTTGCACTTCGGCTTCGTCCATGCCCTTGTCGCGCAGTTCGGCTTCAGCCTCGGCGCGGGTCTTGCCGAGCATCAGGGCCTGGCTCTGGGACAGGCAGTTGGCGTACAGCCACTGATGGTGGTCGGAGACCGGGTTGAAGCTGACGATCGGCACGATGAAGTCGGCCGGGATCAGTTGGGTGCCCTGGTGCAGCAGCTGGTGGTAAGCATGCTGACCGTTGCAGCCTACGCCGCCCCAGATAACCGGGCCGGTGTCGGTGGAAACCGGCGTACCGTCCTGGCGCACGCTCTTGCCGTTGGATTCCATATCCAGCTGTTGCAAGTGCTTGGTGATGTTGCGCAGGTAGTGGTCGTACGGCAGGATCGCGTGGCTCTGCGCGCCCCAGAAGTTGCCGTACCACACGCCCAGCAGGCCGAGCAGCACCGGCATGTTCGCCTCGAATGGAGCGGTCTGGAAATGCTGGTCCATGGTGTAGGCGCCGGACAGCAGTTCCTTGAAGTTGGACATGCCGATGGCCAGCGCGATGGGCAGGCCGATGGCCGACCACAGCGAGTAACGACCGCCCACCCAGTCCCACATCGGGAAAATGTTCTCTTCGCGAATACCGAAGGCCACGGCCGCCGCGTTGTTGCTCGATACGGCGATGAAGTGGCGATACAGCTCGGCTTCCGAGCCACCCTGAGCCAGGTACCAGGCGCGGGCGGCCTGGGCGTTTTTCAGGGTTTCGAGGGTGTTGAAGGATTTTGACGAGACGATGAACAGCGTGGTCTCGGCGCGCAGCTTCATGGTCAGCTCGTGGAACTCGCTGCCGTCGATGTTTGCCAGGTAATGGCAGCGCACGCCTTTGTGGGCGTAGGACAACAGCGCTTCAGACACCAGCTCCGGGCCGAGGAACGAGCCACCGATACCGATGTTCACCACGTCGGTGATCGGCTTCTCGGTGTAGCCACGCCACAGGCCGTCGTGGATGCGGCCGACCAGGTCAGTGATCTGGTTCAGCACCTTGTGCACGTCCGGCATGATGTTCACGCCGTTGACCGACAGCTTGTCACCCACCGGGCGACGCAATGCGGTGTGCAGCGCCGGGCGGCCTTCGGAAGAGTTGACCGGCTCGCCGTTGAATAGCGACTTGATCGCGCCCTGAAGGTCGACTTCCTTGGCCAGGCCTACCAGCAGGTCGCGGGTTTCGCTGGTGATCAGGTTTTTCGAGTAATCGAGGAAAAGTCCGCAGCTGCTCAAGGTGAACTGGGTAAAGCGCTGGGGATCGGCATTAAAGGCTTCGCGCATGCTGAAATCCTGCATGGCTTGGCGATGTTGATTGAGCGCTTGCCAGGCGGGCAGAGCGGTAACGTCATGAGGAGTGCGGTAGTACGCCATCGCTGCGGGTTTCCTTTTTATTGCTGGGACTGCTTTTAGGACACTTGAAAGCCGGGAATGTCCTGTCTTTGTGAAGATGACAGGCTCCGGTCAACGCCAACGAAGAGCGTAGGGCGAATACATTAAACCTAGCGTGTCGATCTGTCTTGGCTTTGTCTGCGCTGTGGCCGGTACTTTTTTATACCGGCCGATCAGGCAGTGCAACAGGCGGGGTGTGCGGCGGGGTCAGTTCAGGTGCAGATGCAGGTTGTCGATCAGCCGGGTGGCGCCCAGGTAGGCGGCGACCAGGATCACCAGGTCCTTGTCTTCGGCGGTGGCCGGACGCAGGTGCAGGCCCTGGCGAACCTCCAGGTAGTCCATGCGAAAACCTGCCGCTTCGATCTGCTGGACCTGTGCGGCGCGCAGTTTGGCGAAGTCGCGGTCGCCCGCTTCAATGGCGGTGGCGATCTGGCTGAGGCTGCGGTACAGCACCGGTGCGATCGCGCGCTGTTCGTCGGTGAGGTAACCATTGCGCGACGACAGCGCGAGGCCGTCGTCGGCGCGCACGGTCGGCTCGCCGATAATCTGGATCGGCATGTTCAGGTCATGGACCATGGCGCGAATCACCGCCAGTTGCTGGTAGTCCTTCTGGCCAAAGATCGCCAGGTCCGGCTGGACCATGTTGAACAGCTTGCTGACCACCGTGGCCACGCCTTCAAAATGCCCGGGCCGGCTGGCGCCGCACAGGCCTTCGGACAGTTGCGGCACGCTGACGCGAGTCTGGCCGGCCATGCCGTCGGGGTACATCTCCTCGACGGTCGGGGCGAACAGCAGGTTGCAACCGGCTTGCAAGAGCTTCTCCTGGTCGGCCGCCAGGGTGCGCGGGTATTTGTCCAGGTCTTCGCCGGCGCCAAATTGCAGCGGGTTGACGAAAATGCTCGCCACCACGAAGTCGGCTTGTTGCGCAGCCTTGGTGACCAGCGTGGCATGGCCGCTGTGCAGGTTGCCCATGGTGGGCACGAAGCCGATGCGTTTGCCCGCGCTGCGGGCATGGGTGACGGCGGCGCGCAGTTCGCGCACGGTCTTGACGGTGTTCATGCGGAGAATCCGTGTTCGGCGCCCGGGAAGGTGACGGCTTTGACTTCGCTGACGTAGGCGGCGAGGGCTGATTGGATGCTGTCCTGGCCCGCCATGAAGTTCTTCACGAACTTGGGCACGCGGCCGGTAAGGGACAGGCCCAGCATGTCATGCAGTACCAATACCTGGCCGTCTGTGGCAGAACCGGCGCCGATACCGATCACCGGTACTTTAACGGCCTGGGTGATTTCCGCTGCCAGCTCGCTTGGCACGCACTCCAGCAGAATCATGCACGCACCGGCCTGTTCAAGGGCAATGGCGTCAGCCCGCATCTGGCGCGCCTGGGCTTCGCCGCGGCCTTGTACCTTGTAGCCGCCGAGGATATTCACTGACTGTGGCGTCAGGCCCATGTGCGCGCAAACCGGCACGCCGCGTTCAGCCAGCAAACGAATCGACTCGGCGAGCCAGGCGGCACCTTCAACCTTGATCATGTGTGCACCGGCACGCATCAGTTGAGCACTGTTGGTCAGGGTCTGTTCGATGGTGGCATCGGCCATGAAGGGCAGGTCGGCAATGATGAAGGCGCCTTCGTTGCCGCGTTTGACGCAGGCCGTGTGGTAGGCGATTTCATCGTTGGTCACGGGCAGGGTGCTGTCATTCCCTTGTAGAACCATGCCCAGGGAGTCCCCCACCAGCAACACTTCAACTCCTGCCTGGCTGCTGGCCTGGGCAAAAGTGGCGTCGTAGCAGGTCAGCATGGTGATCTTTTCACCTTTGAGCTTGAGGCTCTGCAAGGTGCTCAGGGTAACGTTTGGCATGAAAAGGGTCCTCATTCAGGCGCTTGGAAACAGCGAGTAACGCGCGTGAGTCTTCGTTTATACAGGCGCACTTTCTTAAGGATCAGTGCTTATAAGGCCTGGATTGCGCCCTTTAGCGCCGGGTAGGCGGCAGCGGGACGCCTATAGTCGTGAGGAGGACTCTGGAAGTCAATTGGATGTGTTACCGCATTGTTACGGCGGTGGTGTTACCGCTGTTACTGATGCGATTCAGCAGGCGCCAGGCGTTCCAGGCCGACAAACGGGCAGGCATCCAGCAGGTCGCCGAGCAGGCGGCCATCGGCCAGTTGCAGGCTGGCCGGGGCCAGTTCTGCCAGCGGGTAAAGCACGAACGCCCGCAGGTGCATTTGATAGTGCGGCACCTTCAGGCGCGGCTCATCGATCAGCCGGTCGCCAAACACCAGGACATCCAGGTCCAGGGTGCGCGGGCCCCAACGCTCAAGACGCTCGCGGCCCTGGTCATTCTCGATGGCTTGCAGCGCATCGAGCAGTTCCAGTGGTGCCAGGGCGCTGTCCAGGGCCGCGACCGCATTGGTATAGCGCGGCTGGCCCGGGAGCAGGGAATCACTTTGATAGAAGGCGGAGACGCCCGCCAGCATGGTGTCCGGCAATTGCGCGAGGGCCTCGATGGCGTCGCGCAATTGTTGCTCAGGGGCAGCCAGGTTGCTGCCCATGCCGACGTAGATACGTTCCACGTGCTTACTCGCCCGACGCGCTCGATGAATCGCCAGCGCTGCGTTTGCGCTTGCTGCCACTGCTGCGGCGACGTTTTTTCGGACCATCGCCGGTGGCTTCGCCTTTGCTGCTGAGCTCTTTGATCATCTCGCGGCGCTGGCTGTCGTTGGCGTCCTGGTAGTCGGTCCACCATTCGCCCAGGCCGTCGGTCTGCTCGCCGGCGCTTTCGCGCAGCAGCAGGAAGTCATAGCCGGCACGGAAGCGCGGGTTGTCCAGCAGCAGATCGGCGCGTTTGCCGCTGCGGCGTGGCAGGCGCTCCTGCATGTCCCAGATCTCGCGGATCGGCATGGTGAAGCGTTTCGGGATGGCGATGCGCTGGCATTGCTCGGCGATCAGCTCGTGAGCGGCTTCCTGCATGGCCGGAATTGCCGGCATGCCACGGTCTTGCAAGCGCATGACGCGTTTTGGAAGCGCTGGCCACAACAGGGCGGCGAACAGGAACGCCGGGGTTACCGGTTTGTTCTGCTTGATGCGCAGGTCGGTGTTGATCAAGGCTTCGCTGATCAGCGTGTGGGTGTAGGTCGGGTTGTACTCCAGTGCTTCGGCGCTGGCCGGGAACAGTGGGTCGAACAACTGCAGGTCTACCAGCATTTCGAAGGTGTCGGCAGCATAGCCGGAGAGGAACAGCTTGAGCACCTCTTCGAACAACCGGGCCGAGGGAATTTCCCGCAGCATCGGCGCCAGGTCGCGAATCGGCGCGGCCGTGTGCTTCTCGATGCCGAAGTTCAGCTTGGCGGCGAAACGCACGGCCCGCAGCATGCGCACCGGGTCTTCCTGGTAGCGTTGCGTCGGGTCGCCGATCAGGCGCAGCAGGTTGTTGCGGATGTCGTGTACGCCATTGGCGTAATCGAGGATGCGCTCACTGACCGGGTCGTAATACAGGGCATTGATGGTGAAGTCGCGGCGCTGCGCGTCTTCTTCCAGGGTGCCATAGACGTTGTCCCGCAGGATGCGCCCGCTTTCGTTGCGGGAAGACTGGTTAGTGTCTTCTTCTTCATCGTTTTGCGGATGGTTGGCGCGGAAGGTCGCGACCTCGATGATCTCGCGACCAAAGTGGATGTGCACCAACTTGAAGCGCCGGCCGATGATCCGCGCATTGCGGAATTCGGCACGCACTTGTTCCGGCGTGGCGCTGGTGGCGACGTCGAAATCCTTGGGAGTGATATTGAGCAACATGTCGCGCACGCAACCGCCAACCAGGTAGGCCTGGTAGCCGGCGTTCTGCAAACGTTCGACGATGTTCACCGCATAACGGCTGAACTGGGCGCGTTGCAGCGAATGCTGGCTGCTATTGAGCACTTCAGGCGTGCTGCGTTTGTGTTGCGTACGACGCAAGGGAGAACGGAATGACTGGAACAACTTCTTCAGCATGGGATGCACTGTTTGAAGGAATGTTCGGCCATAACGAAGAATGACCGCATGATGGGCCGGGATTCTAGCATTTAGTCAGGGGATGGTGTAGGAACTAGCTGCAAGGCTTGAGCCAGAAGCTTAAAAGAAGGGTGGCAGGTGCCAAATCGCGGAAACTACAAGGGGAGCCGAAGCTCCCCCAGAAGTAGTTGCGTGCTCTATTTTTATTATTGGTTTCGGGCTTCTTGTTTTTGTTGATCGCCCTCGCCATGAAGCTTCACCTTCATGACACTCCCAATCGGGAGCCAAGAGCAAACGGATTGCTTTGGTCGCTGTGTTGCTGATCTACGATCCAACCAGTTCAGGCTCTGCCTTAGGGCAGTTTTTGTTGTTCTCGGCCTGGTTGCGGGGCAAGCCCCAAATGCAACGCCTCTCCAAAAGAATCAGTTAGCTGCGCCTCCGCCGTGTTGTTTTTGTTATGCGTGAGTCGATTCGTCTTATTTTTATTGTCTTGTACATTTGCTTGTTATTGTTTTTGTACTAAGCATATAGCAGGGTGCGTGCCAACTTTTGCGAGGCCCAGCAAAATAAGGGGTTCGGGGCGTTTTCGGGTTTTTTGTAGGCGAAAAAAAGCCGGGGCTTCGTTACCGTAAGCCCCGGCTTTTGTTACGTGAAAAATCAGCGGTAACAGTTTTTTCACATCTGCGGGTGTTACCTATGGGGGCGACCCACTCAGCTTTCGCTGGCAACCCCGGTCTTGCGCCGCGGGATACCCAGGCGCTGGCGCCGTTCCCACAGGCATTTACGGCTGACGCCCAGTTTGCGCGCCAGTTCGGTCTCGGTCATGTGGTCCTGGTGCTCCAGCACGAAATGCTGGAAGTAATCTTCCAGTGACAAATCTTCCGTCGGCTCGTGGCTGTTG
This sequence comes from Pseudomonas sp. F8002, assembly GCF_013385495.1. Lineage (NCBI taxonomy): Bacteria > Pseudomonadati > Pseudomonadota > Gammaproteobacteria > Pseudomonadales > Pseudomonadaceae > Pseudomonas > Pseudomonas sp. F8002. The sequence continues at coordinate 23,972 of NZ_JACAPW010000025.1, read as the reverse complement.
TTACTGCCGCCACCTTGCTGTGGTGGCAAACCGATGAAGTCATCATCATCCAGGTCGCTGAGCTCGATATCGATCCCCAGCAGCTCGGCGGAAATTTCCGGGCTCTCCGACAGAATCACCGCACGCTCTACCGCGTTTTCCAGCTCCCGCACGTTACCCGGCCAGGAGTAGTGACGAATCGCCTGCTCGGCATCGGCAGCAAACTTCAGGTCGGTACGGTTGATGCGCGCACTCTGGCGCGCCAGGAAGGCCGTGGCGATTTCGTTGACGTCAGCGCCGCGCTCACGCAGGGCCGGCAGTTTGAGAGCGATCACGTGCAGGCGGTAATAAAGGTCTTCACGGAACTGGCCAATCTTGGCCAAGCTCTTCAGGTCACGGTGAGTGGCCGCAATCAGGCGTACGTCGACCTTTTGCGACTGTACCGAACCGACGCGGCGTATTTCGCCTTCCTGGAGTACCCGCAGCAAGCGTGCCTGGGCTTCCAGCGGCAGTTCGCCAATCTCGTCGAGGAACAGCGTGCCGCCGTCGGCGGCTTCAACCAAACCCGCACGGCCAGCACTGGCGCCGGTAAAGGCGCCTTTTTCATGGCCGAACAATTCGGATTCGATCAGGGATTCGGGGATCGCCGCGCAGTTCACCGAGATCATCGGTGCCTTGGCGCGCTTGGACAGGTTGTGCAGGGCACGGGCCACCAGTTCTTTACCGGTACCGGACTCGCCCTGGATCAGTACATTGGAGTCGGTTGGCGCTACTTTGCGGATCTTGCTGTAAAGGTCCTGCATGGGTGGGCAGGAGCCGATGATGCCGATTTCGCCGTTACTGTTGTCAATACCGGGTTTTTCAGAACCATTGGCGGCCTTGCCCGCTGCCGGGCGTTCAGCCGGTGCGCTGCTGGCCGATTGACGGTCACGCAGGATGCGCGCTACGGCCTGGAGCATTTCGTCGTGGTCGAAGGGCTTGGCGATGTAGTCCACCGCGCCCATCTTCATGGAGTCCACGGCCGAGCGCAGGCTGGCGTAGCTGGTCATGATCAGCACCGGAGTGCCTTGGCCGAGCTTGATCAGCTCGGTGCCGGGGGCGCCTGGCAAACGCAGGTCACTGACGATCAGGTCGAACGTGGGAATGCTGAAACGCTCTTGGGCTTCCTGCACCGAGCCGGCTTCGCTGACCTGGTATTGATTACGTTCAAGCAGGCGACGCAAGGCAGAGCGGATAATGGTTTCGTCTTCGACGATCAAAATGTGCGGCATTGATTCAACTCTCTCGACGGTCTCAGTTCACAGCGGACGTCGCTTCGACATGACGCGGCAAGGTCACCCGAATACGGGTGCCGCGTTGGCTTTCGGTGTCAGCCGGGCTGTCGATGGTGATTTGTCCATAATGCTCTTCAACGATGGAATAGACCAGTGCAAGGCCCAGACCGGTACCTTCACCCGGATCCTTGGTGGTGAAGAAGGGTTCGAACAATCGATCCATGATGTTCTGTGGAATGCCGCTGCCTTCGTCCTCGACGATCAGATCGACCGTGTGCTCGAAAGCCTCGCTCTTGACCCGTACTGCGCTGCCGGCCGGCGATGCGTCGCGGGCGTTGGACAGCAGGTTGATCAGCACTTGGGCCAGGCGTTGTGAATCACCGTCGACCCAGTGTTCCGGGTCGCACAGGTTGAAGAACTGTACTTCGAAATTGCGCCGGTTCAAGGCCAGCAGCCCAATGGCATCCTGGGCCACTTCGGCCAGGCACACCGCTTCGTCGTGATTCTGATGGGCGCCCGCGTGGGCAAAGCTCATCAGCGACTGCACGATGCGCGAAACACGCTTGGTCTGCTCGAGAATCTGCCCGCTGATTTCGATGATTTCGCCGTCTTCTTCGCGCTCTTCCCGCAGGTTTTGCGCGAGGCAGGCGATACCGGTGATCGGATTGCCGATTTCATGGGCCACACCCGCGGCCAGGCGCCCGATGCTGGCCAGGCGCTCGGAGTGCACCAGCTTGTCTTCGAGCATCTGGGTTTCGGTCAGGTCTTCCACCAGCAGCACCAGGCCGCTGTTGCCGGGCGCCAGTGGCTCGTCGATGGCGGCCTTGTGCAGGTTGAGCCAGCGGGTCTGGCCATCCAGCGCCAGGTGCTGTTTGTGCAAGTGTTCGTCGGGCAGGTTGATGAAGCCCTGGAGCAATTCTTTCCACGGGTCGCCAATGGTGTTCAGGCGCGAGCCCACCACACGTTGGGCGGCGATGCCGGTGAGCTCTTCCATGGCCTTGTTCCACATCAGGATCTCTTGATCCTTGGCCAGGGAGCAGACGCCCATCGGCAGTTCCTGCAACGTCTGGCGGTGATAGCGGCGCAGGGCGTCGAGTTCGGCGGCAAGGCCAGTGAGGCGGGAGTGGTAATCCTCCAGCCGGCTCTCGATGAAGTGGATGTCTTCGGTCACGTAGTTTTCGCCGCCGGCCTTGTAGGGCAGGAAGGTCTCGACCATGTCCTGGGACACGCTCGGGCCCATCAGGCCGGAAAGGTTGGCTTCTATACGGTCCCGCAGGCGGCGCAGGGCATAAGGCCGGCGCTCGTCGAACGGCAGGTAGAGATCGCGCAGGGCCTGCTCGACCTCCTTTTGTGCGGCCTTGGCGCCCAGCGGCTTGGCCAGTTGCGTGGCGAATTCCTGGGGTGAGGCGGCGTGCAGTTCGCGGCGTTGCGGGCGACGGACGTTGTCCACTGCGCAGGCTTCGGCGGCGCTGGTTTCTTCGGGGCTGGCGTTGGTGAACAGCGAGATCAGGGTGAACATCAGCACGTTGGCCGCCAGCGAGGCGATTGCCGCCATGTGCCAACTGGTGTCATCCAGCACGTAGATCATGTTCAGCAGCGGGATGTAGAAGCCCTGCAGGTTGCCCACCAGCGGCAGCAGCATGGTCACGGTCCACACCAGGATCCCGGCGAGCAAACCGGCGATAAAGCCTCGGCGGTTGGCGGTCGGCCAGTACAGCACCGACAGCACGCCCGGCAGGAACTGCAAGGTGGCAACGAAGGCAACGATGCCCAGGTTGGCCAGGTCCTGTTCTGCACCCAGCAACAGGTAGAAGCCATAGCCGGCCATGATGATCGCGACGATCAGGGCCCGGCGGGTCCATTTCAGCCAGCGGTAGATATTGCCTTCGGCCGGCGGCTGGTAGAGCGGCAGCACCAGGTGATTCAGCGCCATCCCCGACAGCGCCAGGGTACTGACGATGATCAGCCCGCTGGAGGCCGATAATCCGCCGACATAGGCCAGCAATGCGAGGGATTTGCTGTTGGCGGCAATACCCACGCCCAGCGTGAAGTATTCGGGATTGGTGGTGGCGCCAAGTTTCAGGCCGGCCCACAGGATCAGCGGCACCGCCAGGCTCATCAACAGCAGGAACAGCGGCAAGCCCCAGCTGGCGCTGACCAGCGAGCGCGGGTTGAGGTTTTCGGTGAAGGTCATGTGGTACATGTGCGGCATCACAATCGCCGAGGCGAAGAACACCAAAAGCAGCGTGCGCCATGGGCCTTCCTGCAACGGCGTGTGCAGTGCGGCCAGGGCGGTCTGGTTTTGCAGCAGCCACAGTTCCAGCTGTTGCGGGCCGTCGAATACGCCATACAACGCATACAGACCGACACCGCCGATGGCGATCAGCTTGATCACCGATTCAAACGCAATCGCAAACACCAGTCCTTCATGTTTCTCACGGGTGGCGATATGCCGTGAGCCGAAGAAAATCGTGAACAGAGTGATCAGCGCGCAGAAGCTCAATGCCACGCGGTGTTGCACCGGTTCGCGGGTCAGGATGCTGATGGAGTCAGCCACGGCCTGGATCTGCAATGCCAGCAACGGCAGCACGCCGATCAGCATGAAAATCGTGGTCAGCGCACCGGCCCAGGTACTGCGAAAACGGAACGCAAACAGGTCGGCCAGGGACGACAACTGATAGGTGCGGGTGATTTTCAGGATCGGATACAACAGCACCGGCGCCAGCAAAAACGCGCCGGACACCCCGAGATAACTGGACAGAAAGCCGTAACCGTACTGATAGGCCAGGCCCACGGTGCCATAAAACGCCCAGGCACTCGCGTACACGCCCAAGGACAAGGTGTAGGTCAACGGATGGCGAATGATCGCCCGCGGAATCATCCCGCGTTCACTGATCCAGGCTACCCCGAACAACGCGGCCAGGTAGGCGGCGCTGATCAGCAGCATCTCGGTCAGGCTAAAGCTCATCGGCATCTTTTTGGCTCTGCAGGATGAAAGTCACGACGATCAGAATCAGCCAAAGCAGATAGGGCCGGTACCAGGCGCCTGTGGCGTCGATCCACCAATCCATGATGGCGGGAGAAAACAGGTAGATCCCGACGACCAGCAGCAGGACCAATCGATAGATGTACATGTTGGCCTCTGATTGAAAAACTGCGGCGATGGTAACGGATGGCTCGCAAGCTGCAAGCGCCTTCAGCGCAATTGCGCTTCGGCCAGCGTGAGTGTGCGCGGGATCTGTGTGGCATCCCAGTGTTGAATGCCCCAATCCAGCAGTTCCCGTGGGCTGGCGTGGTGCAGTTCGTCGCCCGCCGGCTGGCCCAGGGCGCGCAGTGCTCTTAACAGCAAAGGCGTGGCCTGATCAGTGGTCAAGGGCGGTGAGCGGTAGGATTTGCCCAGCTTGTTACCGTCCGGCTGGATGATCAACGGCACATGCAGGTAACGCGGTTGGCGCAGGCCCAGCAGTTCTTGCAGATACAGTTGGCGCGGCGTGGAGTCGAGCAGGTCGGCGCCACGCACGATGTCAGTCACACCTTGCCAGGCATCATCGAGGACTACCGCCAGTTGGTAGGCATACAGGCCGTCGCGACGGCGGATGATGAAGTCGCCTACGTCGCGACCCAGATGCTGTCGGAATTCGCCTTGTACACGGTCGGTAAAGTGGTACTCCAACTCCGGCACCCGCAGACGAATGGCAGCATCTTGCTGGTCATGCCCGGCATTGCGGCACAGGCCGGGATAAATCCCGTTGTAGGGTTCCAGTTGTTTGCGCGAACAGGTGCAGGCGTAGGCCAGGCCGTGATTGAACAGGCGGTTGAGCACGTCAGCGTAGGCATCGTGCCGCTCGCTTTGTCGGACCAACTCCCCGTCCCATTCAAAACCATAGCGTTCCAGGGCATTCAGGATGGCGGCCTGGGCGCCGGGCTCTTCCCGTGGCGGATCGAGGTCTTCCATGCGCATCAGCCAGCGGCCTTGGTTGGCACGGGCGTCGAGGTAGGAGGCGAGGGCGGCGACCAGGGAACCGAAGTGCAGGTGTCCGCTGGGCGTGGGGGCGAAACGCCCGATATAGGAGGAGGCTGTCATGGGCCGGATATTACTGGAAAACCAGCAAACGCCAGAAACAAAAATGGGGCGTTCGCACGCCCCATTTGTCCAGCCCGGCAGTGATTACTTGCCGACCTGTTTTTCCTTGATTTCAGCCAAGGTCTTGCAGTCCACGCACAGGTCGGCGGTAGGACGCGCTTCCAGGCGGCGAATACCGATCTCGACGCCGCAGGACTCGCACCAGCCGTACTCTTCGTCTTCGATGAGTTGCAGGGTCTTGTCGATCTTCTTGATCAGCTTGCGCTCGCGATCACGGGCGCGCAGTTCAAGGGCGAACTCTTCTTCCTGGCTGGCACGGTCTGCCGGGTCCGGGAAGTTGGCCGCTTCGTCCTTCATATGGTCAACGGTACGGTCAACCTCTTGCATCAAGTCCTGTTTCCACTGCTTCAGGATCTTGGAGAAGTGTTCGCGCATGGGCTTGCCCATGTATTCCTCACCCTTCGCCTCGACGTAGGGTTGGAAGCCGCTGATGCTCTGTTGCTTTGCTTGGGTGGGCATGAATGGACCGCCTCTCACTCTTCTAATCCATTGCGCAGGATTGCAACATCACCGACACCTGCCGGCCCTGCGGCTGCAAGCGGGCGAACTTACCAGATAGATTCGGGGTGCGCCACTCCCGGTTGTCGAGGCACCGTCTCCTGAGGCTTGCAAACCGCCGCAGGCCCCAGCAGGGCGGGCTTGTACGGTCTCGAATGTTGATTTTAGCTGTTTTGCAGGTAGTTGCTTGCCGTGCTTGCTACATGTCTTGGGGCAATAGAGCAGGTTTTGCGCGGCGGGTTGGGTAGAATCGGGGTTTGTCCTCAGAGTTAAGGAAGGCTAATGGCTCAGCCCTACAGTGCGCGCAGCCGCGCTATCGAACCTTTCCATGTCATGGCGTTGCTGGCGCGGGCCAATGAATTGCAGGCCGCCGGTCACGACGTGATTCACCTGGAAATCGGCGAGCCGGACTTCACCACCGCCGAGCCCATCATCAAGGCCGGGCAGGCGGCGCTGGCCAATGGCAAGACCCGCTATACCGCGGCCCGCGGGCTACCGGAGTTGCGGCAAGCCATCAGCGGTTTCTACCAGCAGCGCTACGGGTTGAGCATCGATCCCGAGCGAATCCTGATTACACCCGGCGGCTCGGGAGCCTTGTTGCTGGCGAGCAGCCTGCTGGTGGATCCCGGCAAGCACTGGCTGCTGGCAGACCCAGGCTACCCCTGCAACCGCCACTTCCTGCGGCTGGTGGAGGGCGCGGCCCAACTGGTCCCGGTGGGCCCCGAGGTGCGTTATCAACTGACCGCCGACCTGGTGGCGCGCCATTGGGATCAGGACAGCGTGGGCGCGTTGGTCGCGTCGCCTGCCAACCCTACCGGTACCATCCTGACGCGGGACGAGTTGGCGGGGTTGTCGAGCGCCATCAAGGCGCGCAATGGGCATTTGGTGGTGGATGAGATCTACCACGGCCTGACCTACGGCACCGATGCCGCCAGCGTGCTGGAAGTCGACGATGAAGCCTTCGTCTTAAATAGTTTTTCGAAGTATTTCGGAATGACCGGCTGGCGCCTGGGCTGGCTGGTGGCGCCGCCTGCTGCGGTGGGTGAGCTGGAGAAGCTGGCGCAGAATCTCTACATCAGCGCGCCGAGCATGGCCCAGCATGCGGCCCTGGCCTGCTTTACCCCGCAAACATTGAACATTCTTGAAGACCGCCGGGCCGAGTTTGGCCGGCGTCGCGACTTCCTGCTGCCAGCGCTGCGCGAATTGGGTTTCGGTATTGCCGTGGAGCCGGAAGGCGCGTTCTACCTGTATGCCGATATCAGCGCATTTGGCGGCGATGCCTTCGCGTTCTGCCGGCACTTCCTCGAAACCGAGCACGTTGCGTTCACGCCGGGCCTGGATTTCGGCCGTTATCAAGCCGGTCACCATGTGCGTTTTGCCTATACGCAAAACCTTGATCGCCTACAGCAAGCCGTTGAACGGATAGCTCGCGGCCTGCGGAGTTGGCAAGGCTGATGCGCTTTAATCCTCCCCTCGAAGAAGGCCGGCTGATCCGCCGCTACAAGCGTTTTCTCGCCGATATCGAAACCGTTACCGGCGAGTTGTTGACCATTCACTGCCCGAACACCGGCTCGATGTTCAACTGCATGGTGGAAGGTGGCCAGGTCTGGTTCAGCCGCTCCAATGACCCCAAGCGCAAGCTGCCAGGCACCTGGGAAATCAGCGAAACCCCACAAGGGCGCCTGGCGTGTGTGAACACGGCGCGGGCCAATCAGTTGGTTGAAGAAGCGCTGCGCGCGGGGGTTATCACCGAGCTCAATGGCTTTACTGCCTTGAAACGCGAAGTCGCCTACGGCCAGGAAAACAGCCGGATCGATTTCCGCCTGGACTACCCGGCGGGCGCGGCGTATGTCGAAGTCAAAAGCGTCACCCTCGGGTTTGACGGGACCTCGACGGCGGCGTTTCCCGATGCCGTGACCCAGCGCGGTGCCAAGCATCTGCGTGAGCTGGCGCATCTGGCGCGTGAGGGTGTACGGGCAGTGCAGTTGTACTGCGTCAACCTCTCGGGGATCGATGCGGTGCGTCCTGCCGAAGAAATTGATGCCGGTTACGCGGCAGCGTTGCGTGAGGCCAAGGCGGCGGGCGTCGAGGTGCTGGCCTATGGCGTGCGAGTAACGTCAGAGGAAATCTGCGTCGATCGCCGGCTGGAAGTATTGCTCGGCGACTAGAGTTGTACCCACAGGCCTTGTTCGTCCTCGCGGCCGGGCAGGGCTGTCAGGCTCTGGCCGGCGCAAGGGCCGGCGACGCACTCACCGCTTTCGATCAGGAACAGCGCGCCATGGGTGGCGCACTGGATCAGGCTGGCGCTGGGGTCGAGGAACTGGTGCGGCTGCCATTCCAGCGGCACCCCGCGATGTGGGCAGCGGTTGATATAGAAGTAGGCAATGCCTTCGCGGCGCACGGCAAACAGCTTGCGGCCGTCGATATCGAAACCGAGGCTGGCGTTGGGTGCGAGTTCGCTGGAGGCGCAGAGAAACTTCATATCGATCCTTAAGTGCCGCCGTTTGCGGGCTGCAAGGCTATCCTGGTTTTTGCCGCAGAGCCCGGTGCTTGACGTGCAAATGCAAACAATTATCAAATGCCGGCTTCGCCCGTAAGCTGACTGGGCGCTCTGTACGATGTCGGGCAGCCTTGATCTGTCACATTGCGAGCGTTTCAGCGGGCTCACCCCTTGGAAGGAAACCCTTTTATGCGCCTGAGTGCCAGTGCTATCGCGCTCGTTGTCGGACTGCTGGTCAACGCTGGGGCCCAGGCCTCTGAACTGCCACAACGCTGGGTCAGCGCCGGTGGTGCGTTGTCGGAATGGGTGACGGCCCTGGGCGGTGAGTCAAAGCTGGTGGGCGTGGATACCACCAGCCAGCATCCGGAATCCCTCAAGGCGTTGCCGAGCATTGGTTACCAGCGTCAGTTGTCGGCGGAAGGCATTCTGAGCCTGCGCCCGCAAATCCTGGTGGGCACCGAGGAAATGGGGCCGCCACCGGTGTTGGCGCAAATCCGCAATGCCGGTGTGAAAGTGGAGCTGTTTTCAGCCGAGCCGGATCTGCCGACGCTGCAGGGCAACCTTCAGCATTTGGGCAAGCTGCTGGGTAACGAAGCGAAGGCTGCAGAACTGTTCAGTGACTATCAGCAACAACTTGACCACCAAAAGAACTGGGTGGCCAAGGCCCAGGCCACTCAAAAGGCGCCTGGAGTGCTGTTGCTGCTGGGACATGCCGGCGGCAAACCGCTGATTGCGGGCAAAGACACGGCGGCTGACTGGATGTTGCAGCAGGCCGGCGGCCATAACCTGGCGACCCACGATGGTTACAAGCCGTTTTCCGTAGAGTCGCTGGCGGGGCTCAATCCTGAGGTGCTGGTGTTTGCCGATCGCGCTTTGACCGGGGATGCGGCCCGCGCCGCGTTGTTCAAGGAAAACCCGATCCTGGCTTCGACGCCAGCGGCCAGGAATGGACGCGTCTATGAACTGGACCCGACGCTGCTGGTTGGCGGGCTTGGGCCACGCTTGCCGCAAAGCCTGGTGAAGCTGTCTGCCGGGTTCTATCCGTCTCAGGCTAATACCGCCCCATGACCACTCTGGTTAAACCGCGAACCCTGTTTATCGGCTTGAGTCTGCTGTGTGTATTGGCGATCTGGTTGTCATTGGCCCTGGGGCCGGTGAGTTTGCCGTTAATGGACACACTGCGGGCAGCCTTACGCTTGATGGGTGTGCCAATCGAGGCCCAAGGCCTGGAGCAGGCGGAGCTGATCCTCGGGCAGATTCGCCTGCCGCGTACGTTGCTGGGATTGGCCGTCGGTGGGGTTCTGGCACTTTCCGGCGTTGCAATGCAGGGGCTGTTTCGCAACCCCTTGGCTGATCCCGGGTTGGTCGGGGTTTCCAGCGGTGCAGCGTTGGGCGCGGCGATTGCGATTGTCGGTGGTTCGTTTTTTGGCGGTTTGCCGGATGCCCTCGGGCCTTATCTGCTGTCGTTGTGTGCCTTCCTCGGCGGTTTGGGGGTAACAGCGCTGGTCTATCGCCTGGGGCGGCGCAACGGCCAAACCAACGTCGCGACCATGTTGCTGGCGGGTATCGCCCTGACGGCGCTCGCCAGTTCGGCGGTGGGCCTGTTCACCTACCTGGCAGATGACGCTACCTTGCGCACCCTGACGTTCTGGAACCTGGGCAGCCTGAATGGCGCCAGCTACTCGCGCTTATGGCCGCTGCTGCTGGTCAGCGCCGGCGTAGCACTGTGGCTGCCGCGCCGGGCCAAGGCGCTGAATGCACTCCTGCTGGGTGAGTCGGAAGCCAGTCACTTGGGCATTGATGTTGAAGGCCTCAAGCGCGAACTGGTGTTCTGCACCGCGCTGGGCGTGGGCGCGGCCGTGGCGGCTGCGGGGATGATCGGCTTTGTCGGGCTGGTGGTGCCGCATCTGGTACGCCTGCTGGCGGGGCCGGATCATCGGGTGCTGCTGCCAGCCTCGGTGCTGGCGGGGGCGAGTTTGCTGTTGTTTGCCGATCTGGTGGCGCGCCTGGCCTTGGCGCCGGCGGAATTACCGATCGGCATTGTTACCGCGTTTATCGGTGCGCCGTTTTTCCTCTACCTGTTGTTACGAGGGCGCGCCTGATGCTGCGAGTAGAAGACCTGCAGATCTGCCGTGGGCGCAAAACTGTGCTGGCGGACATCACCCTGGACCTGCTGCCAGGAGAAGTGCTCGGCGTATTGGGCCCCAACGGTGCGGGAAAAAGTACATTGCTCGGTGCGTTATGCGGCGAGTTGCAGCCCGACCAAGGCCTTGTGTGGCTGGATCAGCGTGAGTTGAAAGACTGGGGCGGAGCGCAGCGTGCCCAGCGGCTGGCGGTGTTGCCGCAGACTTCGACCCTGGACTTTGCCTTTCGCGTCGAAGAGGTGGTGGGCATGGGGCGCTTGCCTCATCAGACGGGCCGGGTGCGTGACGATGAAATCATCAATGCTGCCTTGCAGGCTGCCGACGTTAGCCATTTGAGCGGGCGCAGCTATCTGGCGTTGTCGGGCGGCGAGCGGCAGCGTGTGCATCTCGCACGGGTGTTGGCGCAGCTATGGCCGGGTGAGACGGGGCAGACCTTGTTGCTGGATGAGCCGACGTCAATGCTTGACCCGCTGCACCAGCACACCACCTTGCAGGCGATCCGCCGCTTTGCCGACCGTGGCGCGGCGGTGCTGGTGATCCTTCACGACCTGAACCTGGCGGCGCGCTACTGTGATCGCATCCTGTTACTGGAGGATGGCCGGCCCCATGCGTTGGACACACCGGCACAGGTGTTGCGGCCTGAGCCGCTGAAGGCGGTATTCGGGCTGGATGTGTTGGTGCAGCCGCATCCGGAGCGCGGCCATCCGTTGATCATTGCCCGCTGAAAATCGCCGCAGTTTTTTATGGGCAAAAAAAGACCCGGCAAGAGCCGGGTCAAATAACCGTGATTAGCCTGATGAGGAGATAATCTGAGAGTCCGAACCAATGGTCTTTCAGTTATCGGCTGATCTCGCGACCAGTTGTGATAATCATAACGATTCTCATTTGAGAGTCAACATTTGTTTTTGCGGCCTCTTCGAATTTCCTCAAACTTCTGTTTGGAATCCCCGTAAACACGGGCGCAAGTTGGCGTCTCAATTCTTTTGGCGTGCCGTCAGAGCGTCCAGCTGACGATTTAAAGCTTCCTTGCGTTCAACGGGAATGTCATTCCAGTGCACATCCATCAGCGCGCCTTCAATGGCATACAACAACACTTTGGATGCCCTGAAACCGCGGGTGCGTACGGCACGGTACGCGTCGACTGCCCCCAAGCGGCGTAGGTCGGACGCACTGTGGATGCCCACCGCATGCAGCCATTGCGCCGACGTCTTGCCAAGGTTTTTCAGGTGTTGCAGCTCATCATTCATCAAGCCTCCTTGCGACGGCCGAATGGTTCGGTGGGTATCGTGACCAGGCAAGCCTGAAAGGAGTGTAGCGCTCAGTAGGAAAAGCGTAGTTCTTTGGTCGGCAACGACCTAAAAGCTTCTAAGGCAGGCGGGGGTTTTAGCGTAGGAAAGGGTGAAGCCCCCGGTACGCCCTGTGCGTAGCCGGGAGCCGATGCAGCGGTTTAGCGAGTGCGGTAGCGCAGGCGTGTGCCGAAATTGACGGACATCAGGATCTCATCGGCGCTTAACTCAGGGGGGAAATAAGTGCCGGAGATCTGGGCATGCGCCAGGCTCGCCCCTTCCAGCGGGCAGTCGCGCAAATCCAGGCCGCGCAAGTCGGCGGAGCGGAAATAAGCGTCGGTGAAATCCACGCCCTCGGCATTCAGGTCGCGCAGGTCCAGGCCGCGAAAGTCGCCACCGCGCATATCGATGGTGCCGTCTTTCGGACGCTCCTGGTTGAAGCCGCGGATATCATCTTTATGCAGAAGCGCGTACAGCGGGGTATCAAGTAGCTTCGGCTGGCTCACAATGGCGACTCCCGTGTTGGAATTATGGCGCCATTATAGTGCCACTATTTCTCGGCCGTGAGCCCCGGAAGGCTGCACGACCAAGAAATATTTCTTACAGCCCCGGCAGACGCTGGCGAATATGTGCCACCAATGCGTCCAGGGTCCCGCTTTCATTGGTCTCCACGCGCTTGCTGAGCAGCAACTCCTCGGCGCTGAGCGGGTCACGGGTGGCCTGCTGTTCTTCGATGATGGCCAGGGTGGCGTCGGAAGGGTCGTTCTTGTCCGCCTGACGTTGTGCCAGCCAAGCGGCGATTACCGCCTGTGGCGCATTGCAGTCAAGGATCAGGAATGGCGCGCCGGTGGCCTCGGCGATCTTGGCCGCCGCGTCGCGTTGTTCTCGCTTGAGGAAGGTCGCGTCCAATACCACCGGGAAACCGGCGCGCAGTACGGTGTCGGCGATTTCGTTCAGGCGCGCGTAGGTCGCGGCGCTGGCGTCTGCGGCGTAGATCCCGGCCTGCGGCGTGTTCTCGACCTTCTGCTCGCCGAACAGGCGCTTGCGCTCTACGTCCGAACGCAGGCGAATCGCCCCCAATGCTTCTACGAGGCGCATGGATACATGGCTTTTGCCAACGGCCGATACGCCATGGGTGATGGCCAGGAAGCGCGATGGGATGGTGCTGTAGCTTTCTGCCAGGTTGGCGTAGTTGCGGTACTGGCGCAGGGTGGTAGCGCGCTGCACCGCATCCGCCTCGGAAGGCATGCTGAACAGCGCGATCTTCGCGCGTACCAGGGCGCGGTAGGCTTTATAGAAGTTCAGTACTTCCAGGCCTTGATAGTCGCCGGTCAGCTCCAGGTACTGGCTGATGAAGCGTCGTGCCAGGCTCTTGAGGCCGCGGTCTTCCAGGTCCATCGCCAAAAAGCCGGTGTCGGCATACACGTCGGTGAAGCGGAACGGCTCGTTGAACTCGATGCAGTCGAAGATGACCACGTGGCCATCAATCATCGTGGCGTTGCCCAGGTGGATATCACCGTGGCATTCGCGGGTGAAGCCGTTGAGCTTGCGTTGTTCGAACAGTGGCTTGAGGCGCTCGAAGCTGCTTTCGGCCCAGGCCTGCAAGGCGTCCAGTTGTGCCAGGTCGGCCTTGTCGCTGAGGAACGGACGGATCTGCTCGAAGTTCTGAAGCACCGGTGCCATGACATCGTGCGGCGTGCCAGCAGAGTTAGTGGCCGGGACTTTCGGGGCATTCAGGTGAAAATGCGCGATCTGCCTGGCCATTTCGTCGATGTGCGCGCTGGTCAGTTCGCCGTTGGCCTGCAGAGTGCTGAGCAGTTGGCTTTGCGGGAACTGGCGCATTTTCAGCATGTAGTCGACCACCGGACCGTCGCCGCCCAACTGCGGTGCCTCGGCGCTGCCGGTGATCGGCAACACTTCAAGATACAAATCATCGGTCAGGCGCTGGTTGAGGCGCAGCTCTTCATTGCAGAAGTGTCCGCGGGCTTGCAGGGTGGTGAAATCGAGGAAACCGAAATTCACCGGCTTCTTCATCTTGTAAGCATAGGGCCCAGTGAGCAGGACCCAGGAAATATGGGTCTCGATGACTTGGAACTGATCCACCGGATGGGGAAACAGGGCCGGGTTTTGCAGGGCAGCAATCAGGGACTGGCTCACGGGCGATCCTTCAGAGTCTGGGAAAATTCATGGCGGGCATTATGGCTCCTACAGGCGGTCGTGCAAACCGCTGTCCGGCTCATGTTGGTCATCAATAAAGTGCGTATAATCCGCCGCCATGACTCGTACCCGATCTCCCCGTTCCCGTAAAAAACCTCCTTCCCGCGGCCTGCGCCCTTGGCTGGGCTGGGCGCTTAAGCTCAGCCTGGTAGGGCTTGTCGTGATCGCCGGCTTCGCGGTTTACCTCGATGCCGTGGTCCAGGAGAAGTTCTCCGGCAAGCGCTGGACCATTCCGGCCAAGGTCTACGCGCGCCCGCTGGAACTGTTCAGCGGCCAGAAGCTGAGCAAGGATGACTTCCTCACCGAGCTCGATGCCCTGGGCTATCGCCGCGAACCCGTGAGCAATGGCCCCGGCGCCGCTGCCGTCAGCGGCAACACGGTTGACCTGAACACCCGCGGCTTCCAGTTCTATGAAGGCCTGGAAAAACCCCAGCCGGTGCGCGTGCGTTTCTCTGGCGACTACGTAGCCGAACTGTCCTCGCTCAACGGCTCGAAGTTGCCGGTGGTGCGCCTGGAACCCTTAATGATCGGTGGGATTTATCCGAAAAACCTGGAAGACCGCATCCTGATCAAGATCGATCAGGTGCCGCCTTACCTGCTGGATACCCTGATCGCCGTCGAAGACCGGGATTTCTACAGCCACTGGGGCGTATCACCGAAGTCCATCGCGCGCGCCATCTGGGTCAACACCTCCGGCGGCAAGATGACCCAGGGCGGCAGTACGCTGACACAGCAATTGGTCAAGAACTTCTACCTGACCAACGAGCGCAGCCTGACCCGCAAGCTGACCGAAGCCATGATGGCGATGCTGCTGGAGCTGCACTACAGCAAGCAGGAAATTCTTGAGGCGTACCTCAATGAAGTGTTCGTTGGCCAGGACGGTCAGCGTGCCGTCCACGGTTTTGGTCTGGCCAGCCAGTTCTTCTTCGGCCAGCCGTTGTCCGAGCTGAAGTTGCACCAGGTGGCGCTGCTGGTGGGCATGGTCAAGGGGCCGTCCTACTACAACCCGCGTCGCAACCCGGAGCGGGCGCTGGAGCGCCGTAACCTGGTGCTGGATGTACTTGAGCAGCAAGGTGTCGCCACCCCTGAACAAGTGGCCGCCGCGAAGAAAATGCCACTGGGTGTAACCACCCGCGGCAAGCTCGCCGACAGCTCCTTCCCGGGCTTTATCGACCTGGTCAAACGCCAACTGCGTGAAGACTACCGCGACGAAGACTTGACCGAAGAAGGCCTGCGGATCTTCACCAGTTTCGACCCGATCCTGCAGATGAAGGCCGAAGCGTCGGTCAATGACACGTTCAAACGCCTGACAGGTCGTAAAGGCTCTGACGACGTCGAGGCTGCGATGGTGGTGACCAACCCGGAAACCGGCGAAGTCCAGGCCATGATCGGCAGTCGCCAGGCCAGCTTTGCCGGGTTCAACCGGGCGCTGGACGCGGTGCGGCCGATTGGCTCGCTGGTCAAGCCGGCGGTGTACCTGACCGCGCTGGAAAAACCGAGCAAGTACACGCTGACCAGTTGGCTGTCCGATGACCCGCTGTCGGTCAAAGGGGCTGATGGCCAGATGTGGACGCCGCATAACTTTGATCGTCGCTCCCACGGTACGATTTTCCTGTACCAGGGCTTGGCGCACTCCTACAACATCTCGACTTCCCGCCTCGGCCTTGAGCTGGGCGTGCCGAACGTGCTCAAGACGCTCGGCCGGTTGGGCATCACTCGCGAGTTCCCGGCGTTCCCATCGATGCTGTTGGGTGCGGGTGCGATGAGCCCGATGGAAGTGGCGACCATGTACCAGACCCTGGCCAACGGTGGTTTCAATACGCCGATGCGTGGAATCCGGAGCGTGTTGACGGCCGAAGGCGAACCGCTCAAGCGTTATCCGTTCCAGATTCAGCAACGCTTTGACCCGGCCTCGATCTACCTGATCCAGAACGCCATGCAGCGCGTGATGCGCGAAGGTACCGGGCGCTCGGCCTACAACGTGCTGCCGGCCAACCTGACACTGGCTGGCAAGAGCGGTACCAGTAACGATTCGCGGGACAGCTGGTTCGCAGGGTTCAGCCAGGACCTGCTGGCAGTGGTTTGGCTGGGGCGTGATGACAACGGCAAGACGCCGTTTACCGGTGCCACCGGCGCGTTGCAGGTATGGACCAGTTTCATGAAAAAGGCCGATCCACTGCCGCTGAACATGCCGCAGCCGGACAATATCGTCCAGGCCTGGATCGATCCGCACACCGGCCAGGGTTCCGATGCCAACTGTCCGGGCGCGGTGCAGATGCCGTATATTCGCGGCAGCGAGCCACCACCCGGTGCAGCCTGCGGAGCCAGTGCGCCCGCCAGTGCTGAATCGGTGATGGATTGGGTCAAGGGCTGGATGAATTAAGCAAAGAGGGTTTCACGTGAACAAGTTGTTGATTCCAGCTATTACAGTTTTGGCATTGCTCGGTGGTTGCGCCAGCGTGGAGCGGGGCTCTATTCCGGTGGTGGACTCCAGTACAACGGTGTCCAACAACGACCGGATCTCGGCCAACGGCGGCTTCCGCCAAACCGTTACCAACCGTCCCGCCCAGGCCCGGCCCCAGGCGCAAGCCGTGCCTCAGGACTCCGGTGTAGTGGTGATGATCCCGGGTGGTGGTGCTGCCACCTCGGCTCCGATCAGTACTCAGCCGTGGACCCCAGGCCCAAGTACATCGGGCCCGATCGACGCCACGCCGATTCAAACGGCACCGATCAACCAGGGCACCTACAACATGCCGTCGACGCCGAGTGGAATTCCTTCCGCCAGCAGTGCCGGCGGTCTGTCAGCCGATGAGCAGTTGGATGGCCCGGTGCTGGCGTTGCTCACCACTGCCCAACAGCAGCAGTCGGGTGGCGATTTGAACGGCGCATCGTCGAGCCTCGAGCGCGCCCAGCGCGTGGCACCGCGTGAACCGCAAGTGCTATACCGCCTGGCTCAGGTTCGCATGGCCCAAGGCGATGCCCCACAAGCTGAACAATTTGCCCGCCGCGGCCTGACCCTGGCCAATGGCCGTCCAGACCTGCAGGCCAGCCTGTGGAGCTTGATCGGTGATGCCCGCGAGAAGCAAGGCGATGCTGCCGGCGCCGCCCAGGCTCGGCAAAAAGCCAAGGTAAGCCTCTGATGGATGCACGCTTTCCGGCGATTGCCGAACAGTTGTTGTTGATCGAGCGCGAACTGCGCTTGCAGGGCTGGTGGGACGAAGTGTCCCCCAGTGCTGAAGCCTTGAGCAGTGTTGAGCCTTTTTCCGTCGACACGCTGGACTTTCACCAGTGGCTGCAATGGATTTTCCTGACACGGATGAAGCAAATCCTCGAACAGGACCTGCCATTGCCCAATGCGTCGGGGATTCTGGAGATGGCCGAGATGGTTTACGCCGATCGGCCACTTGAGAGCCTTGGCCTGCGGACTGCGCTGAAAAAGTTCGATCAACTGATCGTCGACGCTCGTTAATTGCCTGGCTGCCGGTTTTTCCGGCAGTCTTGCGCATATTTCTACCGCTTTGCGCCATTCAGGCGAGTTTTATCCCTCCTCAAGCCCCTTTCTTCTACGTTCTCATGCGCTTAGTTGGAAAAAAGCGCAATTATTGCTTGACTTGGAGGGGCTGAAACAGAAGAATCCAAAGTCCGCTGTAGAGGGACTGCCAGAAGCAGACCCACTCAGCAGATCATGAGGCGCATACCCGCGCCGACCTGTTACACCCGCAACGCGTTACCTCGCGCTGGGTGGGAAAATCCCGCAACACTTGGGACGCTCCCAATACTTGCTCAGTCAGTGCTGACGTAGTCGGCGACCACCGTCGCTCATGCTCTGCTGAGAAGTAAACCTATTAAGACCCGTCGGTTTTTAACGGACGGTATTCTGGCGTTTTAGAGGTGAACAACGTGGAGCTTTTATCTGGCGGTGAGATGCTCGTCCGCTTTTTGCGTGACGAAGGCGTCGACTATATCTACGGGTACCCAGGTGGTGCTCTGCTGCATGTCTACGACGCACTGTTCAAGGAACCGGCTGTTACCCACATCCTGGTTCGCCACGAACAAGCTGCTACCCATATGGCTGACGGTTACGCCCGTGCCACCGGTAAAGCCGGTGTGGTACTGGTGACTTCCGGCCCTGGCGCGACCAATGCCATTACCGGCATCGCGACGGCCTATATGGACTCCATCCCGATGGTGATCATTTCCGGCCAGGTTGCGAGCACCATGGTCGGTACCGATGCATTCCAGGAAACCGACATGATCGGTATTTCCCGGCCGATCGTGAAACACAGCTTCATGATCAAGCATGCCTCGGAAATCCCGGAAGTCATGAAGAAGGCGTTCTACCTCGCACAGTCCGGTCGCCCGGGCCCTGTGGTGGTCGATATCCCGAAAGACATGACCAACCCGGCGGAAAAATTCGAATACATCTTCCCGAAGAAAGCCAAGCTGCGTTCCTACAGCCCGGCCGTTCGCGGGCACTCGGGGCAAATCCGCAAGGCGGCGGAAATGCTGTTGGCGGCCAAGCGTCCGGTGCTCTATTCGGGTGGTGGGGTGATTCTGGGCGGCGGTTCTGCACCGCTGACCGAGCTGGCCAAGCTGCTCAACCTGCCAGTCACCAACACCTTGATGGGCCTCGGCGCGTTCCCGGGTTCGGACCGTCAGTTCGTCGGCATGCTCGGCATGCACGGCAGCTACACCGCCAACCTGGCCATGCACCATGCTGACGTGATCCTCGCCGTCGGTGCGCGGTTCGATGACCGGGTGATCAATGGCGCGAGCAAGTTCTGCCCGAATGCCAAGATCATCCACATCGATATCGACCCGGCATCCATCTCCAAGACCATCAAGGCCGACGTGCCTATCGTTGGTCCTGTGGAAAGCGTGCTGACCGAAATGGTCGCTGCGCTGAAGGAAATCGGCGAAGCCCCGAACAAGGATTCCGTTGCCAGCTGGTGGAAGCAGATCGACGAGTGGCGCGGTGATCGCGGCCTGTTCCCTTACGACAAGGGTGATGGCAGCGTCATCAAGCCACAGACCGTGATCGAAACCCTGTGCGAAGTGACCAAAGGCGATGCCTTTGTGACCTCCGATGTGGGCCAGCACCAGATGTTCGCGGCGCAGTACTACAAGTTCGACAAGCCTAACCGCTGGATCAACTCCGGTGGCCTGGGCACGATGGGCTTTGGTTTCCCTGCGGCCATGGGTGTGAAGCTGAGCTTTCCGGATACTGACGTTGCATGCGTCACCGGCGAAGGCAGTATCCAGATGAACATCCAGGAACTGTCGACGTGCCTGCAGTATGGCTTGCCGGTGAAGATCGTCTGCCTGAACAACGGTGTACTGGGCATGGTTCGTCAGTGGCAGGACATGAGCTACGGCAGCCGTCACTCCCATTCCTACATGGAGTCTCTGCCTGACTTCGTCAAATTGGTTGAAGCCTATGGCCATGTCGGCATGCGCATCACCGATCTGAAGGATTTGAAGCCGATGATGGAAGAGGCGTTCGCCATGAAGGACCGCCTGGTGTTCCTCGATATTCAGGTCGACACCAGCGAGCACGTCTACCCGATGCAGATCAAAGACGGCTCCATGCGCGATATGTGGCTGAACAAGACGGAGCGTACCTAATCATGCGGCACATTATCTCCCTGCTTCTGGAGAACGAACCGGGCGCTCTGTCACGTGTGGTCGGACTGTTTTCGCAACGCAACTACAACATCGAAAGCCTGACCGTGGCGCCGACCGAAGACCCGACCTTGTCGCGTCTGACGCTGACCACCGTTGGCCATGATGAGGTGATCGAGCAGATCACCAAGAACCTCAACAAGCTGATCGAAGTGGTCAAGCTGGTCGACTTGTCGGAGAGTGCCCACATCGAGCGTGAGCTGATGCTGGTCAAGGTCAAGGCCACGGGTGCACAACGGGCCGAGATCAAGCGCACGACCGACATTTATCGCGGGCAGATCGTCGATGTGAGCGCCAGCGTTTATACCGTTCAACTGACCGGTACAAGCGACAAGCTGGACAGCTTCATCCAGTCGATCGGGACGGCCTCGATTCTGGAAACTGTACGCAGTGGCGTCACCGGGATTGCTCGTGGCGACAAAGTACTCAGCATCTAACTCAAATTTAGCGAATGGCCTTAAACGGCCTGGATATATAGAGGAACCTCATGAAAGTTTATTACGATAAAGATTGTGACCTGTCGATCATCCAGGGCAAAAAAGTCGCCATCATCGGCTACGGTTCCCAGGGCCACGCCCAAGCGTGCAACCTGAAAGATTCCGGCGTTGACGTGACTGTTGGCCTGCGCAAAGGCTCGGCCACTGTTGCCAAGGCTGAAGCCCACGGCCTGAAAGTGACTGACGTTGCTTCTGCTGTTGCGGCTGCCGACCTGGTCATGATCCTGACCCCGGACGAGTTCCAGTCCGCGCTGTACAAGAACGAAATCGAGCCGAACATCAAGAAGGGCGCCACCCTGGCCTTCTCCCACGGCTTCGCGATCCACTACAACCAGGTTGTGCCGCGCGCCGACCTCGACGTGATCATGATCGCGCCGAAAGCACCGGGCCACACCGTGCGCTCCGAGTTCGTCAAAGGCGGCGGTATCCCTGACCTGATCGCGATCTACCAGGACGCCTCGGGCAACGCCAAGAACGTCGCACTGTCCTACGCTGCTGGCGTGGGTGGCGGTCGTACCGGCATCATCGAAACCACCTTCAAGGACGAGACTGAAACCGACCTGTTCGGCGAACAAGCCGTTCTGTGCGGCGGTACCGTTGAGCTGGTCAAGGCCGGTTTCGAAACCCTGGTTGAAGCTGGCTACGCGCCGGAAATGGCCTATTTCGAATGCTTGCACGAACTGAAGCTGATCGTTGACCTCATGTACGAAGGCGGTATCGCCAACATGAACTACTCGATCTCCAACAACGCCGAATACGGCGAGTACGTGACTGGCCCGGAAGTGATCAACGCCGAGTCCCGTCAGGCCATGCGCAACGCCCTGAAACGTATTCAGGACGGCGAATACGCCAAAATGTTCATCAGCGAAGGTGCAACCGGCTACCCTTCGATGACCGCCAAGCGTCGTAACAACGCCGCTCACGGTATCGAGATCATCGGCGAGCAACTGCGCTCCATGATGCCGTGGATCGGTGCCAACAAGATCGTCGACAAAGCCAAAAACTAAGTCGTACGGATCAAGGGAAAACGCGGCTTAGGCCGCGTTTTTTCGTTTGCGGGGCAGGTTCTGGTATAAAGCTGCATCGTTTGCGGGCGAACACTCGCCGCAAGTTTCTGTCGAAATTTTTCACACCGTTGCAAGGTAAAGTCCATGAGCGAACGTCCCGAAGAGCCAAACCAGGCCTCTGACGCCGAAAGCCTGCTACCGATCGATGAACATGTCGAAGAAGGGCACGATGCTGAAGGCCGTAAAGTCCGGCATCGTGGCATCTATCTTCTGCCCAATCTGTTCACCACTGCGAACCTGTTCGCGGGGTTCTACTCCATCATCAATTCCATGAGTGCCCAGAGTGCGTTGGCGGCCGGCGATGCGGCCGGGGCCAGCAAGTACTTTGGTTTTGCTGCGATTGCGATCTTCGTCGCCATGGTCCTTGATGGCCTGGATGGCCGGGTTGCGCGGATGACCAACACCCAGAGTGCCTTCGGCGCCGAGTATGACTCGCTGTCGGACATGGTTGCCTTTGGTGTGGCGCCGGCGCTGCTGGCATTTGCCTGGGCGCTGGGTGATATGGGCAAGGTTGGCTGGATGGTTGCCTTCATCTATGTGGCGGGCGCGGCATTGCGTCTGGCGCGGTTCAATACCCAGGTGGGGACTGCCGACAAGCGCTACTTCATTGGCTTGGCCAGCCCGGCTGCGGCGGGTGTGGTAGCCGGTATTGTCTGGGCATTCAGCGACTACGGTATCCAGGGTTCCAAGATGTCGTTCCTGGTGGCCTTGATGGTTGCGGCGGCCGGCATGCTGATGGTCAGCAATATCAAGTACAACAGCTTCAAGGAGCTGGATCTCAAAGGGCGTGTGCCGTTTGTCGCTATCCTGGCAGTGGTGCTGGTGTTTGCCGTGGTCTTCAGTGATCCGCCGCGAATCCTGCTGCTGGCTTTCCTTGTGTATGCCGCGTCCGGCCCGGTGCAGTACCTTCTGCATCTTCGTCAGCGCAAAACGTTGCCTTAATGTAATTTCCCCCATACTCCGCAGTCTATTGGTGCATCTGTCCTCCAAAGCTGCGGAGTTGCCATGTTAATCAAGTTTCCCAAAGCGTCTGATTGCCAAGAATCGGATGTCACGCCTGAATCCCTCTATTTCTCTCGCCGCAGCTTGCTCGGTGGTGCGCTTGCCGGCCTGGCTGCCAGCAGCCTGCCGCGTTGGGCCAGTGCGGATGATGCGGCACGTTATGCCGATGTCGAGCCGGGCAATGCACCTGGCTGGTTTGCCGAAAAGCTGCCGGGTACCAAATGGCAGGCGATTACCGTCAAGGACGAGGCCATCACCCCTTTCAAGGACGCAACCCACTACAACAACTTCTATGAGTTCGGTACGGACAAGGGCGACCCTGCAGCCAATGCCGGATCTCTGAAGACTGAGCCGTGGAGTGTGGTGATAGATGGTGAGGTCGCCAAACCTGGGCGCTATGCGCTTGAAGACTTCATGAAGCCCTATCAGTTGGAAGAGCGAATCTATCGACTGCGCTGTGTAGAGGCGTGGTCGATGGTCATTCCGTGGATAGGGTTCCCTATATCGGAACTGCTCAAGCACGTCGAACCGACCTCGAACGCCAAGTACATCCGTTTTGAAACCCTGCAGGATCCCAAGAGCATGCCGGGGCAGCGGTCCAACTTCGCCTTGATCGACTGGCCTTATGTAGAAGGGCTGCGATTGGATGAGGCGATGAATCCCCTGGCGATCCTTGCGGTGGGCATGTATGGGCGGGAGCTGCCGAACCAGAACGGCGCGCCGTTGCGGTTGGTGGTGCCGTGGAAGTACGGATTCAAGAGCGTCAAGTCGATCGTGCGCATCAGCCTGGTCAGCGAGCAGCCGAAAACCACCTGGCAAAGTATTGCCGCGAGTGAGTATGGGTTTTACGCAAATGTGAATCCTACCGTCGACCATCCGCGTTGGACCCAGGCGCGGGAGCGGCGGTTGCCCAGCGGGCTGTTCAGTCCCAATGTGCGTGAGACACAAATGTTCAACGGCTACGCCGATGAAGTCGCTTCTCTTTATACGGGCCTCGATCTGCGGAAGAACTATTGATGCGCTATCCGATCTGGCGCATCGGCGTCTTTATAGCAGCGGCGGTGTGGCCGCTGTTCTGGCTGTACGAGGCCTGGAGCTTTGCGCTGGGACCTGACCCGGGCAAGGTGCTGATGGATCGGCTCGGGCTTGGCACCTTGATTCTGTTGTTAATAACCCTGGGTATGACACCGTTGCAGAAGCTCAGTGGTTGGGCGGGGTGGATCGCCGTGCGACGGCAACTGGGATTGTGGTGCTTTGCCTATGTGGTTTTGCATCTCGCTGCTTACTGCGTGTTTATCCTTGGGTTGGATTGGTCGCAGTTGGGGGTTGAGCTACGGAAGCGGCCTTACATTATTGTGGGTACCTTGGGATTCCTTTCTCTATTGGTGCTGGCAGTCACCTCCAACCGATACAGTCAGCGTCGCCTTGGTGCGCGCTGGAAGAAACTGCATCGTTTGGTTTACGTGATTCTCGGGCTTGGTTTGCTGCATATGTTGTGGATCGTGCGGGCAGATCTGAAGGAGTGGGCTATCTATGCATCTATAGGGGTGGTGCTTCTGGTCCTGCGTATACCACCGGTGACGCGCCGAATTCCCCGTCTTATTGCTAAAAAACCATCTTCTGCAACAAAAGCGTAATTAACCCTTGACGGCAGATTCTTGAAGTCTATAATTCGCCCCACT
>NZ_JACAPW010000024.1:170364-259393 GCF_013385495.1 Pseudomonas sp. F8002 | reverse complement strand
GTGGGGCCTCCCTCGCCACAGATTTTGCCTTACAACGATTACAGATTGTTTCCACGAAATCGCTCCAACCTCCTCGCAAGCCCCGGATTTATTGACGTTTCTCCTTCCTGTCAGCTTTTTCATAAATGCTGGCCTTTCATCTAATTGTCATATTCCAGACATAGTGTGTTCACACGGCCTACCGATACTTGGCCCCGATCCAACTATCCCTATCTGCTAGGAGCAAGGCATGAAACTGAAACGTTTGATGGCGGCAATGACTTTTGTCGCTGCTGGCGTTGCGACCGCTAACGCGGTGGCCGCTGGTGTTGACCCGGCGATTCCGGCTTACGTGAAGACCACTGGTGTGTCGGGCAACCTGTCCAGCGTTGGTTCCGATACCCTGGCAAACCTGATGACCCTGTGGGCTGAGGGTTACAAGAAGGAATACCCGAACGTCAACATCCAGATTCAGGCCGCCGGCTCCGCCACTGCACCTCCTGCACTGACTGAAGGCACCTCCAACCTGGGCCCGATGAGCCGCAAGATGAAGGACACCGAACTGGCTGCCTTCGAGCAGAAGTACGGCTACAAGCCAACCGCGATCCCGGTTGCGGTGGATGCCCTGGCCGTGTTCGTGCACAAGGACAACCCGATCCAGCACCTGACCATGGAACAAGTCGACGCGATCTTCTCCTCGACTCGTCTGTGCGGCGCCAAGGCTGACGTCAAGACCTGGGGCGACCTGGGCGTGACCGGCGACCTGGCCAACAAGCCAGTGCAACTGTTCGGTCGCAACTCGGTATCCGGCACCTACGGCTACTTCAAGGAAGAAGCCCTGTGCAAAGGCGACTACAAGCCTAACGTGAACGAACAACCTGGTTCGGCGTCGGTTGTGCAGTCCATCAGCTCCTCGCTGAACGGCATCGGTTACTCGGGCATCGGTTACAAAACCGCCAGCGTGAAAACCGTGGCCCTGGCCAAGAAAGGCAGCACTGACTTCATCGAAGACAGCGAAGAAAACGCCCTGAACGGCAAATACCCGCTGTCGCGCTTCCTCTACGTCTACGTCAACAAAGCCCCGAACAAGCCTCTGGCCCCGCTGGAAGCCGAGTTCGTGAAGCTGGTTCTGTCCAAACAGGGCCAGGAAGTGGTAGTGAAAGACGGCTACATCCCGCTGCCAGCCAAAGTTGCCGCCAAGGCACTGGCTGACCTGGGCCTGAAAGAAGGTGGCAAATAAGCCGCCGGTAAACCTGCCTTGAACCGCGGTTTACCCACGGTTCAAGGCCCGGGCGGGGTCTGTAAGACCTGGACCTTGCCTCCCATTTTTTAATCCGCTGCCAGCCCTGCTACGCGGCGGATTTCTTGCGTCACTGCATTGTCATTTTTCTGTCATACAGGATCGCTAGGGTGTGCGCATGAATGATCTGGCCAATTCCACCATGACGACGACTTCTCCCCCCAAGCGCATTGATTTCAATACGCCTGAGCTGCAACGCAAGCGCCGCATCCGCGCGCTAAAGGATCGCCTGACCCGTTGGTACGTGCTGGTGGGCGGCCTTGCCGTCCTGGGCGCTATCACCTTGATCTTCTTCTTCCTCGCCTACGTGGTCGCGCCGCTGTTCCACGGCGCCAACCTGACCAAGGAAGAGGCCCTGGCGCCTGCCTGGCTGCAGGACGCCGGCAAGCCGCTGATGATCTCCATGGAAGAACAGAACCAGGTCGCCATGCGGGTTTCCGACAAGGGCCAGGCGCTGTTCTTCAACGTTGACACGGGTGCCGAACTCAAGCGCGTTGACCTGCCGTTGCCGGCGGGCGTGACAGTCGCCTCCATTGGTGAAGACCAGCCCGGCAGCCCGCTGGTGATCCTGGGCCTGTCCAACGGCCAGTCCCTGGTGTTCCGCCACACCTATAAAGTGTCGTACCCGGACGGCAAGAAGACCATCTCGCCCGCCGTCGAATACCCTTACGGCGAAACACCGATCGTCCTCGACGAACAGGGCCGCTCCCTTGAGCATGTCGCCTTGAATGCGACCGACTCGACGCTGGTGGTGGCCGGTTCCAGTGGTGCCCATCTGAACGTGCTGTCCATCAGCCGTGAAGAAAACATGATGACCGAGGAAGTCACCACCGAGCAGAAGCGCATCGAACTGCCGCAAATGACCGAGCCGGTCAAAGCCATCTTCGTTGATCCGCGCCAGCAGTGGCTGTACGTGATCAACGGTCGCGCCCAGGCCGACGTTTTCAGCCTGCGGGACAAGAGCCTCAACGGTCGCTACAAGTTATTGGAAGACGGCGTGGCGCAAGTCACGGCCAGCACCCAGCTGGTGGGCGGCATCTCGCTGATCATCGGTAACTCCAGCGGTGGCCTGGCGCAGTGGTTCATGGCCCGCGACCCGGACGGCGAACAACGCCTGAAGCAGATCCGTACCTTCCAGATGGGCACCGCGCCTATCGTTGAAATCACTGCTGAAGAACGTCGCAAAGGCTTCACCGCTCTCGACGCTTCCGGCAAGTTCGGCGTGTTCCACAGCACCGCCCACCGCACGTTGCTGGTGGACCAGGTGGTCGACGGCAACGGTATCTTCGGCATGTCGCCACGAGCCAACCGGGTGATCGTCGAGGCCGGCGGCAAGCTGCAACCGCTGCTGCTGGACAACCCGCACCCGGAAGTTTCCTGGAGCGCGCTGTGGAGCAAGGTCTGGTACGAAAACTACGACGAGCCTAAATACGTCTGGCAATCGACCGCCGCCAATACCGACTTCGAACCCAAGATGAGCCTGGCGCCCCTGACCTTCGGTACCCTGAAGGCCGCGTTCTACGCCATGCTGCTGGCCGCACCACTGGCCGTTGCCGCTGCGATCTACACCGCTTACTTCATGGCCCCGAGCCTGCGCCGCAAGGTCAAGCCGGTGATCGAATTGATGGAAGCGATGCCGACGGTGATCCTCGGCTTCTTCGCCGGCCTGTTCCTGGCGCCGTATGTCGAAGGGCACCTGCCGGGGATTTTCAGCCTGCTGATGCTGCTGCCGATTGGCATCCTGGTGGCCGGCTTCATCTTCAGCCGCCTGCCTGAGTCGATCCGCCTGCGGGTCCCGGATGGCTGGGAAAGCGCGATCCTGATCCCGGTGATCCTGTTTGTGGGCTGGCTCTCGTTGTACATGAGCCCGTACCTGGAAACCTGGTTCTTCGGCGGCGACATGCGCATGTGGATCTCCCACGACCTGGGCATCACCTACGACCAGCGCAACGCCCTGGTAGTCGGCCTGGCCATGGGTTTCGCGGTGATCCCGAACATCTACTCCATCGCCGAAGACGCCGTGTTCAGCGTGCCGCGCGGCCTGACCCTGGGCTCCCTGGCCCTGGGCGCCACGCCATGGCAGACCATGACCCGCGTCGTGATCCTGACCGCCAGCCCGGGCATCTTCTCGGCGCTGATGATCGGCATGGGCCGCGCGGTCGGTGAAACCATGATCGTGCTGATGGCCACCGGCAACACGCCGGTGATGGAGATGAACCTGTTTGAAGGCCTGCGCACCCTGGCAGCCAACGTCGCGGTGGAAATGCCCGAATCGGAAGTCGGCGGCAGCCACTACCGCGTGCTGTTCCTCTCGGCGCTGGTGCTGCTGCTGTTCACCTTCATCATGAACACCCTCGCCGAGCTGATTCGTCAGCGTCTGCGCAAGAAATACTCGTCGCTTTAAGAAAGGTAGAAGTCTGTGAAACAGAACTCCCTGAATGGATGGTTCAAGAGCGGCGCCCCGGGCGTCTGGATCAGCGGTGGCGCGGTGTCCATCGCGGTCATCATGACCATTGGTTTGCTGGCCGTGATTGCCGTGCGTGGCCTGGGCCACTTCTGGCCGGCCGACCTGATCCAGGCCAACTACAACGTGCCGGGCCAGGAAAATCACATCGTCGTCGGCGAAGTGGTACAGAAAGAAGAAGTGCCCCGCGAGCGCCTGAAAAGCGCTGGCTTGCCGGTGCCGGACCAAGGCCCAGAGTTCATGACCCGCGAGCTGATCAAGGTCGGCAACCGTGACTTGAACGGCAATGACTTCACCTGGATCGTCGGCGAGTGGCTGACCAACCAGACCAAGCCGGTCGAGTTGATGGCCATCGAGCGTCGTGAGTGGGGCAACTTCTACGGCACCCTGGTCAACGTCAAGCAGGACGGCAAGGTGATCGCCGAAGGCGAGGCGGCCTGGCCGGAACTGCAAGCCCGCGTGGACCGCGTCAACAAGCTCGCGGCCCAGCTCAAGACCCTCGAGAAGTCCGACATCGGCGCCATCAACGCCGGCCTCGAACGCATCCGCCTGCACGGTCGCAAGCTGGAGCTGGAAGGCAAGCTGGACGCCACCGCCCAGGCCGACATGGACAGCGGCCGCGCCGAACTGAACAACCGCTACAAGGACATCGAAGCCCGCCTGGCCGACCTGCACACCCAGTTCAACCGCGACAGCCTGACCGCCCGCGATGCCAACGGCAAAGAAATCGAAATCGGCATTGGCAAGGTGGTGCACGCTTACCAGCCGAACGCCATGGGCTACATGACCAAGGTTGGTTTCTACTTCAGCAAGGTCTGGGAATTCCTCAGCGACGATCCACGGGAAGCCAACACCGAAGGCGGGATTTTCCCGGCGATCTTCGGCACCGTGATGATGACCCTGATCATGGCGATGATCGTGACCCCGTTCGGCGTGCTGGCGGCGGTGTACCTGCGTGAATACGCCAAGCAGAACACCCTGACGCGGATCATCCGCATCGCGGTGAACAACCTGGCCGGTGTACCCGCCATCGTTTACGGCGTGTTCGGCCTTGGCTTCTTTGTGTACGTACTGGGCGGCTCGGTTGACCGGCTGTTCTTCGCCGAGGCCTTGCCGGCACCGACCTTCGGTACGCCTGGCCTGCT
Source organism: Pseudomonas sp. F8002 (assembly GCF_013385495.1). Taxonomy (NCBI): domain Bacteria; kingdom Pseudomonadati; phylum Pseudomonadota; class Gammaproteobacteria; order Pseudomonadales; family Pseudomonadaceae; genus Pseudomonas; species Pseudomonas sp. F8002. Next base: position 254,505 of record NZ_JACAPW010000024.1, on the reverse strand, counting down.
CTGGGCATCCCTGACCCTGGCGCTGCTGGCGGTACCGGTGGTGATCGTGGCCACTGAAGAAGGCTTGGCGCGGATTCCTCGCACCGTACGTGAAGGTTCTCTGGCACTGGGCGCGACCAAGGCGGAAACGCTGTGGAAGATCGTGCTGCCGATGGCCAGCCCGGCGATGATGACCGGCATGATCCTCGCCGTGGCCCGCGCCGCGGGTGAAGTGGCGCCGCTGATGCTGGTGGGTGTGGTGAAACTGGCGCCGTCGCTGCCGGTGGACGGCAACTACCCGTACCTGCACCTGGACCAGAAGATCATGCACCTGGGCTTCCATATCTATGACGTCGGCTTCCAGAGCCCCAACGTCGAAGCCGCGCGGCCGCTGGTGTACGCCACCGCCTTGCTGCTGGTGCTGGTGATCGCCACGCTCAACTTGTCGGCGGTGTGGATTCGTAACCACCTGCGCGAAAAATACAAAGCGCTGGACAGTTAAGCGGGCACCTGTGGGAGCTGGCTTGCCTGCGATGCCGGCGACTCGGTTGAACAGGTACACCGCGGTGATGCCATCGCAGGCAAGCCAGCTCCCACAGGGTTAGCGCTAGACACAGATTTTGGGTAAACCGCCCCGGCGGTTCAACGAACGAATTGGTAGCACAGGGAGCATCCCATGCAACATGAAACCCATTCCCACGGCATCAACATGTCAGCCCTGGGTCGCGACAAGCAGAGCCTGAGCCTGGCCCAGGAAACCGTGGCCATCGAAGTACCGGGCCTGAGCCTGTACTACGGCGACAAGCAGGCGCTGTACGACGTCAGCATGAACATTCCGAAGCAGCGCGTGACCGCCTTCATCGGCCCGTCCGGTTGCGGCAAGTCGACCCTGCTGCGCACCTTCAACCGGATGAACGATCTGGTGGACGGCTGCCGCGTCGAGGGCGCGATCAACCTGTACGGCACCAACATCTACCGCAAGGGCGAAGACGTGGCCGAGCTGCGGCGCCGGGTGGGCATGGTGTTCCAGAAGCCCAACCCGTTTCCCAAGACCATCTACGAAAACGTGGTCTACGGCCTGCGCATCCAGGGCATCAACAAAAAGCGCGTCCTCGACGAAGCCGTTGAGTGGGCACTGAAAGGCGCGGCGCTGTGGGACGAGGTCAAGGACCGCCTGCACGAGTCGGCCCTCGGTTTGTCCGGCGGCCAGCAGCAACGTCTGGTGATCGCCCGCACCATCGCCGTGGAGCCGGAAGTGCTGCTGCTCGATGAACCGTGCTCGGCACTCGACCCCATCTCCACGTTGAAAGTCGAAGAGCTGATCTACGAACTTAAATCCAAGTTCACCATCGTCATCGTGACCCACAACATGCAACAGGCGGCGCGGGTTTCCGACTACACCGCGTTCATGTACATGGGCAAGCTGGTGGAATTTGGCGACACCGATACCCTGTTCACCAACCCGGCGAAGAAGCAGACCGAAGACTACATCACCGGTCGCTACGGCTAGCAGGTGGCTGGTTGCTCACTGAACTGATGCTGCGGTCGACCGCACCTTACTGGACGTTCCAAGGACGCCAACATGATTAGCAAAGAAGGCCTTACCCATCACATCTCCGCGCAGTTCAACGCCGAGCTTGAGGAGGTGCGCAGCCACCTCCTGGCCATGGGCGGGCTGGTGGAGAAGCAAGTCAACGACGCCGTCACCGCGCTGATCGAGGCCGACTCGGGCCTGGCCCAGCAAGTGCGCGAGATCGATGACCAGATCAACCAGATGGAACGCAACATCGACGAAGAATGCCTGCGCATCCTGGCCCGTCGTCAGCCGGCGGCGTCCGACCTGCGTTTGATCATCAGCATCTCCAAGTCGGTGATCGACCTGGAGCGCATCGGTGACGAAGCCACCAAGATCGCCCGCCGCGCCATCCAGTTGTGTGAGGAAGGCGAAGCGCCGCGTGGTTATGTCGAAGTGCGCCACATCGGTGACCAGGTGCGCAACATGGTTCGCGACGCCCTCGACGCGTTTGCCCGTTTCGACGCCGAGCTGGCGTTGTCGGTGGCTCAATACGACAAGACCATCGACCGCGAATACAAGACGGCGCTGCGCGAACTGGCGACCTACATGATGGAAGACCCGCGCTCTATCTCACGGGTACTGAGCATCATCTGGGTACTGCGTTCGCTGGAACGCATCGGCGACCACGCACGCAACATCTCGGAACTGGTGATTTACCTGGTGCGGGGTACCGACGTGCGGCACATGGGCCTCAAGCGGATGAAAGCAGAAGTTGAAGGTACGACCGATCAAATCCCTAATGTTCCGGGCGTTCCTGACGATAAGTAAGATTGCCCGAGAAATAAACGCCCGGCCTTTGGTCGGGCGTTTTCGTTTGTGGTGTTGGAATTTTTGGCAAAACGCCATCAGCGAAGCGTTATGCTTGCCGGGGTTTTTATAGGATGAAGGGTCGATGAGCAAAGTCAGTGTATTGGTGGTGGATGACGCCTCGTTTATTCGCGACCTGGTGAAGAAGTGCCTGCGTAACTACTTCCCGGGGATCAAGATCGAAGATGCGGTGAACGGCAAAAAGGCCCAGGCCATCCTGATGCGCGAAACCTTCGACATGGTGCTGTGCGACTGGGAAATGCCGGAAATGTCCGGCCTGGAACTGTTGACCTGGTGCCGTGAACAGCCTCATCTCAAAGCCATGCCTTTCGTCATGGTGACCAGCCGTGGCGACAAGGAAAACGTGGTGCAGGCGATCCAGGCCGGGGTTTCCGGCTACGTCAGCAAGCCATTCACCAACGAGCAGTTGCTGAACAAGGTCAAGCAGGCACTGAACAAGATTGGCCGCCTCGACGCGCTGATCGCCAGCGCACCGACCAAGATGAACTCGGCGTTCGGTAACGATTCCCTCAGCGCCCTCACTGGTGGCAAGCCTGACGCAGTCAAGCCGGCCCCGGTGGCCGCGCCCAGCAAAGGCCTGCTCAACAGCCCGCCGGTGCAGGTGGCTGCGGCAGCGTCGCCTGCCAGCGGTCGTGGCCAGGGCCAGTTGCGCCTGTCCAGTGGCACCCAGCAGTGTGTGATCAAGGCCCTGAGTATCAAGGAGGCGCTGCTGGTGGTGCGTCGTGGTGAAATCCTGCCTCAGGTACTGGAAAGCGCCGTGCTCGACCTGGAGCAGGGTGAGAACGCTGAAGTGGCGCGTCTGAATGGCTACCTGCATGCCGTGGTGGCCTACGAGCCCAAGCCCGACAGTGACTGGCTGCAACTGACCTTCCGGTTTATCGACCAGGATGCGCAGAAGCTTGACTACATTTCGCGGCTGATCGCCCGCGGGACCGCACAGAAGCATTTTGTGCCGGGTGCGTGACAGCGTTAACGCTTTACCTGTGGCGAGGGAGCTTGCTCCCGTTGGCTGCGCAGCAGCCCCGAGAACTTTGGCGCAGTCTGTTTTGCAGAACCGCAGTGACTTTATCAGGGCCGCTTCGCGCCCCAACGGGAGCAAGCTCCCTCGCCACGCAGGCTCCTTCGCCACAGGGGCAGTGGAAGGTTCACATAGCACTGTCATGATCCCTTGTTAGCCTGCCATCCAGTCGTCCCTGGCAGGCCAACCTGATGCTCGTGCGCTCACTGCTGTTGTGTGGACTGTTCGCCGTTGTCATGCCGGCGATGTCCATGACCCTCTACAAATCCATCGACGCCGACGGCGCTGTGGTCTTCAGCGACCGGTACACGCCCGGGGCGCAGGCGTTTGTGTATCAGGAGCGGGTGATTCCCAAGCCTGTATATCCGTCGCAACCCGCTTCCTATCGTTATCCCTTGCCCTGGCGTGGCGGGCCGTTCCGTCTCACCCAAGGCCCCAACGGTACCTTCAGCCACTCCGAGCTCAAAAGCCGTTATGCGATGGACATTGCCATGCCTGAAGGCACGCCAATCATCGCGGCACGTGGCGGTGTCGTACTGAAAACCGAGAACGAGCAGAGCGGGCGCGGCAGCGATCCATCGGGCAATTTCGTGCGGGTGCAGCACGATGACGGCACGCAAGGCGTGTACCTGCACCTCAAGCAAGGGTCGGTCAGCGTCAGGGAAGGGCAGCGCGTGGCGGTGGGCAGCCCGCTGGCGCTGTCGGGCAATACCGGCAACAGCAGCGGGCCGCATCTGCATTTTGTGGTGCAGCGCACGACGGCGTCGGGGCTGGTGTCGATTCCCTATGAATTCAACCAGCCGGTGCAGGCGTTGCCCAACTTTGCGTTGGGCACGCGGTAAGGCTTAATCCAGCAATAGCACCTTGGCCAACACGATCTTCGGCCCTTTCATCTTCTTGATGATGATGCGCAGGCCTTCGACTTCCAGCACTTCTTCCTCTTCCGGCACCCGTTTCAGGGTGTCGTAGATCAGCCCGGCCAGGGTTTCGGCCTCGATGTGGTCCAGGTCGACGCCCAGCAGGCGCTCCACCTTGAACAGCGGCGTGTCGCCACGCACCAGCAATTTGCCCGGCTGGTAAGCGAGGATGCCGCGCTCGGCCTTGCGGTGTTCGTCCTGGATGTCGCCTACCAGTACTTCCAGCACGTCTTCCATGGTCAGGTAGCCGATGACCTTGCCGTCGGCCTCTTCCACCAAGGCGAAGTGCGCGCCGCCTTTACGGAACTGCTCGAGCAGTTGCGACAGCGGCATATGGCGCGATACGCGTTCCAGCGGGCGGGTCAGCTCGGCCAGGTTGAACGACTCGGGAATGTGGTCCAGGGCCGCCAGTTCCAGCAGCAGGTCCTTGATGTGCAGCAGGCCGACGAACTCGTTGCGCACGGCGTCGTACACCGGGTAGCGGCTGAACTTGTGGCGACGGAACAGCGCCAGGATTTCCTTGAGCGGTGCGTTGAAGTCCAGGGTCACCAGGTCTTCCCGGGAGTTGGCCCAGTCCACCACTTCCAGCTCGCCCATTTCCACGGCGGAGGCCAACACGCGCATGCCTTGGTCGCTCGGGTCCTGGCCACGGCTGGAGTGCAGGATCAGTTTCAGTTCTTCACGGCTGTAATGGTGCTCGTGGTGCGGGCCAGGCTCGCCTTGGCCGGCGATGCGCAGGATGGCGTTGGCACTGGCGTTGAGCAGGTAGATCGCCGGGTACATGGCCCAGTAGAACAGGTACAGCGGCACGGCGGTCCACAGCGACAGCAACTCGGGCTTGCGAATGGCCCAGGACTTGGGCGCCAGTTCACCGACCACGATGTGCAGGTACGAGATGACGAAGAAGGCGGCAAAGAACGACACGCCCTTGATCACTTCCGGCGACTGCACACCGATTGCGCCCAGCAACGGCTCGAGGATGTGCGCAAAGGCCGGTTCACCGACCCAGCCCAGGCCCAGGGAGGCGAGGGTGATACCCAACTGGCAGGCCGACAGATAGGCGTCGAGCTGGCTGTGTACGGTGCGCAGGATCTGCCCGCGCCAGCCGTTCTTGTGGGCGATGGCCTCGACCCGGGTCGAGCGCAGTTTGACCATGGCAAATTCCGCCGCAACGAAAAAGCCGTTGAGCAGTACCAGGATCAGTGCAAAAAGAATCATGCCGAAGTCGGCGAAGAGTGTCGCGAGGGTGATGCCAGGGGAAGGGTCCATGATGGGGTTTTGCGGGTTCCGTCTAATCGAAAAGGGTGAGCAGGTGGGCCTGAAAGGCAGGCGCAAGTCCGCCAATGTAGCGGCTGACGGGGCGCTTGCCTAGTGGCGGCTGCCGGGCGGAGGGTCACTCGTCCTGATGAATGACCCGGGAACGTGTCATCTGTGCCGGCGGAAAATGGCAGGTAAAGGTACTACCATGGCCCAACACACTGCTGATTTCCAGTCGCGCGCGATGGCGCAGCAGCACATGCTTGACGATGGCCAGGCCGAGCCCGGTGCCGCCGGTGTTGGAGTTACGGCTGGAGTCGACGCGGTAGAAACGCTCGGTGAGGCGCGGCAAATGCTTGGCGTCGATGCCCATCCCGGAGTCCTGTACGCTGAGGTGTGCGCCCTGGTCGTCGGCCCACCAGCGGATGCGGATGTTGCCTTTGTCCTGGGTGTATTTGACGGCGTTGAACACCAGGTTGGAAAACGCGCTGCGCAGCTCGCCCTCGCTGCCCTTGAGCAGGATCGACGGGTCGGCTTCAAGGGTGATCTGCTGCTCACGCTGCCCGGACAATGCCTGGGCGTCGCTCTTGATCGTCTGCAACAGGCTTTGCACCGGCACCGGATGGTTGTCCGAGGGGTAATCGGTGGCTTCCAGCTTGGCCAGCAACAGCAGGTCGTTGAGCAGGGTTTGCATGCGCGAGCCTTGCTGCTGCATCTGTTGCAGGGCACGGGTCCAGCGCGGGTTCACGTCTTCGACGTTATCGAGCAGCGTCTCCAGATAACCGCAGATCACCGTCAGCGGTGTGCGCAGTTCGTGGGAGACGTTGGCGACGAAGTCCTTGCGCATCTGTTCCAGCTGATGGATGCGTGTGACATCGCGCACCAGCATCAAATGTTCATTATTGCCGTAGCGCGTCAGGTACAGCTGGATACGCACGCGGTCGTTGGTCGGTGACGGTATTTCCAGGGCTTCTTCGTAGTTGTCCTGCTCGAAGTACTCCTTGAAACGCGGGTGGCGCACCAGGTTGGTCACCGGCTGGCCGCTGTCCTGGGGCGTCTTGAGGCCCAGCAAGGTCTCTGCGGCGCGGTTCCACCATTCCAGGTTGCCGTCGCTGTCGAGCATGATCACCGCGTCTTTCAGTGCGGCGGTGGACTCCTGCACCCGGTCGATCACCGCTTGCAGGCGCCCGCGTACGCGCTGGTCGCGGCGTTGCAGGTGGTAGATGCTGTCGAACACCTCGCCCCACAGGCCGTAGCCATCGGGTGGTGCTTCGTCGGGTTTGTGCTGGCGCAGCCATTCGTGCAGGCGCAGCAGTTGCTTGAGGGTCCAGCCCAGGTAAAGGCCCAGGCCGACGGCCAGGCTCCAGCCGTAATAGCCGCTGACCAGGCCCACCAGCAGGCAGCCGGTGATCAACAGGAGCATGTGGCGGATCAGGGTGCCATGCCAGTTTTGGTTCACTTAAACACGCGTCCTTTCAGCTGTCTGGGCAGTTCGGGCTGGCTCAGCCTTTGGTGGAAAACCGGTAGCCGGTGCCGCGCACGGTTTGTACCAGATTCTCGTAAGCGTCGCCCAAGGCTTTGCGCAAGCGGCGGATATGCACGTCGACGGTGCGCTCTTCCACATACACATTGCCGCCCCAGACCTGGTCCAGCAGTTGGCCGCGGGTGTAGGCGCGCTCCTGGTGGGTCATGAAGAATTGCAGCAGGCGGTATTCGGTAGGGCCCATCTCGGCGGGTTTGCCGTCGATGGTCACGCGGTGGCTGATCGGGTCCAGAATCAGGCCGTCGACTTCGATCGGCGCTTCACCATCGGTGGGGCCGGCACGGCGCAGAACGGCTTTCAGACGGGCGACCAGTTCCCGTGGGGAAAAGGGCTTGGTGATGTAGTCATCGGCGCCGACTTCCAGGCCCTGGATCTTGTTGTCCTCTTCGCCCTTGGCGGTGAGCATGATGATCGGGATATCCCCGGTCAGCTCGTCACGCTTGAGGCGGCGGGCCAGTTCGATGCCGGAGGTGCCGGGCAGCATCCAGTCCAGCAGGATCAGGTCCGGCTTGCGGTCGACGATAATGGCATGGGCCTGCTGGGAGTTCTCCGCCTCCAGGCAGTCATAGCCGGCCATTTCCAACGCAACGGCGATCATCTCGCGAATGGGCGCTTCGTCGTCAACGATCAGAATGCTCCTGCCAACCATGCTAAATCCTCTTGTCATTTAACTGTCTTGCGCCGCATTAGATAACGGAATTATTGCAGTCGTGTGACAGTAATTTAGTCGCCTGGGCAATCCTTGCCTCTCTGGACTACGCTTTGGGTCCGAATCCTGACAACCACAAAAGGAAGGTTCCCATGACTCACAGTACTTTTTCCTGGAAAGCCCTGCTGGTAACGGCCGCGTTAACGCTGCCGACACTGGCGTTTGCGGCAGACCCGGCGATGACCAAGGACGGGATGCTGGTGGACCACAACGGCATGACCCTCTACACCTTTGCCAAGGACGCTGATGGCAAATCCATGTGCAACGACAAGTGCGCCACCAACTGGCCGCCGTTGATGGCCGAATCCACCGACAAGCCCATGGGCAAGTGGACCGTGATCACCCGTGACGACCAGAAAAGCCAGTGGGCCTACAGCGGCAAGCCGCTCTACACCTTCATCATGGACAAGAAGGCCGGTGACATGACCGGCGAAGGCAAAATGGACGGGGCGTGGAAGGTCGCCAAGCCTTGATGTGAGCCGGATAAGGGTGAGGGGCCTGGCCTCTCACCGAAATCCGTAGTCCGCGACAATCCCGACAAAAATCGCCAACCCGGCCCAGTGGTTGTGCAAAAACGCCTTGAAGCATTTGAGCCGGTCCTTGTCCCGGGTGTACCAGAACTCCCAGGCAAAACACCCGGCCGCCGCCAGCAAGCCCAGGTGGAACCAGCCGCCCAACTCAAAACGCATCCCCGCCAGCCACAGGCACACCAGTGCCAGGCCCTGCAGGGTCAGGATGATCACCCGGTCGGCATCGCCGAACAGAATCGCGGTGGATTTGACCCCGATTTTCAGGTCATCGTCGCGGTCGGTCATGGCGTAGTACGTGTCGTATCCCACCGTCCACAACAGGTTGGCGATGTACAACAGCCATGCCGCGGCGGGCAGGCTGCCCGTCTCGGCGGTGAACGCCATCGGCATGCCCCACGAGAACGCCGCGCCCAATACCACCTGCGGGTAATAGGTGTAGCGCTTCATGAACGGGTAGCTGGCCGCCAGCGCGAGGCCGCCCAGGGACAGCCAGATCGTCATGGAGTTGGTCAGCAACACCAGCAGGAAACTGATGACCATCAGCACCGCGAAGAACACCAGGGCCTCTTTCGAGCTGATCCTGCCGCTGACCAGCGGGCGCTGTTCGGTGCGTTTCACATGGCCGTCGACCTTGCGATCGGCCCAGTCATTGATGACGCAACCGCCGGCCCGGGTGAGTACCACGCCGAGCACGAAGATCAGGATATTGAGCAGCGATGGCGAACCCTTGCCGGCAATCCACAGCGCCCACAGCGTGGGCCACAGCAGCAGGTAAATGCCGATGGGCTTGTCCATGCGGGTCAACTGGATGAAGTCCCAGGCCCTTGGGTTCAGGTGATTCAGGGATTTGAGCAGGCGCTGGTACATCAGAAACGCTCCGGATGGTCGTGCACGGCTTGCCACAGGGGCGGCAGGAAGATTTCAGCCACCAGCACGCTCAGCGGCCCGCGGTCGAAGCGCGAGCGGCGTGCCCACAGGTGATCGGCCTGGTCCGCCGGGGGCAGCCATTCCCGTGGGTAGCGGCACACCTCGATGGCCTGGCGCGTGAAGGCGTGGTCACAAAACAGCAATTCCCCGAGAGACCGGCTGCCCAACTCGTCCATGTGCAAGCCGTCGCCCTGCAAGGCGCTGCGGGCCGCCACGCTGCGGGCAAACACCCACGGCTGGCCATGGCCACGCAAATACACCTCGCGCACCCAGCCGATGCTGGCGGCGGGCAAGTCCAGGGTGGCGCATTCGTCGTCTCGCAGTGGCTGCCAGCCTTCGAACAACGGCGTCACGCTGAAGCCATCGTCGGACAGGCGCGTCAGGCGCCGGGTCAGCGAACCTTCATCGAACAGCCAGTTGAGTGTCAGCGGCGCGGGCAGTGGGCTCAGAAGGCTCTGGGTCAGCCATCGGCAAGCAGCGGGAAGGGCGTTTGAATGCGGCACGGAGGGTCATTATTGGCAGTTAATGAGGCGGCGAGCTTACCATGGTGCCCTGGACTTTTGCCGGAGTGCGCCAGGCCCATGCGTCGATCATGCTTGCATCTGCGCCTGCTGATCAGTACAAAACGCCCTGAGCCGCACGGCAAGGTTGCATCTATCGACCGTCGGCCAACGCGCCTGGACCTGAGGAAACAAGTAATGAAGAAGTGGCAATGTGTCGTCTGTGGCCTGATCTACGACGAGAAAGACGGATGGCCGGATGACGGCATCGCGCCGGGCACCCTGTGGCAGGACGTCCCCGAAGACTGGCTGTGCCCGGACTGCGGCGTGGGCAAAATGGATTTCGAAATGATCGAAATCGGCTGATTGCTGATTTAAATCGCAATTCAAGAAACGTACTACAAGGAGAAAGGAATGAACGCACCTGTCGTGATCGTCGGCACGGGTTTGGCCGGTTACAACCTGGCTCGGGAGTTTCGCAAGCTCGATAGCGAAACCCCGCTGTTGCTGATCACCGCAGATGACGGGCGCTCCTACTCCAAGCCCATGCTCTCCACCGGCTTTGGCAAGAACAAGGAAGCCGACGGCCTGAGCATGGCGGAACCGGGCGCCATGGCCGAGCAACTGAAGGCCGAAGTGCGTACCCACACCCGCATCAGTGGCATCGACCCGGGCCACAAGCGCTTGTGGATCGGTGAGGAAGCGGTGGCCTATCGCGACCTGATCCTGGCCTGGGGCGCAGAAACCGTGCGGGTGCCGGTACAGGGCGACGCCGCCGAGCTGATTTTCCCGATCAACGACCTCGAAGACTACGCACGCTTTCGTGCCGCTGCGGCCGGAAAACGCCGGGTGCTGTTGCTGGGTGCCGGGCTGATCGGCTGCGAGTTCGCCAACGACCTGATCCTCGGCGGCTACGAGATCGACCTGGTGGCGCCGTGCGAGCAAGTCATGCCGACCCTGCTGCACCCGGCAGCCGCCGCAGCGGTGCAGGCCGGTCTGGAAGGCCTGGGGGCGCGTTTCCACCTGGGCCCGGTGCTCAATCGCCTGCAGCGCACCGCTGACGGCCTGGAAGCCCACTTGTCTGATGGCGAAGTGATCCAGTGTGACCTGGTGGTGTCTGCTATCGGCCTGCGCCCCCGTGTCGACCTGGCCGCCGCCGCCGGGTTGCAGATCAACCGCGGGATCATGGTCGACCGCCACCTCAAGACCTCCCACGCCAACATCTACGCCCTGGGCGACTGCGCCGAGGTCGATGGCCTGAACCTGCTGTACGTAATGCCCCTGATGAGCTGCGCCCGCGCCCTGGCCCAGACCCTGGCGGGTAACGCGACGGCCGTCAGCTACGGCCCTATGCCCGTCACGGTAAAAACCCCGATCTGCCCGCTGGTCGTCTCGCCACCGCCACGGGGCACCGAAGGCGTGTGGAGCGTCGAAGGGCAGGGCGGCGACATCAAGGCTCTGTGCCGCGACGCCAGCGGCCGACTGCTGGGCTACGCCCTGACCGGCACGGCCGTGATGGAAAAACTGGCCCTCAACAAAGAACTTCCGCCGCTGCTGGCGTAAATGCTGGTCGTTCTGTCGGAATAAGCATCATTTTGACCGTAGAAAGGTCGCCGTGAGACTGGCGCAGGCCCCGATGGCATGCCATCCTCACTCCCGTCTGCCGCAGAGTAGAGCCTGCGGCGCCTTGGGCGCTGCTCCGATAGAGAGCAGCACGGACATAACAACAAAAAACCGTCAAAGAGGCTTCACTTATGCGTAAACCAGAACTCGCAGCCGCTATTGCAGAAAAAGCAGACCTGACCAAAGAACAGGCCAACCGCGTACTAAACGCCGTACTTGAAGAAATCACCGGCGCGCTGCATCGCAAGGACAGCGTCACCCTGGTGGGCTTCGGCACCTTCCTGCAGCGCCACCGCGGCGCCCGCACCGGCAAAAACCCGCAAACCGGCGAGCCGGTGAAAATCAAGGCGAGCAACACCGTTGCGTTCAAGCCAGGCAAGTCGCTTAAAGACAGCGTCAATCCGTAAGTAAAGAAGCCTGCGCTACGCACATGCGAGTGTGAGCGCGGGATAAAAAATGGGCACGCCGACTGGGTCGGGTGCCCATTTTTTGTTGGGGGCTGGTACGTATGCCAGATTAAGCCAGTTCGCCTAAGCGCGTTTTTAGAGCGTCGACTTGCTCCTCCACTGCCTTGATGACATCAGCACTGCCTCCCCACATATCAAGAAACCCCCAGTCTTCATTGGTTGGGTCAATCATTTGCGTCAGTATTGAAATCGCGTGCTGGATCAGGGGCTTCAGTTCTGCCAAATGCTCCGCTGGCCATATATAGGGGTTGCCCAGGGTTTGTAATAGATAACAGGCAGCCCTAAAGGCGTCATAACGTTCTTCAGTGGGATCAAACTGGTTAATTTCGTTGATCAGGACTGCGAAATTCTGTTGTTTCCAAAATTCTTGAAACCAGTCGGCGGCTTCATCGTTTTCCCAAGGATTGTAATTCCAGGTGCCCATTTTTTACTTCTCAGAAAACTTTCCCGCCGGTGACCGGCACGGATTTATTTAATTTACCTGATGATGATTGGCCTAAATAAATCTGCCCATTTTATAGTTCTCAGGCCTAGTGCTCACCCTATAAGGATTGCACTTTATAATACTATGGGGATGTACGAAATAATTTTGTCGGCGATGAACTCAGCAGTCCAGTCATGTTGGAAAATATAGTCGACAGCATCCGGATCTAAAACACTATTTGCCAATAAGTCTATGTTCGCACTTGCCTCTTCTTCAGTTCCTTCGTTGTGCTGGATTTTCAATATAAGCTTTATTAATTCGTGGCGAGACATAGGCAACTCCTAATAAGTGATTTTCTCTGCCTAGTACATCCAATTGAGTTTATAGGCGTAGGAGGGCAGATGGGTGTGCGGTAATTAAACGGCCGCCCCCTCAAAGCTGTTTTTTATTAATTATTAAAAAGTCAGCTCAAAAACGACGTTCCCCAATCGATTTTTTACCTTGTAATTATTTTTGTGGAGTTCTGCGCTCTTGAAAAAATCACTTCGATCAATGAAAGTTGGGACTTCGTGCATCCAGGTTTTGTTTTTTGTTGGACCCTGCACGTTGCAATACCAGCTTTCTCCGACTTCTGCGTTCAAGAGCCTGAAAATAGCAATTTTGTGCTTTTTGTCTTTGCTGTTTTTTGCAAGCTTTTTAATCGAAGTCTCCAGCTGAAAGTGTGTTTCTAAGACGCTGTCAGCAGTAGAGTTTATGACCTCAACAGTCGCCTCGTTGATTCCTTTTTTCGTAGCGATATCAATGAGTGCATTTCGTAATGTCTCTAAAAGTTTTTTGTCTTGGTTGAGACGATCAAGGGATAAAAAAAGTTTAAAGTCGAAGTCTTCTATAAATATGTTTGTCACGCCCAACACATTGTCAAACACGTCTTCGTCGCCGCGGGGGCCTAAAGAAACGACGATTTTACTACTGCCGTTGATGTTCACCTTGGGCAACAGTGTCATGAATATCTGCGTAATGTGGTGGCCCAGATGGCGAATACAGATACGCTCATTCAGAGCGGCTGCGTCACTTTCTTGTAGGATGAGTATACTCAGATTCATTGCATTGTTCGCTTCGAAAAACTAACGGTTAACGGGTGTGACATACTGGTGAAGGGCTGATTTATTTAATTTATCTTATGGCTGTAAGTCTAAATAAACCCGTCCATTTGTATCGGCTCCCTTTATGCCAATTAATTTTGAGGAGAAATAATTTTGCTTATGTCGGCTCCTCTGAATTTCAATGACTTTATTGCGCTTTTAATCTCAAGTGCCGTTTCGATGCCGAGAATAATGGAAGGACTTTTTTCCTTTCCGCTACCGAAGCTAATACTTGTGAAAAACATTCCGTGCTCAAGAGGTTTTCCAGTTTCCTGATAGAATGTCGGGAGAGGGGCCACACAGTCAAAATACTGATGACAGGTACCGCAGAGGTTTTCCTGCTGTTGAGCGCTGTAGCTGATAACGTGCTTGGGTCGGATGAGAAATAGTTGTTTTTTTTCATTGATCAATGAAAAATCAACGTTCAGATCTAAACTGTCAATGTATTCCTTGAAGCGCAGTGATGCGATGAACCTCCGATCATAAGTTACGCCAATATCAGTTTTGTTTGGTGTTCTAAGTTCTGCGGGTTGGTAGCTAGGATCAATGCAGCAACCACAGCTCTTGCAAAATATGTTTTCAGGTGCCTCCTCAAAATAGTAGGCATGATTATTGATGGCACTTAAGTCGTAGGCGATGGTCAAGAATCTAGTCATTACTTTAGTCCCGGATGTTGTGTGAAGAAGTCGACAACAGCATCTTTGTATTGTGCCCCTTTTCCTTTGTAGAAGTCAGCAAGCGCCTGGAGCCTTTCAGTTCTGGTGAAGTTTGCTTGAATTTTTGCGCCGCTGTTGCCCCGTTGTGGCCGCATATGTACAGGGCTTCCATTGACGACTTTTGTTTTTCCGACCAGGAAGTCGTTCATATCGCGGTGAAGCTGTTTGTGATCAGTATCGGTGAGTTTTGTCAGCTTTTGGTTATGTTTGCCGCCCATGAATTTCGGATCGGAGTGATGCCCATGGTGACCGCACGCCCAGCCCAACGGATCGATCCATGTGACCGGATTTGGGGCGTACTGATAAAGATTGATTCCACCCATCAAGTCAATGGGGTCGGTTGTCGTAAAGCGGCCTACATCAGGGTCATAAAATCGGAACGTGTTGTAGTGCAGCCCGATCTCCCGATCTAGGTATTGCCCCTGAAATCGCAGGTTCTGTTCTTCAATGTAGGACGGTTCACGCACCTCTTCCGATGTGTTACCCCATACCCGATAGCTCGCGCGCCAAACATCACGACCGTCATCCTCAGTTAGCTGCTCCGGTAGGCCACTGAGGTCGTTGTGGTAATAGCGGATTTTTTGCAGCGGCCCCATACCGTCGACACGCGCAAGGGGTTCGTAACCCTCGTCCTCATAAATATAGAGGCTGGTTTGACTGTGTTTATGTTCCTGCAGCAGGCGTAATCCGTCCCAGGTGAAGCGTGTCACCCCCAGTGGATAGCCATCGTTGTCATGCTCTGTTTTTTCAGTGCGACGGCCCAATGGGTCGTAGGTCATCCTGACCACATTACCGTTTTCATTGCGCACTTCAACCAGTCGGCTTTCTGCGTCGTAGGCAAACCGTTGCAAGCCTCGAACAGCACTACGCTTTTCGATCATTCGACCAAAAGCATCGTATTTATAGCGTTTGTCTTGGTAGGTGAGCAGCCTGTTATGCCTTACCAAGCCACCCTGTCGTGGGCCGTCGAGCAGGTTGGCTGCCGCGTCATAAGCAAAGGTTTCGGTCTGTCCTACTTGGTGGCTGACGAGAATACGTTCGGTACTGTCGTAACCCAACTGCTCTTGACGATCATGAACACGGTCAACACGCCGACGCCCGATCAGGTTATCGCTGGGATCGTAGCTGTAGTCAGTCTCAACCAACGGCGGCAACTGCCACGGTTGGTCAATACTGCGGCGCTGGCGTGAGCGAACCCTTCCACTGCGGTCATACGCGGTGTTCGTCCTGAGTTGGCCTTGAGTGCGCTGCACTTCGCGATGCAAACGATCACGCTCGAAGTCGCTGATGACCTTCCCATCGAGATTCAACTGATGCAGGTGACCGCTGCCGTAGTAGAGGCGGTTGAGCCATCGACCGTCGGGCAACTGGGTCTGAATCAGGTTCCCCAATTCGTCGTAGTGATGCTGCAAGGAGCCCGCTGTGCTTTGCTCCTGCAGCAGTTGCCCCAGTGCGTCGTAGCTGAAACCCAGTCGCTGCTGCTGACCGTCAATCGCGGTGAACGTGACGCCGACCAGTTGGTCGTTCAGATCATGTTCGTAAACGGTGGTGCCGTCGGCGGTGACTTTGCTGACCAGGCGTCCAACCGGATCTCGCTGAAACTGGTGTGACAATGGCGCTACCGGTTCGCCTTCCGTCCCCGGCAGGAAGTCCACGGCGACAACATCATCCAGCGGATCATAGGTGTAGCAGCGCTGACTCTGGTCGAGGTCATGCTGCCGCACCATGCGGTCGCACGCGTCCCACTCAAAGCGATAGCTTTCACCGTTCTCATTGGTCAGCTTGCGCAATCGGCCATAGGCGTCATGGTCGAACATGACCGTGCGGTTGTGCGCATCCCAGCGCTGTTTGACCAGGCCACGCAGGTCATAGGCATAGCGCGTGGTGCTGCCGGCCGGGTCGACATGGGCCGTCAGGTAACCGCTGGCGCTGCGCTGGAACTGTTCCACGCGGCCATCCGGGAGCTGGCATTCCAGCAATAGCCCCTGAGGACCGTACCGGTAGCGAACCGACTCACCTTCCGCATTGGTCTGCACCACCAGATTGCCAAAGGCATCGTATTGATAACGGGTGGGATAACCCGAGCAATCCACCGCTTCGACCAGTTGGCTCCATTCGTTCCAATGCAGCGTTTTGGTTTTTTCCGTGGCATCGATGATGCGCACCGGTTGACCGAACCCGTCGTAGACATAGCGCGTGCTATTGCCCAGCGGGTCGATTTCCTCGATGCAGTTGCCTCGCTGATCGTAGCGGTAATGCCAACTGTTGCCCGCAAGGTCGGTCTCTACTTGGGGCAACGCCCAGTGCGCGAGCCACTGCGTGCCGCTGGTTCTGGACAGTGGATCGATCACCGCGCTCAGGTTGCCGGACGCGTCATAATTGAAGCGCCACTGACCGTTTTGCGGGTCAATCGCGCCGAGCAACTGGCGATCTTCGCTCCACTCGAACTGCCACGTATGGCCCAGGTTATCGACGTAGCGAGTGATCTGGTACTGCGGGTTCCAATGCCGTGTGCTGACGCGCATCAGGCCATCGGTCACGCGGGTAATGCCGGCGTCGAGATCGTAGTCGAAGGTGTATTCATCGCCTGCGTCTGTCCAGTGGCGGCTCACGCGCCACTCTTCACCGTCCGGGCCGGTCACTGCACTCCATTGATAGAAGCAGCGCAGGCCACTCGGCAACTGGTGTTCGACCATTCGCCGGCCATTGTCATAAGCAAAGCGTCGAAGGGTTGTGCCTTGCACATCCAACACTTCAGCCAGGTCGCCGTTGCTGTCATAGCGGTAGCTGACGAGCACATCGCTGCGCGCATCGAAATGTTCCTGGCGCAGATAACGCCGTTCGATGTGGCTCACGCGCCGTGGGTGTTCAGCCGAGTAGCTCAGTTCGACGTGCATCAAGTCATGGGTGTCGCGCAGGCGATACAGCCGCCCCTGAGCGTCGTAGTCGAGAAAGATCCGCCCTTCATTGCGATCACCCAGCAGCTGCAGACGCATCCGCGCGCTGTTCAGCGGGTCGGGCTCGAACAGGCGATACAGGCCGTCGATGCTCTCGATCAATACCGCGCCGTCGGCACTGCGCCTGACCGCAAGGCCTTCGCCCGGGTCGAATGCTCCGCCGGACAAGGGGATGTAGCCGATTTCCAGACGGCGTCCTTGCTCATCGATGTAGAGCAGGTTTTCGTCTGCATCTATCTCAATCGACACTTCATACGCAACGCTCCAGCCCGCGCCGAAGAGACCGTCCTGGCGTGTGTCGAGGCTGCTGTAGAAACGCTGCCAATCTATCGGGAGCAAACCCGGCAGCACGAAATCCAGCTCCTCGTCCCCTCCCAGGACCTTGGCCCCGGTCGCGCTGTGAACCGGATTGGGCGAGCCATTCATGGCGCTCTTGAGCGCAGAGGTGACCTTGCTGGTTGCATACGAAATGGCACCGCCCACCACCAAGCCACCGACCAGGCACGGTAGCTTGGTCCAGAAACACTTCAGGTTGCCCCGCAACGCCATCACCACCGCAATCGCCAAACCCACGCCCGGCGTCTTGCCGCTGCGAATCTCCTGCACCACGATGGTTCCGCCACCAATGCGCACATCCGGCGAGATCAGGCCCGAGGCTGTGCCGATCTTGGCGTCGCACGTGCTGCGATCGCCACTGCGCGCCGCAGGCTGGCCATTGATGAATACCGAGCTGGACCCCTCGGCAATGAATTGCAGGGGCATTGGCGGGTGCTTGTTGCACCCCACGGTGTCCAGCGGGCAAGGCTCGGTGCCGGGGGCGGGGGAGGCGACGGTCGGGCGCCACATCTGTGAGAAAAACTCCCCGGCCATGTCCAGGAAGCTGGGGGCTGGCGGTTCGCTGGGTGCGACCGGAACCGCAGTCATCTTGCCTGCGGCGCGGGCAGCTTTTTTGCCATTGATGAAGACGTTGTCCGAACCGCTGGTGATGAAGGCATCGATCACCGGCGGGAACACCCAGTTGGCGGCGGACTCGCACCAACTGGATATTTTCAGGTCAGCCCCTGTGAGCCCTGCGGTGATCCCAACGACTGCCCCCACTACCAAGACCAATGCAACGCCGCCTGTGGCGATGGTCGCACCGGTCGCGAGGAAAACCGCCCCTGCAACGGCCAGGCAGCCCACGGTAGTGAGTGCGGCATAGGCGGCCACTTCCAGCACGCCGCCGAGAATATCGGCCATCACCGAGGTGTGCAGCAGCGCGTCGCCTTCGCGGGCAGCCCAGAGGTCTTCACTCATTGTTCAGACTCTGCTCAGGGGGTGACGGCAAAGTTGAGCGTGTTCTTGAGCGTTGCCCAATGAGCCGCCTCGGCAGGCCCCAGGGGCTGGGTCTTGACGTAGCTCAAGGCGATCAGGTTGCGTGTGCCGGGTATCTGCATTGCCAACTGATATTGGTAAATATTGTCGCTGCCTTTGTTGAAACGGTTCTGCACTTCAAAGGCGTCGATGTCCTGCGCCGGCCCCACCTTGATGGCTTGCGCCGGCGAATAACGAAGGTCCTTGACCTGCTGTTCGAGCTTTTTAAGTTGACCCTCGAAGTTGCCTTGCAAGGTCTCGCCATCGGCCAACGGGCTGCGGCTGACCACCAACGTGGTGCCCAGCTTGGCGAACTTGAGAATGTTGATCGAGGTGTCCTGTACCTCTGCATCGGGCAGGGTGAATTGGGCTTCGTTGATCAGGTAATTCATCGTGGAGAAATCTCGTTATTGACCAGCGCCGGGCTTGCCGGGAAATTTTGATTCGACGGCGGACTTGATCGTGCTTTGCACGCCTTGGGCGCCGGGCACCGTGCCCTTGTCGCTGCCAAGGTTGATATCCAGTTTGCCCTTCGTCTGGATTTTGCTGCTGCCGGTGGAAAACAGGTTGAACGAGCCACAGGTCAGGTTGATGTCTCCGCCAGCCTTGAGCTCAATCACACTGTCGCCGCACACCAGGCGAATACTGTCGCCAGCCTCGACGGTGTAGGTCGTGGCGGCGCTGTCGGACTTGGCCCCGCCCACAATCACGGTGTCGTTGTTGCGCACGACCCGCAGGCGGTTTGAGCCAATCGTCACCGTCTCGTTATGCCCAATACTCTTGTTCCGGTCATGCCCCACCGAATGACTTTCATCCACCTCCACCACGATGTCCTGATTACGCTCGGCATGGATGTACAACTGCTCCAACCCCTTCTTGTCCTCCATGCGGATTTCATTGAAGTTGGCTGGTGTGCCGCCTTTGCTGGAGCGGCTTTTCATCCCGCTTTGGGTGGCGTTTTCCGGCAGATCGTAAGGCACGGTCTGCTCGGCGTTGTACACGCGGCCGGTGATGATCGGCCGGTCGGGATCGCCTTCCAGGAAGCTCACGATCACTTCCTGGCCGATCCGTGGGATCTGCATCGAGCCCCAGTTTTTTCCGGCCCAGGACTGCGATACGCGAATCCAGCATGAGCTGTTTTCGTTGGACTGGTCGTGGCGGTCCCAATAGAAATGCACCTTGACCCGGCCATATTGGTCGGTCCAGATTTCCTCGCCCTTGGGGCCCACCACCAGCGCGGTCTGCGGGCCTTTGACGATGGGCCGGTAGGTGTTGGCCAGTGGGCGGAAACTCTGTTGCGCGTCGATGCAGGTAAGGGTGCTTTCGAACTGGGCCGAAGGCGCGCCACCGCCGCTTTCGAGGCTTTCCTGGGAGATGTAGTAGCGGGCGCCGACGATCAGGTATTCGCGGTTCTGGTCGCGGCGACTGAAGCCGGTGAGGCTGAACAGGTGGCCGGAACCCAGGCCCCGGGCGTTGCCGCTGAACTCCACTTGTTCGTGCAGGGTTTGCAGGGCTTCGATGCGGGTGCGGGCGTAGTGTTCGCCGTCTTCGCTTTTGACGTAGGTGCCGGGGTAGTCGTACAGCGGGTAGTCGCCGGCGGTGTGCGGGCGCGGCATGGCCGAGCGTACGTCTATGCTCGCGCTGGGACGCTGGAAGTCGTAGTCGTTGAGCTCAAGGGAGCCGGGTTGTACTTCCTGTGCCAGGTGCCAGTTGTGCATATGGTCGCGTTCGCGCTGCTGCTCGTCCTTGGGGTAGTAAGGCACCGAGGCGTAGCCGGGCACGTTGGCGTGGGCACCGTAGGCATCGGCCAGCACCAGCACGTGGCGGTCCTGCTCGTGGCGGAAGAAGTAGTAGATGCCTTCCTGTTCCATCAGGCGGCTGACGAAATCGAAGCTGGTCTCGCGGTACTGCACGCAGTATTCCCACTCGCGGTACGGGCGGCTCAAGGCGTCTTCGAAGTCGGAAAAACCCAGGTCGCGAAACACCTGCTTGATGATCTGCGGGATGCTCAGGTTCTGGAAAATCCGGCAGTCGGAGGTGCGGCTCAGCAGCCACAACCACGGGCGCAAAGTCACCTGATAGCTGGCGAACTGGCCCTGGTCGATGTTCTGGCTGCAGCGGGCGACGATGCCGTGGAAGTGCCGCTCGCCACCGTCCGCCAGTTGCAGGTTCAGGCTCATGGGCTTGCCCAGCAACTGGTTGAGGTCGATGTTGGCGTCCAGCGAGGTCAGCTGCAGTTCGAAATTGAACAGCCGACCCAGCTCTTCGCCGCCACCCATTTCATTGAGCAGCAGCACATCCGGCCCCAGGGGGCTGGTGATCTTGGCCAGGCGTGAGGCTTGGTTAAAAAGCATCGGTAGTCCCGTAAATGTCGTCATCACTGACGGAACCGGATCAACTGTGGGAGCTGGCTTGCCTGCGATAACGGTGGATCAGTCAACATCAATGTTGAATGTCAGACCGCTATCGCAGGCAAGCCAGCTCCCACACTGACCGTATTCCAACAATAGTTATTCAGTGTCGCTGAAGTCGTAGTGCAATTCGTTATCCCGTGTGCTGATCCGCACGCCCGCCAGCGCCTTGCCTTCAAGCATGCGGGTGAGGAATTCGCGACTCATGTCCGGCAGCAGGCTGTTGGTGAGGATGGTGTCGATCATCCGCCCGCCGCTTTCGGTTTCGGTGCAACGGGACACGATCAGGTCGACGACTTCGTCGTCGTAATCGAAGGCGACTTTGTGGGTGTTCTCCACGCGCTTCTTGATGCGGTTGAGTTGCAGGCGGGTGATCGCCTTGAGCATCTCGTCGCTCAGCGGGTAGTACGGAATGGTCACCAGGCGGCCGAGCAGCGCCGGCGGGAAAATCTCCAGCAGCGGCTGGCGCAGGGCCTTGGCGATTTCCTCGGGCTCGGGGATGTTCGCCGGGTCTTTGCAGACCTGGGAAATCAACTCGGTACCGGCGTTGGTGGTCAGCAGGATCAAGGTGTTCTTGAAGTCGATCACCCGGCCTTCGCCGTCTTCCATCACGCCTTTGTCGAACACCTGGAAGAAGATTTCATGCACGTCCGGGTGGGCTTTTTCCACCTCGTCCAGCAGCACCACGCTGTAGGGTTTGCGCCGCACGGCTTCGGTCAGTACGCCGCCCTCGCCGTAGCCGATGTAGCCCGGTGGCGCGCCCTTGAGGGTGGACACGGTGTGGGCTTCCTGGAACTCGCTCATGTTGATGGTGATCACGTTCTGCTCACCGCCGTACATGGCTTCGGCCAGGGCCAGGGCGGTTTCGGTCTTGCCCACGCCGGAGGTGCCGGCGAGCATGAACACGCCAATCGGCTTGCTCGGGTTGTCGAGGCCGGCGCGGGAGGTCTGGATGCGCTTGGCGATCATCTGCAAGGCGTGGTCCTGGCCGATGATGCGTTTCTTCAGGTGCTGGTCGAGGTTGAGCACCGTCTCCAGTTCGTTGCGGGCCATGCGGCCCACCGGGATGCCGGTCCAGTCGGCGACCACCGAGGCCACCGCCTGGTAGTCCACGGTCGGCAGGATCAGCGGGGTTTCGCCTTGCAGTGTGGAGAGGCGCTGTTGCAGATCGACCAGTTTTGCGCGCAACTCATCGTTGCCGCTGTCCACAACACCGGCTTTCTCGCGCAGGGTTGCACGGGTGGCGAGCAACTCATCCACCAGGGTTTTCTCTTCGGCCCAACGGGCTTCCAGGGTGGCCAGGCGTTCGCGTTCGGCGTTCAGCAGCGCTTCGCTGTTGGTCTGGCGCGCACCGATGGCGATGCCGATCGCATGCTCGCGGGCGATGATTTGCAGCTCGGTTTCCAGTGCCTCGATACGGCGGCGGCTGTCGTCGACTTCCGCCGGCACCGCATGCAGGCTGATGGCGACGCGGGCGCAGGCGGTGTCCAGCAGGCTCACGGATTTGTCCGGCAATTGACGCGCCGGAATGTAGCGGTGGGACAGCTTCACCGAAGCTTCCAAGGCTTCATCGAGAATCTGCACCTGATGGTGTTTTTCCATGGTCGAGGCCACGCCGCGCATCATCAGCAACGCCTTGTCTTCCGACGGCTCGGCCACTTGCACCACCTGGAAGCGACGGGTCAGGGCCGGGTCTTTTTCGATGTGCTTCTTGTACTCGGCCCAGGTGGTGGCGGCCACGGTACGCAAGGTGCCGCGGGCGAGGGCGGGTTTAAGCAGGTTGGCCGCGTCACCGGTCCCGGCGGCGCCACCGGCACCTACCAGGGTGTGGGCTTCGTCGATAAACAGGATGATTGGTTTCGGCGAGGCCTGGACGTCTTCGATGACCTGGCGCAGGCGCTGTTCGAACTCGCCTTTCATACTGGCGCCGGCTTGCAGCAGGCCGACATCGAGGCTGCGCAGTTCCACATCTTTCAGCGCGGGTGGTACGTCGCCGGCGACGATGCGCAGGGCGAAGCCTTCGACCACGGCGGTCTTGCCGACGCCGGCTTCACCGGTAAGGATCGGGTTGTTCTGGCGGCGACGCATGAGGATGTCCACCAGTTGGCGGATCTCTTCGTCACGCCCGACGATCGGGTCGAGCTTGCCGCTACGGGCCTGTTCGGTCAGGTCGACGGTGAAGCGCTTGAGGGCTTCCTGCTTGCCCATCGCGCTCGGGGCCATGGCGCCGCTGGCTTCGCCCGGTACTGCACCGGCATTGAAACCGTCGCTGGCACTCAGTGCATTTTCGGGCGAGTCGCCGACGTATTCGTCAAAGCGTTCGCTCAGGGCTTCGGCCTTGATCTTGTCGAACTCACCGGACAAGCCCAACAGCGCATGGCGCAGGCTCGGCGTCTTGAGAATTCCCAGCACCAGGTAACCGGTGCGTACCTGGCTTTCACCAAACATCAGGCTGCCGTAGACCCAGCCACGCTCGACCGCTTCTTCCACATGGGACGACAAGTCAGTGATCGACGTCGAGCCACGGGGCAGGCGGTCCAGGGCTTCGGTCAGGTCGCGGGCCAGACGCGCCGGCTCGACATTGAACTGTCGAATGATGCGGTGCAGGTCAGAGTCCTGCAGTTGCAGCAACTGGTGAAACCAGTGGGCCAGTTCCACATACGGGTTGCCCCGCAGCTTGCAGAACACGGTGGCGGCTTCGATGGCCTTGTAGGCCACGCTGTTGAGTTTGCCGAACAGTGCGGCGCGACTGATTTCACCCATGCTCTGGATTCCTTGAGGTGTTGGCGTGTTCGGCGTAATGCCGGGCCAGGATTAGGTCGTTGGCGTCATGCTCGGGTTGGCCGAGCCAGGTGTTGAAGCCCAGGCGGAACTGGCCGTTGAGTTGCAGGGCCGGCACTTCCGGTTGTTGCAGAACCAGGTTCAGGTCCCAGTCCAGTTCGTGGCCCAGGTACTCGGCGACCCACGCCACCAGCTCGTTGAACGGCTGGCTGCCGGGCAGCATGCCCATGTAGTCATCGAGCTTCAGCGGGCCCAGGCGGATGCGGAATTTATGCTGGCGGTCCCACACATGGCTGCCCAGGCAAAAGTCCACGCCCAGCTGGTTGGCGCTGACACTCACGCGGCTGCGTTCGGGCAGCTCCAGCCATTGGCCGATGTACTCTTCGATCTCCACCGGCAGGCCGAAGTACTCGCCGAGAATCGCCTTCAGGCCGTCCGGATAGCGGGTTTGTGCCGACAGGTGGCCGCTGTAATGCAGCTTCGCGGTGTCGGGGATCAGGCCCTGGTTGAGCAGGCTCGGGGTGCCGCGACCGCTCAATGCGGCGAGGCGCGCCGACCAGTAGTCATCGTCCGGGCGGTCATGGCTGACGGTCGGCCGTGCCTCGGCCCAGGCGCGATAAAACAGGGTCAACAGGCGGTGGTGGAACACATCCAGGAAGCGCTTGCTGGTGCTGTCGGCGTTGTTGCGCTGGCGCTCACGCACGTACTCGGTGATGTGCAGCGGCAGCGGGCCGTTGGGGCCGCCGAGGCCGAAGAAGAACTGCTCCAGCCGTGCCGGCTGGCCTTCAGTCCCAGGTTCGACCGAGGCCAATGTGGCCGGCGCAAAGGTGCAATCGGCCTGCTGCCCGAGACGCAGCGGGTCATCCGCCAGGCGCAGGGAATGCCCCAGGCGTGGCAGGTCCGGCGATTCGCACTCGATACGCCGCAGCGCCTGGAAGAAGTCATATTCCCAGGGCTCCTGATGCATCGCATCCAGGGTACTCACAGGGTCGGACGGCGTCCGGGCTTGGCTTTCCATCGCATGATCTCGCCGCGTTCGGTGGTACGGATCACCGTCTCGGTAAAACTGTTGATCGACACATAGCGTGCCAGGAACCGTTCAAACACCGCACCGAGCAGGAACACGCCGGTGCCGCGGAACGCGTTTTCATCAAATTCCAGAGTGATCTCAAGGCCCCGGCCAAATACGATCGGGCCGGGCATCGGCAGGCGGCGGGTCACCGCTTTGCTGCTGACTTCCCGCAGGCCTTCGATCTGCAATTGCAGGGCGGCGTCGTTGCTGTCGCCATACAGGCGCAGCAGTTCACGCAGCGCGGCGGCGCCCTGGCCTTGTTCGCTCAGCGACAGGTAGTTCAACGACAACTGGCTGATCAGGCGCCAGGCCTTGGCGTCATGGGCATGGCTGGCGCGCGGGCGGCTTGGCCCGGCGACGCAGCGCACGGCCAAGACCGGCGCACTGTCGGCCAGGGTGAAGTCGGTCTTGCCGTTGCCCACGCTCATGAACAGCGGCAAGTCGCGGTTAGTGCACAGTGCGGTCACGCCCAGTTGGCGCAGGTCATGGCGGTACGGGGCTTGCTGGGTGTCCACCAGGCTGACGAAGGTTTCGCTGCCCACATAGGTGGAGCGCGGCCCGTTGCGGCGCTGGTCGCTGGACAACACGCGGGGTTCGCGACGCACCGTGTAGTAAGCCTGGTCACGGCCATAGCGCGACGGATCGCGTACCGCGTAGAACGGCAGGAACGGCTGCTCCGGTCCGGTGCCGTGGCCCGTGATGCCGCTCAAGGAGTGAATCTCGAAATCCATCGGTCGCGTGCGGTCGGCGATCACATGGTGTTCGTTGACCCGCTCGGACAAGTGAATCCGGTCCACACGCTTGGGAAACAGGTTGATTGCCGGGGTGCAGAACGGCACGAACTGCGCCTTGCCGACGCTGCCTTCCAGGCTTGGATCGTGACGGTCGAACAGCACGATCAGTTCCAGTTCCTGGCCGTCACAGCGTTTGACGGCGCGGCTCAGTTCAGCGAATTCGACGAACAGAAAACGGTGGGGCAGGGCGAAGTATTCCTGGAGCAAGCGATAGCCCTGGAACGCCCGCGGCACCACCGGCATCGCCGCATCGGCGTCATCGAAACCCCGGGAGCGCAAGGCATCCGGCGGCAGGCGCTCAACCCAGTCACCACCGGGCTTGCGCGCGAACACCGCGCAGGCATTGCCCAGCAGTTGTTCGTAGAGGCGGAACGGTTGCTCGTCGGCACCGCTGAGGTACAGCGGCAAATTATCCAGCGCCAGGCTGTTGAACGGCAGCTCGGCGCCGGTACGCAAGGTCAGGCGCAGGCCGGCCTTGGCCTTGGGTTCGCTGGCAGCCAAACGCCCGAGCACGGCGGACGGGTTGCCGAAGTACTCGGCCTGGGCGACCTGCAACGGCCACAGCGTCACCGGGTGCGCGGTGCGGTATTCGCAGCAGGTCTGGGTTTCGCGGCCCAAGGCGGCGCGCAGGACGGTGTCGCGGGGCAGTGGAAAACCACTGGCCAGGGAGCCTTCATCGGGATCGGCCTGCAACTGCACCACGGTCATCGACGGGGTCGGCGCCAGGTAGTGCGGGTAGGCGATCTCCAGCAGGTTGTTGGTGAAGGTCGGGTACTCGGCGTCGAGCTTGAGCTGGACCCGGGCCGTGAGATACGCAAAGCCTTCGAGCAAGCGTTCGACGTACGGGTCGGCGCAGTCCATGCCGGACAGGGTCAGCCGACTGGCGATCTTCGGGTATTCCTTGGCGAACTCGGCGGCGCTTTCGCGCACGTGGTGCAGTTCCTGGTTGTACAGCTCCAGCAGGCGCGGGTTCATGGGCGTCTCCGCTGGTCGGCGTTCACCACACGCACATGGCCGGACTCCAGGTCCAGGTCGGTTTGCAGCAACAGGCGCAACGGCACCGGCTGCGCCCACAGGTCGCCTTCGATCTCGAAACTCAGGGCGTTATGGTTCATCTCACCGTGGCCGACGCGTGCCTTGACCCGCAAGGTGTGGCGCAGGATGCGCGGCTCGAAGGTGGCGATGGCTTGTCGAATCAAGGCTTCCAGGGCGCTGATGTCGACACTGGAGACACTGTTGCCCGCCAGCGCCGGCAGCCCGTAATTGACCACCGACGTACCGGCAGGCGTGTGCAGCGTGGCATCGGCGTTGAGCAGTGAAGTGGTGTTGAGCAGCCACGTCAGGTCACGCAGCACCGAGGCTTTCAATTGGCTCAGGGACAGCACGCGTTTGTCGGCGCTTTCCTTGGGATTGGTCGGGTCATCGTCAGTCAACCGGTCCAGCAGGGACGGTTGCAGGCGATCGCGGGAAGCAATTTCAGTTACCACCAAAGCAGCTCCACGGACGGGTTGCGAGAGGAACAGGGGGCTTGCAGCCGCCACTTGGGGTGGCGGCTACAGGGGCAATCAGCGTTTGGTGTTGGAGCGAATGTTCCAGCCAAACTTGATCGCGCCGCCGTCTTTGGTGCCGTCGGCTTTCTGTGGCTGGTAGTCCACCATCACCTGGGCAAAGTTCAGGGTCACGTTTTCGGTCAGGCGGTCATCGCTGCCCGAACCGCCGGTGCTCAGGGAGGTGACCAGCACTTCTTCCAGGTTGATGATCATGTACTCGACCTGGCTTTCACCGCCGGCCTTGCGCACGGTCAGCGTGACCTTGTCGATGTGCTTGCCGCTCGCGCAGTGCATCATCAGGTTGGGCGAGGCCTTGTCGACGTACTTGGTCAGCGACAGGTCCTGGATGTTCACCTTGCCCGCACCGCCGCCACCGCCCACGTGCATGTTGCCGGACTGGGCCATGCCCCAGCTCCAGTTCAACACGTCGATTTCGTCCTTGTGGGCCTTGTCCATGGACTCGCCCTTGATGTCGCCGATCTTGATGAAAATATCAACAGCCATGTTTTCTCCCTGTGTGGACTCAGCCACGATATTTGGTTAACTCAAGGGCGGTGCTTTTCTGTGGGAGCCGGGCTTGCCCGCGATGGCATCACTGCGGTCTGACTGACAGACCGCGTCGCCTGCATCGCGGGCAAGCCCGGCTCCCACAAAAAGCCCGATCCCGGCGGATCTTTATTACGCGCCTTTCGCCGAAGGCAGCTTCGATACCAGGCGCAGCGACACGGTCAGCCCTTCGAGCTGGTAGTGCGGGCGCAGGTAGAACCTGGAGTTGTAGTACCCCGGGTTGCCTTCGACGTCTTCCACGATCACTTCGGCGGCAGCCAATGGATGCTGGGCCTTGGTGGTTTCGGTGGAGTGCGCCGGGTCACCGTCGACGTAGTTGAGGATCCAGTCCTGCAACCAGCGTTGCATCTCGTCCTTCTCTTTGAAGGAACCGATCTTGTCGCGCACGATGCATTTCAAGTAGTGGGCGAAACGGCAGGTGGCGAACAGGTACGGCAGGCGCGCGGCCAGGTTGGCGTTGGCGGTGGCATCCGGGTCATCGTATTCGGCCGGTTTCTGCAGCGACTGGGCGCCGATGAAGGCAGCGAAGTCGGTGTTTTTCTTGTGCAGCAGCGGCATGAAACCGTTCTTCGCCAGTTCCGCTTCGCGGCGGTCGCTGATAGCGATTTCGGTCGGGCACTTCATGTCCACGCCACCGTCATCCGTCGGGAAGGTGTGGGCCGGCAGGTTCTCGACTTCACCGCCCGACTCCACGCCACGGATGCGCGAGCACCAGCCGAAGTGTTTGAACGAACGGTTGATGTTCACCGCCATCGCGTAAGCGGCGTTGGCCCAGGTGTACTTGGAGCTGTCGGCACCGTCGGTGTTTTCTTCGAAGGCGAAGGCTTCCACC
Organism: Pseudomonas sp. F8002; assembly: GCF_013385495.1. Taxonomy (NCBI): domain Bacteria; kingdom Pseudomonadati; phylum Pseudomonadota; class Gammaproteobacteria; order Pseudomonadales; family Pseudomonadaceae; genus Pseudomonas; species Pseudomonas sp. F8002. The sequence goes on along the minus strand of NZ_JACAPW010000024.1, from coordinate 226,032 downwards.
GGATCGGTCTTGGCACCGTACGGCAGGCGCGCCAGGAAGCGCGGCATGGTCAGGCCGATGTAGCGCGAGTCTTCCGATTCACGCAGCGAGCGCCAGCCGGCGTATTCCGGGGTGGTGAAGATCTTGGTCAGGTCGCGCGGGTTCGACAGTTCCTGCCACGAGCCCATGCCCATCACGGTTGGCGAAGCGGCGGCAATGAACGGTGCGTGCATGGCGGCGCAGACTTTCGACAGCTCGCCCAGCAGCTCTACGTCGGGAGGCGACTGGTCGAAGTAGTAGTCGCCCACCAGGCAACCGTAGGGTTCGCCGCCGAACTGGCCGTATTCTTCTTCGTACATCTTCTTGAAGATCGGGCTCTGATCCCACGCGGTGCCCTTGAATTTCTTCAGGGTCTTGTGCAGGTCCGGCTTGGAGATGTTGAGCACGCGAATCTTCAGCTGCTCATCGCTCTCGGTGTTGTTCACCAGGTAGTGCAGGCCACGCCAGGCGCTTTCCAGCTGCTGAAAATCCTGGTGATGGATGATCTGGTTGACCTGGGCGGTGAGCTTGGCGTCGATGGCGGCGATGATCGATTCGATCGACTTGATCGCGTCGTTGGACACCAGGTCGGTCTGGGCCAGAGCCTGCTCGGCCAGGGTGCGCACAGCGGTTTCCACGGCTTCGCGGGCACGCTCGGTCTTGGGTTTGAATTCTTGCAGCAGCAGGTTCGCGAACTCGCTGGCTTCTTCGGTGGTACCCAGGATCTGGGTGCCTTCGCGGGCGGTATTGTCAGTCATGATTACTGCTCCCCTGCAGGCTTGGGCGCGCTGGCAAGTGCCTGAAGCAGTGCCGGGTCCTTGATCGCCTTCATGATGATTTCTTCAGCGCCGGTCTTGCCGTCCATGTAGGTCAGCAGGTTGGCCAGTTGGGTGCGGGCTTCGAGCAGTTGCTTGAGCGAATCGACCTTGCGCGCCACAGCGGCGGGGCTGAAGTCGTCCATGCTTTCGAAGGTGATGTCCAGGCTCAGGTTGCCTTCGCCGGTCAGCTCGTTGGGCACGTGGAACGCGACGCGTGGCTGCATGGCCTTGAGGCGCGAGTCGAAGTTGTCGACGTCCACTTCAAGGAACTTGCGGTCGGCCACAGGCGCCAGAGGCTCGGCGGGCTTGCCGGCGAGATCGGCCATCACGCCCATGACGAAGGGCAGCTGGACCTTTTTCTCGGCGCCGTAGAGCTCGACGTCGTACTCGATCTGCACCCGAGGCGCACGGTTGCGCGCGATGAATTTCTGAGAACTTTGCTTCGCCACGTTGCTGCTCCTGGTCGCTTGAGCGACGGTGTTGTAACTGCGCGATCCGTACGCTTATTCGCTGTCCGGCCCGCGCAGATTTTCAAATTGGGACATGCCGTCGGGAATCAGGTTGCGCACGATGGCCGCAAAGTCGGCGTGCACCAGATTCTTCGCCCGGTTCAACAGCACCGGCAGCGGGCTCGAAGGCTCGTGCCGGGTGTAGTACGCAAGGATCTTGTCGAGGCTGCGCAGCACTTCATCGCGGCTTGCGATGTCGCCGGTCGGGCGTGCTGCAACGGGCGCGGCGGCGTATTCAACCGAGGGGGCATTGTCGTCACTGACAACCTCGGGCTCGCTGGCAGCGCCGCTGTGCGGGGCGTATTGGTTAAGTATCTGCGCGGCCTGCTTGAGCAGTTGCTTCAAGGGGCCGAGGTCCACGCCCTGGGCGGAACCGACCTGGTCGCTGACGTATTGTTCGATGGCCTCACAGGCGTCGCGGGCGGCGTTCAGCGCGTCGCGGGTGGCTTGCAGTTGCTCGGCATCGCTGTCGAGGAATGCGCCGTTAAGCTGTTCGGCACCGAGGTTTTCGCCGGGGAAACTCTGCAGCCCGCTGGCATTCAGCGCGGCGCGCAGGCTGACGGGCCCGAAGGTGCGCGAACGGGTGAGAATGGCCTCACGCAGCAGGCGGATGTTCGCGTCGCTGGCCACGCCGCTGAGGGCGTTGATGCGCACGGTGGGGTCGTTGTCGTCATCGGCATCCAGGCGCGGATGCAGGTCGGCCCAGTATTCGCGCAGCAGCGCGTTGATCAGCGCGAGTGCGTCGGCAAGCCCTGCAATGCCCTGGAGGGCGAGGGCGGCTTGCAACAGGAAATGGGTGATGCGCAGGTCTTTGCTGCGTTGCAGGAGGCCGAGACTTTGCTGCTGGATGCTGCGCCATTCCGGAGGTTCGGCAGGCAGGATCGAGTCGCCCATGCTGCGCTCGGGTTGACCCTGTGCGGCACGCTCAAGATGCAAGTAATCGGCGTCATATTCCAAGTCTTCGCCACAGGGCGAAGTCGCGGAAACGGCGGCGAGCAGCAGAGGCACATCCACTAAATTCGATCTCCCTATCAGCCCGTTAGATGACGGGCAACTCATGCATTAGTTGCGCGAGGAACTTTGCATGTTTTCTTGGTCTTATTTAGCGCTTTGACATCATGCTGATTTCAAAGTGCCATCATTGGTGTTCAAGAAGTTGTGCATTTTTGGTGTAGTACTTATGCCTTGTCAAGGTAAGCTATTCGCCCTCTATGACAGATGTGCGGTGCTTAACATCTTGTGCGACTGATCAGTCGAAGCAGGTGCCGAGGCAGGATTTTTGTCATACAGGCCGGTTAAGATCAGCAATTACGCGGGTTGAAGCAGGCTTTCAAGGTTTTGAAAGGATCTGTCGTGGATCTCTCGGAGCATTTCTCCCAGGGAACGGCCGCGCGCGAAGTATCAGCAAGGAGGCAAGATGTCGCTGTGCTTGACTATCACTAGTTATCACAAGATTACCCCTGGCCAGTGTTCTGAAAAGTCCCTGGACCAGGGAGTGATGGCTATTGGCCGCGGTTCCGAAAATGACTGGGTACTGCCTGATCCAGAACGTCTTGTTTCCACGCAACATTGCGTTATTCAGTACAAAGATGGTCGTTACTACTTAACTGATAACAGCACTAATGGAGTTGAGTTAGTGCATGCCGGTATTCGTTTGCGGCGGGGAAGCAGCGAGCCATTGCAGGACGGCGAACTGATCCGCATCGGCGATTACGAGATCCAGGCGCGTATCGATTTCAACCTGAAAGTGACAGATACCCCGTCTTTCACCGGTGACGCTTCCAACAGTTTCGAAGCCCTGATGGGCGCCGCCGTGAAGGCCCCGACGCCACCTCCGGTGATCGCGCCGCAGTTCCAGGGCGCCTCGTCGATGGACACCCTGCCGGACCTGTTCGACTTCCTCGCGCCCACCAGCGTACCGCCGGCTACCGTGCACGATCACGTGCCGGCCGAGCAGCACGACTTCCGCCCGCCGACACCGCTGCCCGTGGCTGAGCCGCCTGCGCCGGTGGTCTCGGGCTCAGTAATCCCCGAAGACTGGGATTTGTTCGGCGATGCCCCGGCACCCAGGCCTGTCGCACCGCTGCCGCCAACACCGCCACAGCCGCCGGTCATCGAGCCGCCCAAGGTCGAGCGCCCGCTTCCGGTGGCTGATGCCAGCCAGCCCGACCTGTTGCAAGCCTTCCTGCGCGGTGCGGGCCTCGATCAGTTGCGCCTGGACAAGGCCCAGGCCGAAGCCCAGATGGAAAGCATCGGCCGCAGTTACCGGCTGATGGTCGAAGGCCTGATCGACGTGTTGCGTGCCCGCAGCAGCCTCAAGGGCGAGTTCCGCATGCAGCAGACGGTGATTCAACCGGTGGAAAACAATCCGTTGAAATTCGCCCCGAATGCCGATGAAGCGCTACTGCTGCTCCTACGCCACAGCAATCAGGCGTTTATGGCGCCGGACTTGGCGGTGCGCGACAGTTTCGACGATCTGCGCGCCCACCAACTGGCCGTCATGGCCGGGGTCGAAGCCGCCATCAAGCACCTGCTGACGCGCTTTGAACCGGCGCAGCTCGAAGAACGCATGGGCAAGCCCGGCGGGCTGTCGAGCATTTTCAACGGCTCGCGCCAGGCCCAGTACTGGCAGCAGTTCACCGAGCTCTACAGCAATATTTCCCGCGAGGCCCAGGAAGATTTCCAGGACCTGTTCGGGCGTGAATTCAGCCGTGCCTACGAAGCGCACAGCAGCCGACAGCGTCACTAACAACGCAGTACATGGAACAACGGATAGCTAAGTACGTCATTGAGGACGCAGGATGATTCCCAGGTTTTTACTCGCAGTCGCCACCGCGCTTCTGCTGACGGCGTGTGCCAAGGATGCGGCCAAGCCCGAGGCCGCCGAAGCTGAGGCAGACACCGCCGCCGTCGAGCTGCATTTCCATGCCATCGCCGGGCTCAACCCCGGCGCCAATGGCCAGGCAGCCCCGGTACGGGTGCGGATTTTCGAACTGAAAAACGCCGCCACCTTCAGCCGATCCGACTACTTCGCCCTGGCCGATCGCGCCCAGTCAACCCTCGGCCTCGACCTGCTCGACCAGGACGAAGTGGTGATCCTGCCCGGCCAGCAATTGAGCATCCAGCGCGACCTCGACCCGTCCACCCGCCAGATCGGCCTGCTGGTGGGCTATCGCGAACTGGACCGCGCCGAGTGGCGCACGGTGCTCAACGTGCCGGCACGCCAATACACCGAATACCAGATCAGCCTCGATGTGCATGCCGTTCGTGCCGACGTCGTGGTCCCCCCATCCAGCCCTGCCCAATAAGAATCGGAGCCCCTATGTCCTGGAACAATCGCGTGGTCTGGTCGGAAGGCATGTTCATCGGAACGCAGCACTTCCAGCAGCATGACCGTTACCTGGAAAACCTGATCGATGCGCGCAGCCGCCCGTTGTCGGCGGGGGCCTGGGGCTTTTCCGAACTGTTGATCGACCAGGGCCTGCTGGCCCAGGGCAAGCTGGCGATCGTCTCGGCACGCGGCCTGTTACCGGATGGCACGCCGTTCAATATCCCCCAGGACGACCTGGCGCCGAGCCCGCTGAATATCGACGACAACTTGCGCGATGGCCTGGTGTACCTGGCGTTGCCCCTCAAGCGTGCCGGCGCCCGCGACACCGTCGACGAAGGCGAGGCCCTGGAAGCCGCGCGCTATGTCAGCCAGGTGCGTGAAGTGCGCGACGACAACGCGCCCTTCGAAAACCGTGCGCCGGTGGCGGTCGGCTCCCGCGCCTTGCGCCTTTTGACCGCCCAGGATGGCATCAGCGATTACGCGGCCATTGGCCTGGTGCGCATCAAGGAAAAACGCGCCGATCGCGCCCTGGTGCTGGACGAGAGCTACATCCCGCCGGTCCTCGACGTGACGGCCAGCAAACCGTTGACCGCGTTTCGCAGCGAACTGCTGGGCCTGCTGCACCAGCGCGGCGAAGCGTTGGCCGGGCGCGTGGTGGCTTCGGGCGCCGGTGGTGCTTCGGAGATTGCCGACTTCATGCTGCTGCAACTGGTCAACCGCGCCCAGCCGCTGATCCAGCACCTGAGTCAGTTGAGCCCGCTGCACCCGGAGCGTTTCTTCAGTGAGCTGGTGAGCCTGGCCGGCGAGTTCTCGACCTTCTCCACCACGGGTCGCCGCCCCCACGAATATCCGCAGTACCAGCATGACGACCTGGCCCTGAGCTTCACCCCGGTGATGCAGGCCCTGCGCGAGGCGCTGTCGATGCTGATCGACAGCAAGGCCACGCCGATCCCGATTGTCGAGAAAGCCTACGGCGTGCACGTGGCGATGCTGGCCGACAAAACCCTGATCGACAGCGCCAGTTTCATCCTGGTGGTGCGCGCCGATGTGCCGGGCGAAACCCTGCGCGCGCGCTTCGGCCAGCAAAGCAAAGTTGGCTCGGTGGAACACATCCGCGACCTGGTCAACCTGCAACTGCCGGGCATCGGCCTGCTGCCGCTGCCGGTGGCGCCACGGCAGATTCCGTACCACGCAGGCTCCACCTACTACGAGCTGGACCGGGGCAGCGAGCACTGGCAGCAACTGGGTAATTCCGGTGGCTTTGCGTTCCACATCGCCGGCCAGTTCCCGGGGTTGAACCTGGCTTTCTGGGCCATCCGAGGGTAATCCGCGATGCATCCGAATGACGATGACCGCACCCAGTTCATGCCGCGTCCCGGTGGCCGCGCGCCGGAGCCTGTTCGCGCAGAGCCGGCGCCGCTGTCGATGCCCGCTGCGCCGATCCTGACCGGCAAGGCCCAGGGCCTGAACCCGCTGGAAAGCGCCGCCGGCCCGTTGTTGGCGCTGCTGACGCGCCTGCGCAACACGATCTCGCACCCTGCGCCAGCGAGCCTGCGTGCGCAGCTGCTGGCTTACCTGCGCCAGTTCGAAGAACGTGCCGAGGCGGCCGGCGTGGCCCGCAACGATGTGCTGCTGGCGCGTTACGCGCTGTGCACCGCCCTCGATGAAGCCGTGCTGAGTACGCCGTGGGGCAGTGCCAGTGACTGGGGCAAGCAGAGCCTGCTGATCACCGTGCACAACGAAGCCTGGGGCGGCGAAAAGGTCTTCCAATTGCTGGATCACTGCCTGCAAAGCCCGCGGGAACGCCTGTACCTGCTGGAACTGCTGTACCTGTGCCTGTGCCTGGGTTTCGAAGGTCGCTACCGCGTGATGAACGATGGCCGCAGCCAGCTGGAAGCCTTGCGCGAGCGTACCGCTGCGGCGATTCGCAGTGCCCGTGGCGAGCATGAGCGCGAGCTGTCACCCCATTGGCGCGGCGTGACCGTGGCCCGTGATCGCCTGGCGCAGTTCATGCCGCCATGGATCGCCGTGGCCATCGGCCTGGCACTGCTGTTGGCATTGCTGTTCGGGTTGCGGATGAAACTGGCGTCGGATGCCGAGCCGGTGTTCAAGAATATTCATGCCCTGGGGGAGATCCCGGTGCAGGCCATCGACCGTCCGGTGGCCCAGCCGAAAATCATCGAGCGACCGCGTCTGGCGGGCTTCCTGGTGGAAGACATCAAGGCCGGTCGCGTAGCCGTGGAAGATGCCGTCGACCGCTCCGTGGTGACCATCCGTGGTGATGAACTGTTCGCCTCGGCCAGCTCCAGCATCGTCGATGACTTCCAGCCGCTGATGCTGCGTATTGCCGACGCCATCCGCAAGGTCAAGGGCCAGGTGCGGGTCACCGGCCACAGCGATAACCGTCCGATTGCGACCCTGCGCTTTCCGTCCAACTGGGCGCTGTCCGAGGCGAGGGCCAAGTCGGTGCTGGAGATTCTCGCGGCCAAGACCGGCCAGCCGGAACGCTTCAGCGCCGAAGGCCGCAGCGACACCGAGCCGGTGGCGACCAACGCCACAGCCGAAGGCCGTGCGCGCAATCGCCGGGTAGAAATCACCGTATTGGCGGAGGGCGTCGAGTGAAGGCGTTTTTCAGTTTTGTGATTCGCTGGGTGATCCCGCTGCTGGGCCTGGTCGCCTTGAGCCTGATCATCTGGTTTGTGGGCCCGTTGCTCGATGTGCTGGTGCCGGAAGGGCGCCGCTGGGCGCTGATCATCCTGGTGTTCGCGGTGTGGATTGCCTACCGCGTATTCCGGATTATCCAGGCCCGCCGCCAGGCCGCCGAAGTAATGCGCAGCCTTGCCGCAGAAACCCCGCCAGACCCTGCCAGCGTCGCCACCGCCGAAGAGCTGGCGACCTTGCGCCAGCGCATGGACGAAGCCCTGGCCCTGTTGAAAAAGGCCAAGCTGGGCGGTGACGAGCGCCGCAACCTGTATGAGCTGCCGTGGTACGTGATCATCGGCCCGCCGGGCTCGGGCAAGACCACCGCGCTGGTCAATTCCGGGCTGCACTTTCCCTTGGCGGCGCAGTTGGGTGCCGGTGCGGTACGGGGCGTGGGCGGTACGCGCAATTGCGATTGGTGGTTTACCGACCAGGCCGTATTGCTCGACACCGCTGGCCGCTACACCACCCAGGACAGCAACTCCACGGTGGATAAAGCCGCCTGGCTGGGCTTTCTCGACCTGCTGAAAAAGCAGCGTTCCCGGCGCCCGATTGATGGTGCGTTTATCGCCATCAGCCTCTCGGACCTGCTGCTGGGCAGCGATGCCGAGCGTGCCGCCCATGCCGCCGCGATCCGCCTGCGCATCCAGGAGCTGTACACCCAACTGGGCGTGCGCTTCCCGATCTACCTGATGCTCACCAAGCTCGACCTGGTGCCGGGCTTCATGGAGTTCTTCGACAACCTGAGCAAGGAGGAGCGCGCCCAAGTGTGGGGCATGACCTTCGCCCTGGACGACGGCAAGAACAGCGACAGCCCGCTGGCCCATCTGCAAAGCGAGTTCGCCGGCCTGGAACAGCGCCTCAACGAGCGCCTGGTGGAGCGCCTGCAACAGGAACGCGACCCGGCGCGGCGCGACCTGATCTACGGTTTCCCGCAGCAGTTCGGCGCGTTGAAGGATTGCCTGCAAGGCTTCCTCGAAGGCGTGTTCAAACCCAACGCCTTTGAAGAGCGCGTCTTGCTGCGCGGTGTGTACTTCACCAGCGGCACCCAGGAAGGCAGCCCGATTGACCGCTTGATCGGCGCCATGGCCCAGAGCATGAACCTGGACCGCCAGCACCTGGCGCGCCAGACCGGCACCGGGCGCAGTTACTTCATCGAAAAACTGTTCACCGCCGTGGCGTTTGCCGAGCGTGGCCTGGTGGGCGTCAACCCGAAGGTCGAGCGCCGTCGCAAGTGGATTGCCCGGGGTGTGCTGGCCGCAACCGTGGCGCTGGTACTGGTCGTCAGCACGTTGTGGTGGGTGAGTTATCGCGCCAACCAGGCCTACATCGCCCAGGTTGACCAGAAGGTCGCGCCGTTGGGCCAGACCGTGCAGAACCTGAGCCCGGCGCAGCGCGAAGTACTCGCGGTATTGCCGTTGCTCAATGCGGTGAAGAACCTGGCGGGCGACTCGCCGAGCTGGTCCGAAGGCTTGGGCCTGTATCAGGGCGACATGCTCGAAGCCGAATCCTCCAGCGTCTACCGCAAGCTGTTGATCGCCGTGTTCGCACCCCGGTTGGTGACGCGCATCGAAGAGCAACTGCACGGCGGCGGCAATTCCGACTTCCTCTACGAAGGTTTGAAGGCCTACCTGATGCTCGCCGACAGCGAGCATTACGACCCGGACTTCATCAAGGCCTGGATCGCTCTCGACTGGGACCGCAACCTGCCGCGCGACCTGCCGGCGGACCAACGCCAGGCCCTGATCGGGCACTTGCAGGCCTTGTTCGAGCGGCATCCGCCCAGCGCCCGTCTCGACCCGCGCTTGATCGACGACCTGCGTCGGCAACTGCAGCAACTGCCAGTGGCCCAGCGCGTCTACGACCGTATCAAGCGCCAGAAACTGCCGGAAGGCGTGCCGGACTTTCGCATCAACGAAGCGGCGGGCCGCGATGCCGCGCTGGTGTTCAGTCGCAAGAGCGGCAAGCCGTTGGGCGAACCGTTGAGCGGTTTCTTCACCGCCAAGGGCTATCGCCAGGGCTTCCTGCTGGCCAGCCTGAACCAGACCGGCACCCTTGCGGAAGAGCAGTGGGTACTGGGCCGCGAGCAGGCCGACCAACAAAACGTCGTTAGCCTCGCCGCCGATGTGCGCCGCCTGTACTTCCAGGACTATCAACGCCAGTGGGATGCGTTGCTGGCGGATATCGACTTTGTGCCGATCACCAGCGTGGCCCAGGCGGCCGACGTCTTGCGGGTGATTTCCGGGCCGACCTCGCCGCTGAAGAAGCTGCTGGTGGCGGTCTCCAAGGAGACCGACTTGCAGGCGGAAGAACGCCTGCTGGCTGCCAAGGGCGCGCCGGTGGAAGGTGGTGTGGACAAGCTCAAGGAACGCCTCGGCAGCCTGCTTGGCCAGGACCAGCCAACTGCGAATGCACCAGCGGCCAGTGAAGATCCGGTGACGGCGCACTTCGCCGAACTCAACAGCATCGTCAGCAAGAACGAAGGCGAACCGGCGGCCATCGATGGCCTGCTGGCGGACATGAATGCGCTGTATGTGCAGGTCAGCGCCATGGTCGGCGCCAGTGGCGATGCGTTGCTCGGCGAAGCGAAAAACCAGGCGGCGGCTGCGGCCACGCGGGTCAGCCTGAATGCCGAACGCCAGCCGCCGCTGGTGCAGGGCATGGTCAAGTCAGTGGTCAACTCCACCACCAACAGCATGATGGGCGGGGTGCGTAACCAGCTAAATGCGGCGTGGGTCAGCGAAGTGGTGAACGTGTATCGCCAGTCCCTGGCCGGGCGCTATCCGATGTCGCCCGGCAGTGCGCGGGACGCGACCCTGGATGACTTCGGCCAGTTCTTCGGGGTGGGCGGGGTGATGGACAATTACTTCCGCAAGTACCTGCAACCTTACGTCGACACCTCCACGCAAACCTGGCGCTGGCAGCCGGGCGCGGCGCAGAAGCTCGGCATCGCGCCGGGCGTGCTGCAAACCTTCCAGCGCGCGGCGACCATTCGGGATGCGTTTTTCCGTGCCGGTGGCACCCAGCCGATCGTGCGCTTTGAACTCAAACCGGTGGCGATGGACGCGACCATCACCCAGTTCCTGCTGGACCTGGACGGCCAGCAACTGAGCTATGACCACGGCCCGAGCCGGCCGGTCGCGATGCAGTGGCCGAATCCCGGCAGCATTGGCGTGGTGCGCATTTCCATCATGCCGCCGTCAGCCAGCGGGCGCTCCGGCGTGACGCTGGACGGCCCGTGGGCCTGGTTTCGTCTGCTGGAGCAATCGGACCTGACCGCCGGCAATTCGCCGGACCGCTTCAACCTGCGTCTGCGGGTCGACGGCGCGAGCATCTCCTACGAGTTGCGGGCCAACAGTGCCTTCAACCCGTTCAAGAGCCGCGTGCTTAACGGCTTCAGCCTGCCGGAGCGGCTATGACCACGCTGGGTTTCTACGGCAAGTTGGCGTGCCGCGGCGACTTTGTCAGCCGCGCGCTGCCCCAGAGTTTTATCGGCCCTTGGGACAGTTGGCTGGCGTCCGGATTGCTCGCCAGCCAGACCCGCCTCGGGGCTGACTGGCTGAATGCTTACCTGGTCAGCCCGTTGTGGCGCTTCGTGTTGGCGCCGGGTGTGTGCGGGCCGGACGCGGCGGTGGGCGTGGTGATGCCGAGCATCGACCGGGTGGGGCGCTATTTCCCGCTGACGGTGGCTGCGCTGTTGGATCACGACACCGACCCGGCCTCCGTCGTTGGCGGCCCGGACACCTGGTTTGAACAGGTGGAAGAGTTGCTGCTGAGCACGCTGGATGCCGGCGCCAGCTTCGAAGGTTTCAGCGGCGGGATCGAATCCCTCGGCGCTCCAGCCTGCCAACCTCGCACCTTGGGTAGTCGCTTTGCGGGCTTGCAGCGTGTCAACGCCACAGACCCTCAAGCGCGGATGACTGCGCTTGCCGAACAGGCCTGCGAAGGCGCGAGCCTGTGGTGGGGTCGTGGTTCGCAACAGATTTCTCCCGGTTTGATGCGGTGTCAGGGCTTGCCTGCTGCCGACGATTTTGCGCAATTTTTGCTCGGCCAAGAAGGTGTTGTGTAGATGCGGTCCACGTTCAAATCCGCCAGCAAAAGCCACGTCGGCATGGTTCGCCAAGTCAATGAAGACGCTTGCCTCGACCTGCCGGAAAACGGCCTGTGGTTGGTGGCCGACGGCATGGGCGGGCACGCGGCGGGGGATTACGTCAGCAGCCTGATCGTCGACAGCCTGCGCAGCATTCCCGTGGGCCGTTCCCTTGAGGAATACACGGCGGCGTTGCGCAGCGACCTGCTGCGAGTCAACGGCGCGGTGCGCGAAGAAACCGCCCACCGTGGCGTGACCATGATGGGCAGTACCGTGGTGTTGCTCGCCACCCGAGGCTTGCGCGGCGTGTGCCTGTGGGCCGGCGACAGCCGCCTGTATCGCCTGCGCGACGGCCTGCTGGAAAGCATTTCCCGCGACCACAGCTACGTGCAGGACTTGCAGGACAGCGGCCTGCTCAGCGAAGCCGATGCGCGGGTGCATCCACGGGCGAATATCGTCACCCGCGCGATTGGCGTGGAAGCACAGTTGGCGTTGTCGTCGGTCGACCTGTTGATCGCCCCCGGCGACAGTTACCTGCTGTGCAGCGACGGCCTGAACAAGACCGTCGAAGACCACGAGATCCGCGAAGTACTGAGCCATGCCGAGCCGGACGAAATCGTCCGCAGCCTGGTGCACCTGGGGCTCAATCGCGGCGCGCCGGACAACATCACCGCCATCGTTGTGAAGGTGTCGACATGAACATCATCATTCCCGGCTACGACATCGAAGGCGAAATCGGCGTTGGCGCCATGGCCAGCGTGTACCTGGCGACCCAGCGTTCCCTGGAGCGCAAGGTGGCGCTGAAGATCATGGCGGCGGCGCTGGCGGCCGACCCGAGTTTCTGCGAGCGCTTCCTGCGCGAAGGCAAGACCCTGGCGCGCCTGTCCCACCCGCACACCGTGACCATCCATGACATCGGCAATGTCGGTGAACTGTACTACATGGCCATGGAATACCTGCCCAATGGCACGCTCAAGGAGCGCATCGCCGCGGGCCTGACGCCGGAGCAAGGGCTGACGTATATCCGCCAGATCGCCTCGGCGCTGGGTTATGCCCACGCCCAGGGCCTGGTACACCGCGATGTGAAGCCGGCGAACATTCTGTTCCGCGCGGATGGCACGGCGGTGCTGTCGGACTTTGGCATCGCCAAGTCCCTGGATGACCGCACGCAGTTCACCCAGGCCGGATTTGCCGTTGGCACGCCGAGCTACATGAGCCCGGAGCAGGCCCGGGGCCAGGAAATTGACGGGCGCGCCGACCTGTATGCGCTGGGCGTGGTGCTCTATGAAATCCTCGTGGGCAAGTTGCCTTACAACGGCACCGATGCGCTTTCCACAGCACTGGCACACCTGACTGAACCGCTGCCGGAATTGCCGGTGCACCACGGGCGCTATCAGGAGGTGCTGCGCAAGCTGCTGGCCAAGGACCCGGCGGAGCGCTTCCCGGATGCGGCGGCGTTGCTGCTGGCGCTGGATCAGTTGCCGAAGGAGGAGCAGGTAGAGGCGACGTTGATTCGGCCCCTGCCGATTCCGGTTGCGGTCGCCAATGACCTGGCCGGACTCACGCCGGTTTCCATCGAAATCCCGACCGAAAAGCCGCAGCCACAACCCGTGCGGCAACCGGTGGTGACGCCGACGCAACACTCGGCTGTGTCCGGACAAAACCGTGGACCGGTGCTGGCGTTGGCGGCAGTTGCCGTGGCAGTCGCGCTGGCGATTGCGGGCGCAAGTTACTGGTGGTTGAAAGATGACGCGCCAGCCGCCGCGCCGCCGGTTGCCGAGGCGGCCAAGGCCGTCACGCCGCCTGCCACGCAACCGGTAGCGGCGCAGGTTGACGGCGGTCAACGCCCGTTGCTGATGGCCGGCAAGAAAACCCTGTTCCAGCGGGTACTGAGCAAGCCCGGCGCCAAGCTTTCCCACGAAGCGGGCGGGGCGCCTGGCGAAGGTTTGCCGGCGTTTTCCGTGCTCTATGTCTACCAACGCAAGGACGTCGACGGCAGCCCCTGGCTACGGGTTGGCGCCGCCACTGACGGGCGCAGCGACGGCTGGCTGCCGGCGGCGCAAGCCAGCGACTGGAAGCAGAGCCTGGTGCTCAAGTTCACCGAGCGTTCGGGTCGGGCGCCGGTGATGTTCCTGCGCCAATCTGCGGAAGTGGAAAAGCTGCTGGCCGATCCTGCCGCAGCGAAAAACCTGCTGCTCAAGGTGCAGAAAAACAGCGAGGACAACCAGCAAGTGCTGGCCTTGGAACCGGCCGCCAGTGCTGTGCCGCAGAACCAGTTTTACCTGCTGCCGATCTTCGACTCCAAAGAGAGCTTCGACGAAAACGGCCAGCCGGTGCAGTTGCTCAACGTCGCCTCCATCGACCCGGGCAACACGCCTAATGTCATCGCCAAGGCTGTCGGCCGAACGCCGGCGATCGATGCCAGCGCCGACGCCTTCCGCACCGCCGTGGTGCTGGTGGTCGACACCACGGTGTCGATGCAGCCCTACATCGACCAGGTTCGCGACGTGGTCCACGAGCTGCAAACCCGTATCGCCGAGCGTGGCGAGCTGGACAGCGTGAGCTTTGGGCTGGTGGGTTTTCGCAACAGCATCAAGAAAACCCCGGGCCTGGAGTATGTGGCCAAGACCCTGATCACCCTCGACCAAGGGCGCGACCCGCAGCGCTTCCTCGACATGGCGCGGCAGGTCAAAGCGTCGACGGTGTCCAGCCACTCGTTCAACGAAGACGCGTTCGCCGGTGTCATGCAGGCGGTGGAAGGCATGGACTGGTCCGGCTACGGCGGGCGCTTGATCCTGCTGGTGACCGACGCCGGTGCGCTGCGCAAGAACGACCCGTTCGCCACCACCCAGATGAACGAAGCCGAAGTGCGCCAGGCGGCGCTGGGCAAGCAGATCAAGATCTACGCCTTGCACCTGCGCACCGACGCCGGGAAGAAAACCCACAGCGGCGCCGAAACCCAGTACCGCACCCTGACCGCCGATGCCAACCCGCAGATCGGCGACCTGTACACGCCGGTGCCCGGCGGCGATGTACGCAAGTTTGGCGAGCGGGTCGACGAGATCGGCACGGTGTTCGCCAACCTGGTGCATCAGGTGCGCAGCAACACGCCGCAGCCGGTGCCGCTGCTCAGTGCCGCGCCGACCCTGGCGGACAAATCCGCCGCCGTCGGTTACGCGATGCACATGGATTTCCTCGGCCGCAAAACCGCGAGCCAGGCGCCGCAACTGGTGAGTGCCTGGACCGCCGACCGCGACCTGACCAACACCGCGCTGCCGGCCTTCCAGGTGTGCGTGATGTTGACCAAATTGCAGCTCAACGATTTGCAGCAATCCTTGAAACTGATCGTCGACGCGGCGCGCAAAACCCAGACCTCACCGAAGGATTTCTTCCAGGAAATCGCCAGCGCCTCGGCCTATATGAGCCGCGATCCACAGGCCTTGAAAAAAGGCGGCAACCTGGCGGACGGCGGCATCCTTGGCGAATACCTGGAAGGCCTGCCGTACCGCAGCAAGTCGCTGAACATGACCCAGGATTTGTGGCTGTCGTTGAGCGTGGCCGAGCAGGAAGACTTTATCGACGAGCTGGATTCGAAGATCCGCCTCTACGAAACCTTCCATAACGATGTGGCCAACTGGGTCCGTTTCGGCGATGCCGAGCCGGGTGATGCGTTGTACCGCGTGCCGCTGTCGACGCTGCCGTAATGCTGAACTTGAGCGCAGTGCACAAGAGCCGGGGCGTTGGTGCCCAGCGCTACAGCCTGGTGATACCGGGCTTGCAACTGCGTGCGGGTGAACAGTTGGCGGTGGTCGGGCCGAGTGGCTGTGGCAAGAGCACCTTGCTGGATTTGCTCGCGCTGGTGTTGGCGCCGGATCAGGTCGGGCAGTTCGATTTCAACCGCGTCGACATTGCCGGGCTTTGGCGTGGTGACCAGCAAAGCGCGCTGGCGGACCTGCGTAGTCGGCACCTGGGTTACGTGCTGCAAACCGGCGGCCTGCTGGGTTTTCTCGATGTGCGCGGCAACATTGCGTTGTCGCGGCAACTCCTGGGTTTGAAAGACGACGGCAGCGTGGCGCGGTTGGCCGAGCAGTTGGAAATCACTGATCAGTTGGACAAGAAGCCGACGGCGTTGTCCGTCGGCCAGCGTCAGCGGGTCAGTTGCGCAAGAGCCCTGGCCCACGGTCCGCAGCTGTTGCTGGCGGATGAGCCCACCGCTGCGCTCGACCCGTTGAACGCCGAGCGGGTGATGCAGGCGCTGTTGGCCCAGGCCCGGCATAACGGCGCGTGCTGCGTGATCGCCACCCATGATGAACCCCTGGCCCGGGCCAGCGGCTTGCAGGTGCGGCGCATCAGTTGCCGTCGCGACGCCGACGGCGGCGTCACCGCCACCCTTGGGGAGGCGTGCTGATGCGTATCGCCCTGGTGGCTTCCCTGGCCTGGCAGGATTACCGCAACGATGCGTGGCTGTCGGTGTGTTCGGTGCTGGCGCTGGTGGCGGTGATCGCGCCGTTGCTGGTGTTATTCGGCCTGAAATTTGGACTGGTTAGCAGTTTGACCGAACGTATGGAGAACGACCCGGCCACCCGGGAAATTATTCCGTTGGGCGGTGGTCGATTCAGCAGTGAATTTGTCGAGCAGCTCCGCCAGCGCAGCGACGTGGCGTTCGCCTTGCCGCGCACCCGGCAGATTGCGGCGACGGCGCAGTTGGGGGCGGTGACGGTGGAGATGCTGCCGACCGCCGCCAACGACCCATTGCTGGCCGGCCTGCCGATGCCCAAGGGCCTGGATCAGATCGTGCTGAGCCACACCGTTGCCGAAAAGCTCGGGGCAAAGGCCGGGGATTGGCTGGAGGCGAGTTTTGGGCGCCAGGTGGCGGGGCGCATCGAGTCGCAACGCCTGCGGGTTCAAGTGCTGCAGGTAGCGCCGCTGGAAGCCTTCGCCCGGGATGGATTGTTTGCACCCTTGGGCTTGCTGGAAGCAGCGGAAGATTATCGCGATGGCCGCGCGGTGCCGGCGTTTGGCTGGGACGGCGATGCGGTGGGCGTCAGCGAGCAACGGGTATACCCGGCGTTCCGTTTGTATGCGCGGCGCCTGGTGGATGTGGAGCCGCTGCGGGTGTATTTCGCCGGGCAGAATCTGTTGGTGTCGACCCAGGCCCAGACCATCGCCCAGGTGCAGTCGTTGAGCCGCAACCTGTCGATCGTGTTCTGGATCATCGCCGGGCTGGCGTTGGCGGGCGCGTTTGCCGCGATCTTTGCCGCGGCGCTGGCGTCGGTTGCACGCAAGCGCCGGGAGCTGTCGGTATTGCGGTTGTTGGGGTTTTCCACCGCCGGGTTGTTGCTGTTTGTGGTGTTGCAGGCGCTCTACAGCGCGGGGTTTGCCGCTGCATTGAGTGGGCTTTTATATGGCTTGGCAGAGTCCGGCCTGAACCAATTATTCGTGCAGGTGCCGGGCGAATACGCCAGTCACCTGCTGGCGCGTCACTACGGCCTGGCCCTGGCAGCTGTCCTCGGCGTCAGCGCCGTGGCGGCGGCGTGTGGTGGTTGGCGTGTGGCGCGTATCCAGGCTTCTGAAGGAATCAGAGATGTATAAGTTACTGGGCGCCGCCATGGCGCTGACCCTGTCCTGTGTGGCCTGGGCCGATGAGGCGAGCGACAAGCTGGACAACCCCAAGCCGTTGCCGGACGACGTCAGCCTGCCGCTGCCCTGCGAAGGCAACATGGTGTTCCGCTATGCCTACGTGCTGGCCCAGGGCACCCTGGATGACCGCGAGATCAGCCTCGGCTACCCGTTCAGCGAAGGTGAAGCGGGCTATCAGCAGTCGTTCATTTCCGGTTATCGCCGCGACTTCATCAACGGCCAGTTCACCCTCAAGGACCTGCCCAAGGACTGGAACAAGGTCATTGCGCCGCTGATGCCGAAGACCGACGCCAAGACCCCGCTCAAGCCGATGCTGTACTTCATCGGCAAGTACGAAGTCACTGCGCGGCAATATGCGCAGGTCATGTCCCAGGCGCAATCCCTGGCCAGTGGCGAACCCGCCCCGGCGTGCGATGTACCTACCGGGATGGCGGCGCGCTTGCCCAAGGTCAAGTTGTCGCGCTTTGAAGCCGAACGCTTCTCGGCGGTGTACAGCGCCTGGTTGATGAAATATCACCGCGAGCTGCTGCCGGTGAGTGGTCGCGGTGCTTCGGCGGACGACGGCGGCCTGGGCTTTGTGCGCCTGCCTACCGAAGTGGAGTGGGAGTTTGCCGCGCGCGGTGGCCAGGCGGTCAGCCGTCAGGACCTTGAAGGCCGACTGTTTCCACGGCGTACCGAGGGCAGCGAAAGCGATGGTCCCCTTGCCGATTACGCGGTGTTCAATCAGGTCGCCGGTGGCACCGGCCAGGCCGCACGGCTGATGCCCATTGGCACCAAGCTGCCCAACCCGATCGGCATGTTCGATGTGATCGGCAACGCAGCGGAAATGGTCCAGGAATCCTTCCAACTGGTGCACGCCGGGCGTCGCCAGGGCACCTACGGCGGGTTCGTGGTCAAGGGCGGCAACTACCTGGAAGGCGAGGGCACGCTGTTCACCGGCATGCGCCGCGAGTACCCGTTGTTCGCCGCCGACGGTACCGAACAAAGCAACGAGACCACCGGCTTTCGCGTGGCGATTGGCGCCTTGTCGGCACCGCGTTCGCGCTACAAGGAACTGTTCGCCCAGTGGCAGAAGGAAGGTCGCCTGGCCTCGCTGACCGATGCCATCGACGACGCCCAGGACCCGACCAAGCGCCTGGACAGCATCATCGCCGCCAGCGTCGACCCGCGCCTGCAAGCCGAACTTGGGCTGGTCAACGAAGAGCTCAAGCGCAACGTCTCGCTGATCGCCCAGCAGCGCGAAGAAGCGGCTGGCAACCTGATTCAGTCCGCGGCCCTGGTGGCCGAGACCATCAACAACTACAACATCCGCCTGATCAATTTGCAGAAGAGCCGCCAGCAGGCCATCGACGCCAAGGACGAGGCCAGCGCGCAGCTGTTCGCCACGGCGATCACCAATGGGCGCAGTGCGCTGGACGGCGCGGTGGCGATCTACATCGACAACCTGGCCACCGGCACGCGCTACACCGATGCGGTGATCCAGGCGCAGTTTCAACGGATCAAGGAAGAGTTGGATCGCAAGCCGGTACTGGG
The DNA here is from genome assembly GCF_013385495.1 of Pseudomonas sp. F8002. Lineage (NCBI taxonomy): Bacteria > Pseudomonadati > Pseudomonadota > Gammaproteobacteria > Pseudomonadales > Pseudomonadaceae > Pseudomonas > Pseudomonas sp. F8002. Next base: position 207,393 of record NZ_JACAPW010000024.1, on the reverse strand, counting down.
CAAGAGCCTGGTGACGCGTGCGACGTTATTCGTTCGCCATGTGGGCAACTACCGCAAGCAACAGCGGGCCGACCCGGCGACGATTTTGAAGGAATTGCTCGCAGCGAGCGGTCAGCGGTCTTGACCGCTGGTTGTACAGCGAGCTTGGAAGGGACTCAGGCGGCGGTGGGCCGCGCTGGGCAAGTCAAACTTAAAAGAGAACACAACGATGATTTTTTCCCGTAAGGCGGTTTCCAAGCGTCATCTGCTGCTGATTGCCGCAGGCTTCAGCACGGTGCTGACCGGTTGCGCAACGTCGCCGACCAACAAGGTCGCCTCGACCACCAAGGTCGAGTACTACCCGAACTGCTACGAGCCGGTGCAGCACCTGCGTGCTACCGATTCGGACCTGACCAAGTCGGTGGTCACCGGCGCCGCCCTGGGTGCGGCCGGTGGTGCTTTGCTGGGCGCCCTGACCGGCGACTCCGACAAGCGTGGCCGCAACGCTGCCATCGGTGCAGCGGGCGGCGCCCTGGCCGGTGGTGCTGCGGGTTACTACACCGAGCGCCAGAAGCAGATCACCGATGACAACCAGCGCATCGCCTCCTACGCCACCGACGTCAACAAGCGTGCCTCCGACATCGACCGCAGCACCGCGTACGCCAAGGCGTCCCAGCAGTGCTACCAGAGCGCGTTCACCAAGCTGGTGGCCGACCGCAAGGCCAAGACCGTCAACGACGTTGAAGGCCGCAAGCGCCTGGCAGAAATCGTCTCGGGCCTGAAAGAGTCCAACGACCTGATCGTCGCGGTGAACGGCAAGGCCAGCGAAGACCTGAACAACTACACCCAGGCGTACGAGCAGGATCTGCAACAAGTGGGCGTACAACGTGCTGACGTGGTCACTGTTGCGACTGCCGATACCACGCCGGTGGTGACGCCAGCCAAAGGTAAGAAGCCGGTAAAAGTCGCGAAAAAGCCGGTACTGCCAACCGTGCCGAAAGAAGCCGTAGCCACCGAGAAAACCATCCAGACCGCCCAGACCAAACAAGCTGAAAGCAAGCAGGTTGCCAGCGCCGGTAAAGCGCAGATCGAAGGCACTTGCCGTGATCCGAACCTGGCGGATTGGGCACCGGTTCCTTGCCCTAACGTCTGAGGAAAGTTGTTGCTATAAGCGTTAAACGCCAGCCGATCTCCTGCTAAAACGGGAGATCGGTAGCGTTATTTGCACAAATCGTTAAACTGCTGCGGCCACCCAATAATTACACTGAGGCCGTGTGCATGAAATTTCGTTTTCTTCTCTGGATGCTTGGCCTGTTGATGGGCAAAGCCAGCCGCACCAACCCTGCGTTCCAGCAGCAGTTGGGTGACAAGGACCTGGCGTTCCAGTTGCAGACCCTCGACGGCAAGGTTGCCCGTCACTTCATCGTCAAAGACCAGCGCATTACCAGCCGCTCGGGTGTTCATCCCGCGCCTGCGTTTGCTATTGCCTTCAAGGATGCCGCCTACGGCTTCGCCACGATGCAGGCGAAGAACAAGCAACTGGCGTTCATGACGGGGATTCAGGACAAGTCGATCCAGATCAAGGGCAACCCGGCGCTGGTGATCTGGTTCCAGGGGTTGACCAAGTATTTGAAGCCGAAGAAAAAGCCCAAAGGCTAGGGGTTCTTCAGCAATACTGCGTCGCCTGCATTCGCGAGCAAGCCCGCTCCCACATTCAATCCCATTCCAAAGTTGGAACTCGGTCGAATGTGGGAGCGGGCTTGCTCGCGAATACGGTGTAACAGGCGCCCGATTTATCCCTGGCTGAACTGCGAAGCCAACTCGCGCAACAACGTCTCCGCGTCCAGCACCTTGGTCACCACATCCTCTGCCTTGTCCCGGGTCAGCCCCAGGCGCTCAAGCAGTTCGTCCGGGATGGATTCATCCGGCCCCGAGCCGATGCCGCGGCTGCGCAACAAGCGCACGGCCAGGCACACCAGGTTCGGGTATTCCGCATATTGGCCGTCGTAGGTCGGGTCGTGCTGGAAGCGCAGGGCGGTGGACAGTTCGTCCGGCATGTCCCAATAGCGCATCAACCACGCACCAATCTGCTCGCGGCTGATGCCCAGCAGATGCTGCTCGATGTAGCTGTGGCACAGGTGCGGGTTGACCTCCAGGTGCCGGCAGATCAGTGAGAAGTGCGGCGGGAAGACGTGGGCCAGCAACAGGTAGCCGAAATTGTGCAGCAGGCCGGCGAGGTACGTCAGCCCGGCTTCCGGGCGCTGGGCGCGGGGCATGGCGCGGGTCAGGCCTTCGATGACGGCAGCGGTGTAGATCGACTGGTGCCAGTACGGCGTGGCCTGTTGCGGGTGGTCCTTGGGCAGGCTCAAGGTCTTGCCCAGGGCCAGGCCGAGTGCGAGGTTGATCACCAGGTCAAAGCCCAGCACGCGCACGATGGCGTCTTCCACCGAGCGGATCTTGCCCGGCGAGGCGTAGTAGGGCGACGCGGCCCAACTCACCACCTGGGCGGCCAGGGCCGGGTCGGTTTCGACCACGCCGGTGATGTCGTCGATGGTGGCGTTGGGGTCGACCCGCAGCTTGATGATCTTTTGCGCGGTATCGGCCAGCGGCGGAATTTCGATGGTGGCTTCCAGGCGCTGCTGGATACGGCGGGCGGTGAACGCCTGCATCGCCTGGGTGATTTCCTCGCGGTCGTCGTTGGGGCGATCCAGGTTTGGCCGGATGTTGCTCAGCGGCTCGCCGAAATGCGCGGCGCTGGCCTTGGTCAGCATGCTCTTGAACGCGTCGCTGGAAATCTCCAGCAGCAGCCCGGCTTCGCCCGAGTGCACCAGCACGGTCGGCTCACGCAACAGGCTTTCTTCGTACAGGCAGGGAGAACTGGTCAGCGGCGGCAGGCCGGGCAGCAGGCTCAGGCTGTGCTTGCCGAGCATGCGCTCCAGGCGCTCCGGCGACACGGCCGTGAGGCGCCGACCGGTGAGCTCGGCGAGGCGATTAAGGTCCAGCAACTGGTTCTGTGGAAACAGCACCATGAGTGCACCCACGGCATCATCGAGCAGTACGGCTTGAACCTTCTGCGCCGGGTTCAGGCCGGGGCGTTCGGAAACTTCCGTGTAGCTGATGGCGAGCTTTGCAAGCAGCGTCCGAATCACCGAGGGTGCAGTCGGTGGGGCTGTGGCGAGGGCAACTTCTGACATGGCCTGAATCCAATTTCCTACAGTCATTGGAGTATAACCAGCTTGATACAAGTGAGGGTTGTCTAAGTGAGTCAGCCGTCACACTTGGCCGTATTGCTGCCCATGTCTCAGCCAGCGATCCAGCAGCGGGCTGACGTGTTCCGGCCAACGCTCCAGTAACGCCTGGGCCGCGTCGCGCACGGCGGGCAGCAAGTCGGCATCGCGCATCAGGTCGGCGACCTTGAATTGCAGCAGGCCGGTCTGGCGGGTGCCGAGCATCTCGCCGGGGCCGCGCAGTTCTAGGTCTTTTTCGGCGATCACGAAGCCATCGTTGGTTTCGCGCATGATCCCCAGGCGCTGGCGACCGATCTGCGACAGCGGCGGGTGGTACAGCAGCACACAGTGGCTGGCGGCGCTGCCCCGGCCGACGCGGCCGCGCAATTGGTGCAGTTGCGCCAGGCCCAGGCGCTCGGGGTTCTCGATGATCATCAGGCTGGCGTTGGGGACGTCGACGCCGACTTCAATCACCGTGGTCGCCACCAGCAATTGCAGGTTGCCGGCCTTGAACTCGGCCATCACCGCGGCCTTTTCCACCGGCTTCATGCGACCGTGGATCAGCCCGACCTTGAGTTCACCCAAGGCGCTGGTGAGGTCTTCATAGGTGGTTTCAGCGGCCTGGCAGGTCAGCTCTTCGGATTCTTCGATCAGCGTGCACACCCAATACGCCTGACGGCCTTCGGCGCAGGCGCCGCGCACCCGTTCGATGACTTCGACGCGGCGGGTGTCGGTGACCAGCACGGTGTTGACCGGCGTTCGGCCCGGCGGCAGTTCGTCGAGGATCGAAGTGTCGAGGTCGGCATAGGCGCTCATGGCCAGGGTGCGCGGGATGGGTGTGGCGGTCATGATCAACTGGTGCGGGCTCATGCGGCCGCCCACGCCTTTCTGGCGCAGGGCCAGGCGCTGCTGCACACCGAAGCGGTGCTGTTCGTCGATGATCACCAGCGCCAGATTCTTGAACTTCACTTCGTCCTGGAACAACGCGTGGGTGCCCACCACCATCGGGGCGCCGGCGGCGATCTGCTCTAGGGCGGCTACGCGGTTCTTGCCCTTGAGCTTGCCAGCCAGCCACGCGACTTCCAGGCCCAGCGGTTCGAGCCAGCGCTTGAAGGTGATGAAGTGCTGCTCGGCGAGAATCTCGGTGGGCGCCATCAGCGCCACCTGATAGCCGGCTTCGAGGGCCTGCAACGCGGCGAGGGCGGCGACCACGGTTTTACCCGCGCCCACGTCACCCTGGATCAGCCGCAGCATCGGTTCTTTCTGGCTCAGGTCGTAGGCGATTTCATTGCCGACCCGTTGCTGGGCGCCCGTCGGTGCAAACCCCAGGTTGGCCAGGTATTGCGCAGGCAGGCGCTTGGCCTTGGGCATGGCCGGCGCGCGCAGCGAACGCATGCTCTCGCGCAGGCGCTGCTGGGACAGTTGATGGGTCAGCAGTTCTTCGAACGCCAGGCGATGCTGGGCCCAATGATGCCCGAGAGCCAACTCGTCGACGTCGGCATCGGCGGGTGGGTGATGCAGGTAGCGGATCGCATCATCCAGCGGCGCCAGTTGATAGTCGCGCGCCAGTTCCTGGGGCAGCCAGTCGGGCAGGCTTTTTGGCCCGAGCATCGTCAGAGTCTGCATGCACAGTTGGCGCAAGCGCTGCTGGGTCAGGCCTTCGGTGAGCGGGTAAATTGGCGTGAGGGTGGTGTCTACCGGCGGCGGTTCGTCGCCGGTAATCGCGCGGTATTCCGGGTGATAGATTTCCAGCCCCGAAGCACCGGGCCGGGCTTCGCCGTAGCAGCGCACGCGGGTACCACGCTTGAGGCCTTCCTTCTGGGCGTTGCTGAAGTGGTAGAAGCGCAGGCTCAGGCCGCCGGTGCCGTCTTGCAGGCGCACCACCAAGCTACGGCGCTTGCCCATGACCACGTCGGCGCCGCTGACGGTGCCTTCAACCACGGCGTCCTGCCCAGGGCGCAAGTGGCCGATGGGCACCACGCGGGTGCGGTCCTGGTAACGCAGGGGCAGGTGGAACAGCACGTCCTGGAGATTTTCCAGCCCGACCTTGGCCAACTTCTCGGCCATGGCCTCCCCGACACCCTTGAGTGCCGTCACCGATACCTGCGACAGCTCAGTCATACCGTTACTTAGCTCGCAGCAGGCGGCTTGGCCACCGAACACAGGCGGATCGAGTCGGCGAGGATTTCAATCGCTTTCGGACGCGGGAAGCTCGCACGCCAGGCAATCGCCACGGTGCGGAACGGTACCGGCGGCGTCAGTGGGCGCACGGCGATCACGCCGGGGGCGTAGTGATGGCTGTCGACCGCCGACAGCGGCAGGATCGAGATACCCAGGCCGGAGGCGACCATATGGCGAATGGTTTCCAGGGAGCTGGACTCCACGGTGGTGTGCTTGGCGCCGTCGTTGCCCTTGGTCAGGGTCGGGCAGGCTTCCAGCACCTGGTCGCGGAAGCAATGGCCTTCGCCCAGCAACAGCAGGCTCTTGTCGTTGAGCAGGCCCGCGTCGATGGTGTCTTTCTGCGTCCATGGGTGGGACGCCGGCATCAGCACGTAGAACGGCTCATCGTAGAGCGGCAGGGTCAGCACATCCGCCTCGTTGAACGGCAGGGCGATGATGATCGCGTCCAGCTCGCCGTTGCGCAGTTTGTCGCGCAGCACGTGGGTGAAGTTTTCTTCGATATACAGCGGCATCTGCGGCGCGACGCGGTGCAGTTGCGGAATCAAGTGCGGGAACAGGTACGGGCCGACGGTGTAGATGGCGCCGACTTTCAGCGGCGCGGTCAACTGGTTCTTGCCAGCCTGGGCCAGCTCGCGAATGCTTTGGGCCTGTTCCAGAACCTTCTGGGCCTGGGCGACGATGCCTTCGCCGACGGGCGTCAGGCGCACGGCGCTTTTGCTGCGCTCGAAAATCAGCACACCGAGTTCGTCTTCAAGCTTCTTCACACCCACCGACAGCGTCGGCTGGCTGACGTGGCAACGCTCGGCCGCGTGGCCGAAGTGCTGCTCTTGGGCGAGGGTAACGATGTAGCGTAATTCTGTAAGAGTCATAGCGGGCGTCCATGAGGTTGCGGGCCAAGCATACCGGCTGCAATCGATAGACGCACGTTATCAGACAGCGTAGGGGCCGCAACACCGGTTAATCGGGTATCGCCGCCCCGTATTTCACTTTTGCGGGTACTTGAAGGTGAAGGTTTCGGTGAAGGGAGCCCACCATTCAGGCACGCCGGTTTCCTTGTCTACATGGTGGAAGAAGCCCTTGATCTGTGGGCTTTCATAGCGCAACACCACGGTGTAGGTGCCGGGGCCGTCCATTTTCACGTTGTTGGCGTAGTGGGCGCCGTCTTTGGCCACCATCGGCAACAGCGTGCCGATTTCCTTGTAGTCGGGCGAGCCCTCCTTGACCAGTGAGTAGCTGATGGTCAGGTAGGGCACCCACTCACCGTTGGACAGGCCGTATTTGTTGTCGGCGGTGGCGTGCACATCGGTTTCAAGGTGTACCGAGTCCTTGCTCATCACCATGCCTGGCGGCATGGGCGCCATTTCGATGCCCACCAAGTACGAGGAGGCGATCTCCATGTCATTGATCTGCACCGGTCCGCCAATCGGGTATTCGCGGGCTTGGGCGAGGGAGGAAGCGGCCACGGCGCTGACGAGCAGCAGTGCGGCGGCGAAGGGGTTGCGCAGGTGTTTCATGGTGGGGCTCCTGGGGCGGTTAATGTGATTGTGTCGGGCGTGAATGCAGTAAACGGTTACCCAGCACCAGGAGCGAGAGGGTGACGAGCCACGCCACCAATTGAACGCCCAGAGGTCGGTCGGTGTAGCCCACCAGCGCGGTCAATGCGCGGCCGGTGAGGCTGCCATCGGAGACCAGCCAGGAGGTGTCCCAGAGCTGGTAGCCCCAGGCGGGAATCAGGTCGATACCGGCGAGGATCGCGGCGGCCCGGCCAGCCATGCCGGCGGCAAGCAAGGCGATCATCCAGCCGGTAATCGAGAACAGGCGCTTGAGGCTGATGGCGACCAGGCCGCGGTACATCAGCCAGGACAGCGCGGCGCCGGCGACGATACCGAGCACGCCGCCGGCCAGCATCGACAGTGGGTCTGTCTGGCTGGAGGCGGCGATGCCATAGAGGAACAGCACGATTTCCGAGCCTTCGCGCAGCACGGCCACGGTGATGACCACGGCCAGGGCCCAGAGTGATTTTTCACCCTTGAGTACTGAATTGCCGGCGCTGCGCAGTTGGGTCGCCAGCTCGCGACCATGACTGGCCATCCACAGGTTGTGCCAGCCCAGCATGACTACGGCGACCACCAGGATGGCTGCGTTGAAAATCTCCTGGCCAAAGCCCTGCAGCGCCTGGGTAATTGCGCCGGTAAATAGTGCGAGGATGCCGGCACCGAGCACGCCGGCTGCGATTCCGCCGCCAATGAACAGCCCACGTCTTGCCAGGCCCTGGGTGGCGGCCATCACGATGCCCACCACAATCCCGGCTTCCAGCACTTCACGAAACACGATCAACAGACAGGCCAGCATGGCTTACTCCTTGGCTGCGACGGCGGTGACCGTGCCTTTGGCCTGGTCGGGGTGGTAGTCATCGAAGAAGGTGTAGGTGCCGGGATGCAGCGGGCCGGCAAACACCGTGATGGTGTTGCCGGGGACAATGATTTTTTCGAATTTCATGTCGTAGCTTTCGAACTCGTCGACGCTTTCATCGTGGCTGGTGAGTTGAATGCGAAAGCGCTCACCGGCCGGCACCTCGAACGTCGAGGGGCTGAAGGTGTGATTCTGAATGACCAGGGTGACCAGCTGATCCGCCTGTGCGGCGACGGGGAAAGCCAGTAGGAGGAGAGCCAGCCGGGCAAGGTTGGGCATGCCGAATGTCCGCTAATGAGAACTATTCGCGGATAATTAGCGTTGTCTTTAATTGTTACAAGTGAAGATCGAGTTAGGTGTCGATTCGTTCAAGCCTGGTTCAGGTTGCGGTGATGCGCGGGGGAGGGAACAGCAGCCGTGGGCACCCGAGAGTGCCCACGGTAGGGTTTAGCGGCGACGTTTTTCGATGTTGTAAACGAATGGTGCAACGATCTCGATGCTCCCGCCTTTCAACATGTCGGCCGGCGGCTTGGGCAGCGGCTGGGCACGACGGATCATGTCGAGGGTGGCGCGGTCCAGGTCGGCGTTGCCGGAGCGGCCCACCAGTTCGTAGGACAGCACGTTGCCATCGGCATCCACCACGAAACGCAGGCGGTTCAGGCCTTCCTTGCCACGCGCCTGGGCGCCCGGCGGGTACTTCTTGTACTTCTGCAGGTGGCCCAGCAGGGTACTTTCCCAGGTGGCCTTGGCCGCGATCTGCTGCGGTGAAGGGCCCGGTTGTGGCTGGGCGGATTTTTCCGTAGGCGCGTTGTTCTGCGGAGTTTCGCTCGGCGGCTCTTCGGAAGGTTTTTCCTTGGGCGGATCGGGCTTCTTCTCCACAGGCTTGGGCGGCTGTGGTTTTGGCTTGGGCTTGACCGGCTTTGGCACCTGGATCGTGGGCTTAGGTGCCTCGGCCAGTTTCGGCAATGGCAGCTCTTCGACCGGCGCAGGCGGCTGTGGCGGCGTGATCACCTTCGGCGGGGCCGGAGGTGGCGGCGCCGGCATCGGTGCCAGGTCGATGACCATGGCGGCCGGAGGCAGCTGGACCATATGTGGCGCCGACCACTGGAGCGCGATGATGATCGCGACGGCGTGGACGCCCAGCACGACGGCGAGGCTGGTGCCATAACGCGTCAGTTTGTGGCGCGTCGTGATCATTTCTTGGCTGCCGTCTCAAGTCCGACCAGGCCTACCTTGAGGTAGCCGGCCGCCCGCAGGGCATCCATCACGCTCATCAGGTCGCCGTAGTCCACGCCCTTGTCGGCCTGGAAGAAGATGGTCGTGTCTTTCTTGCCCTGGGTCTTGGCGTCGAGCACCGCGCCCAGGGTGTCGGATTTGACTTCTTCTTCGCCCAGGAACAGACGCTGGTCCGCCTTCACGCTGAGGAATATCGGTTTCTCCGGCCGCGGCGCAGGTTTCGCGCTGGAAGCGGGCAGGTCGACCTTGATATCCACGGTGGCCAACGGTGCTGCCACCATGAAGATGATCAGCAGCACCAGCATCACGTCGATAAACGGCGTGACGTTGATTTCGTGGTTCTCGACGAGCTCGTCGTCGCCTTGATTCAAATGCAGGCCCATGGCCGATTACCCCACTTTCACCATGTGCGGTTGCGAGCTGCGCTCGGAAGGCAGGTGATCGAGGTCACGGCTGACCAGCAACAGGACTTCTGCCGAAGCGTCCGACACCTGCGCCTTGTAGCCGGCGATCGAACGGGCGAAGACGTTGTAGATCACCACCGCAGGAATCGCGGCAACCAGGCCCAGTGCGGTTGCCAGCAGGGCTTCGGCGATGCCGGGCGCCACGACGGCGAGGTTGGTGGTCTGGGTTTTGGCGATGCCGATGAAGCTGTTCATGATGCCCCACACGGTACCGAACAGGCCGACGAAGGGCGCGGTGGAACCGATGGTTGCCAGCACGCCGGTGCCGTTGCTCATGTTGCGACCGCAGGCGGCAACCAGGCGCTCAAGACGGAAACTCACGCGTTCCTTGATGCCTTCCTTTTCACGGGTGTTGGCAGACAGGCGCATCTCTTCGAGTGCGTCGTGAACCAGCAGGTGCGCCAGGGTGCCCTTCTTCGCCGCGCTTTCGCTGGCTTCTTTCAGGGTGGTGGCTTTTTTCAGGTGGACGATTTCAGTGCGCAGGCGACGCTTGGCGCCCAGCAGTTCGAAGCCCTTGGCGATCCAGATGGTCCAGGTGATGATCGAAGCGATGGCCAGGCCGATCATCACGATCTTCACGATGATGTCAGCGTTCTGGTACATGCCCCACGGCGACAGGTCGTGGGCCATGCCCAGGCTGTTGTCTTCTTCCAGCACGACGCCGGATTCGTCAGCCGGTGCGCCTTCGGCGGCCAGGGCCGGGTCGGTCGCGGCCGGTGCGGCGGCTGGCGCAGGAGCGTTTTGCTCTGTAGCTGGCGCGCTCGCTGCAGGCGGGGCGGCCGGCGCGGTGTTGTCGGCGAACGCGGCGGTCGGTGCCAGCAGGACGCTGAACAGCACTGCAGCAATCGCACGCCAGGCGCGGGATGGGCTGTGAGGCTTGGTTGGCGAAGCGGGGGATGTATTGCGTGTCATGCTGGCCGGACCTGAGAGAAAAAAATGAGTGAGCGTCCTTCCAGACCGTAACGGGTCGAGGACAAATGGGCGGTTATTATTGCAAGTAATTCTTGTTAACAGAAGTAATACAGTTACTTTATTTGTCGTTTTGCTGGCCGCTGGTCATCTGCGGGGGCTAACCTTGACCTTTAAGAACGGAGTTTTGTGATGTCTGCGCCTTCTGTGGTGATTGCCGGTTGCGGCGATGTCGGTAGCCGTCTGGCCACCCAATTGCTGGCCCAGGGCTGGGAGGTTCATGGCCTGCGGCGGGATATTTCGCGCCTTCCCAAGGGGGTTATCGGGATTGCCGGCGACCTGTTCAATGAAGACTGCCCCGATACCTGGCCGGTGGGCGGGGTGGATTACCTGGTGTATTGCGCGGCGGCCACCGATCACGACGAGGCCGGTTATCGCGCGGCATACGTGCAAGGGTTGCGGCATGTGCTGGAGTGGCTGAACGACTACGGCCAGGAGCCCAGGCACCTGCTGTTTGTGTCCAGCAGCAGTGTTTACGGGCAGCAGAACGGTGAGTGGGTCGACGAAGAATCCGCGACCCAGGCGAGCGGTTATTCCGGGCAAGTCATGCTGGAGGCCGAGCAGGTGGCATTGAAGAGCGGGATTCCCGCCACTGTCGTGCGCCTTACCGGGATCTATGGGCCGGGCCGTGAGCGTTTGTCGACCCAGGTACGTGAAGGCTATCGCGTGACGATCGACCCACCTTTATATGGCAACCGGATTCACGTTGACGACGCCGCCGGCCTGCTGGCGTTTTTGCTGCGGCATGTGGAGCAGGGCGGTGCACTGCAACAGTGCTACATCGGCGTCGACGACGCACCTGCGCCTTTGGCCGAGGTGGTGGACTGGCTGCGTGAGTATCTCGGCGTGACCGAATGGGCTGCAGACGCCAGCGTGCGACGAGCCGGCAGCAAGCGGTGCAGTAATGCCCGGGCGAAGGCGTTGGGCTGGGTGCCGAAGTACCCGAGTTATCGCGAAGGGTATGCGGCGATTCTTCAGCGGTAATTGCGTCACTGCTTTTCCAGCAGCCACTGGCGCGGGCCTGGAGTGAGTTGAGGGATTTCGTCGGGTCGCGACAGGTTGATTGCCTGGAGAATCTCCAGCTGTTTGCCGTAGCGGATAAAAATCCAGCTGGCTCCCACATCGCCCTTGCCCAGGTAGAGGGTGTCATTGCCGGCCCCCTGGGTGGCGCAATCGCCGCCCAGGCAAAGCTCGTACCGGTCGTTTTGCGCCAGGCCCGATACGCTGCCGTCGGCGTTGAACACTACGAGGTTGCCGGCGCCCTGGCCTTCAATGATTTTCCACTGGCCGGCCATATAGGCTGAGTTGAGCGCCAGTCTGAAAGTCGTACCCCACCTGGCACCTTCGACGATGGGTTGGCCGGGACGGGTGAAGCGTTGGGCCGCGTAGTTTCGTGTGGTCTGCTGGATCAGTTGTTTGCCATCCAAATGCAGTTCATCGGTGCCATGGCCGTTGTAGTCGACGGTCCATACATCCGGTGCCTTCGGCCGTAATTGACCTTCGCCCGACTCAAACGCGTTGCTGACCTGCGCCTTGCCGCTGCGGGTGTCGATGTTCCATTCCAGGTTCAAACCGTGGGCATCAATGGCTCTCAACAAGGGCCTGCCCTGGGCGGCTGAGTCGATGGCAGCCTGATTGATCCATAGCCCATTGATATCGTTTGTTTGCGATGTTTGAGTGCAGCCACCCAGCAGCATCAGGCCAAGGGCAAGTAAGGTGCGCATCGGGCAATCCCTGGAGGTGAAAAAACCATGGCGCAGACTAAAGAAAAAGGAGCCCGTGGGCTCCTTTGTTCTGTATCACTGTTTTTCCAGCAACCACTGCCGTGGCCCGGGGGTAAACGAGGGTACCTCGTCGGCCTGGGCGGTGTTGATCGCCTGGAAGATCTCCAGTTGCTTGCCCTTGCGCGCAAAGATCCACGGGTTGCCCTGGCCGTTCAACTGTAGCCAGATACTGTCGTAGCCGCCGCTCATGGAGGCGCAATCGCCCGCCAGGCACAGCGAGTACTGATCGGCGCCGGGCAAGCCGGTCACCTGGCCATTGGCCTGGAACTGTACGGTGGCGCCTTCGCCAGTGCCGCTGCTGATTTTCCAGGTGCCGCCCATGTAGGCGGCGTACAGGGTGCGTTCGAAGTTGGCACCCAGTGGCGCGCCTTCGGGGGCTGGATCCTTGGCACGGGCGAACAGTTGCTCGGGCTCGTTATCATTGGCCCCTTGCAGCAGCAGCTTGCCTTTACGCTTGAGTTCAGTGGCGGAGCTGCCGTAGAAATCGACACTCCAGGCGCCGGATTTTTCACCCAGCAATTTGCCTTCAGCTACTTCAAAACCGTTGTAGTAGCGGGCCTGGGACGCTTTGGTGTTCACCTCCCATTCGAGGTTCGGACCATAGCTCTGCAGGGCTTCACGCAAAGGGCCGCCCTTGGCTGCCGCGTCGATGGCGGCCTGGTTGATCCAGGTGCCGCTCACATCCAGGTCGGCGGGATTGCTGGCGCAGCCGCCGAGCAACAGGGCGAGCAACGAAGAGGCAACGAGCGCTTTGCGCATTACGAAATCCTTCCAAGAACCAATTCGGCGCAGCCTTCCCGTGGAAGCGCTGCGCCGGATGTTTTACTCGATGACCAGAATGGCGTCCATCTCAACCTGCGCGCCCTTTGGCAGGGCGGCAACGCCGATGGCGGCGCGGGCAGGGTACGGCTGTTCGAAGTATTTGCCCATGATCTCGTTGACCTTGGCGAAGTGGCTCAGGTCGGTGAGGAAGATGTTCAGTTTGACGATGTCCTTGAACGAACCGCCCGCAGCTTCGGCAACCGACTTCAGGTTTTCGAAGACCTGGATGGTCTGGGCTTCAAAACCTTCAACCAGCTCCATGGTTTTTGGGTCCAGTGGAATCTGGCCGGACATGTAGACGGTATTGCCCGCCTTGATCGCCTGGGAATAAGTACCGATTGCTGCTGGTGCCTTGTCGCTGGTGATAACAGTCTTGGTCATGAATGACTCCTTGTAATGGATGGGCTAGGCGCGCATGCGGGTGATGCGGATGACCCCGGTCAGGGCGCGCAGTTTCTTGATCACGCGGGCCAGGTGCACGCGGTCGTGCACGCTGACCACCAGTTGGACCACGCTGATGCGGCCATCGCGTTCGTCCATGCTGATTTTCTCGATATTGCCGTCGGCCGCGTTCACGCTGCTGGCCAGTAGGGCGATCAGGCCGCGCTGGTGTTCCAGCTCGACCCGCAGCTCGACGTTGAATTCGCCAGTGACATCCTTTGCCCACGAAAGCTGGATGCATTTCTCGGGGTTGTGGCGGATTTCACTGATATTGCGGCAGTTGTCCAGGTGCACCACCATGCCTTTGCCGGCGGACAAGTGGCCGACAATCGGGTCGCCCGGGATCGGCGTGCAGCACTTGGCGTAGCTGAGCACCAGGCCTTCGGTGCCGCGAATCGCCAGCGGGCCTTCGGGGCTTGGCAACTGTTCGCCTTCGCCCAGCAGGCGGCGCGCGACCACATAGGCCATGCGGTTGCCCAGGCCGATGTCTTCCAGCAAGTCTTCGATCAGTTCCTGGCGGTACTCGTGCAACATCGCCTGCACGCGTTCGGCCGGGATCTTGTCCAGTGAGCTGTCGAAGCCGTTGAGCACCTTGTTCAGCAGGCGTTCGCCCAGGCTGATGGACTCGGAACGGCGTTGCAGTTTCAGGGCGTGACGGATGTGGGTGCGAGCCTTGCCGGTGACCACAAAGTTGAGCCAGGCCGGGTTCGGGCGCGCGCCCGGTGCGCTGACGATCTCCACCGTGGAACCGCTTTGCAGCGGTTCCGACAGCGGGGCCAGTCGACGATTGATCCGACAGGCTATGCAGCTGTTACCCACATCGGTGTGCACCGCGTAGGCAAAGTCGACCGCCGTGGAGCCTTTGGGCAGCTCCATGATCCGGCCTTTGGGCGTGAACACGTAGACCTCGTCCGGGAACAGGTCGATCTTCACGCTTTCGATAAATTCCAGGGAGTTGCCGGCACGTTGCTGCATTTCCAGCACGCCCTTGACCCACTGGCGGGCGCGGGCATGGGTGCCTTTTGGCTGCTCGTCGCCGGTGGATTTGTACAGCCAATGGGCGGCGATGCCGTTGTTGGCCATCTCTTCCATTTCGCGGGTGCGGATCTGGATCTCGATCGGCACCCCGTGCATACCGAACAGCGTGGTATGCAGCGACTGGTAGCCGTTGGCCTTGGGAATCGCGATGTAATCCTTGAAGCGTCCGGGCAGGGGCTTGTACAAATTATGTACAGCACCCAGCACGCGGTAGCAGGTATCGACCTTGTCGACGATGATCCGGAACGCGTACACGTCCATGATCTCGTTGAAGGCCCGGCGCTTGCCGCGCATCTTCTTGTAGATGCCGTAGATGTGTTTCTGCCGGCCGCTGACTTCGCCCTCGATCTCATCGATCGCCAGGCAATGGCTCAGGGATTCTTCGATCTTGTTGACGATTTCCTTGCGATTGCCCCGGGCGCGTTTCACTGCCTGGTAGATGCGCGCGGAACGCATCGGGTGCATGGCCTTGAAGCCGAGGTCTTCGAACTCGATACGAATGGCATGCATGCCCAGCCGGTTGGCGATGGGCGCGTAGATTTCCAGGGTTTCCTTGGCGATGCGCCGGCGTTTTTCACCGGACAGCACTTCCAGCGTGCGCATGTTGTGCAGCCGGTCGGCCAGCTTGACCAGGATCACCCGGATGTCCCGGGCCATGGCCATGGCCATCTTCTGGAAGTTTTCCGCCTGGGCTTCGGCCTTGGTCTCGAAGTTCATCTGGGTCAGTTTGCTGACCCCGTCGACCAGTTCGGCCACGGTTTCGCCAAATTGCGCACTGAGCGCTTCCTTGGCAATGCCGGTGTCTTCGATCACGTCATGCAGCATCGCGGCCATCAGGCTCTGATGGTCCATGTGCATGTCGGCAAGAATATTGGCCACGGCAAGAGGATGCGTGACATACGCCTCGCCACTGCGGCGGCGTTGGCCGTCGTGGGCTTGTTCGGCGTAGAAATACGCTCGGCGGACCAGGTTGACCTGGTCTGGGCCGAGGTAGGTCGATAAGCGATCGGCGAGGGCGTCTATGCTCGGCAAAGTATTAACTCCTGCCGTTGGCTGTGACCCCGCGCCGTGCTACGTCGACCAGGCATAGGCTTAGACGGCCTCGTTGGACTCGTCCTCGAACGCTGCGAACAGCGGTTCGTCTTCAACGATTTCGGCGTTGGCGATGAACTCGTAGCTCATCAGGCCTTCAGCGATTTCACGCAGGGCTACAACGGTAGGCTTGTCGTTTTCCCACTGGACCAGGGGCTCTTTGCCGCCAGTGGCCAGTTGACGGGCACGCTTGGTAGAGAGCATGACCAGCTCAAAGCGGTTATCCACGTGTTCTAGGCAGTCTTCAACGGTTACGCGGGCCATGGTATTCCTCGGAGCGAATGCAATATGCGCGCTGCCCGGTTGGGCGAGCGGACTGAACAGTTTAAAAAATCACCAGCGTTTAGGGAAGCGCTGATTTTTCGCAGGCCATCGCAAACGCGCTACAAGTGCCAATGTAAAGCCCCTGCAGCGGTTTTGGGAAGAGCCAATCAGCCGAGCAGTTCGGCCAATAATTTGCCGAAACGCTGCTGCTGACGCTTTTGCTGGAGCTGATTGGCGCGGAAAATCGCTTTCAGATCGTCCAGCGCGTGAGCGAAATCGTCGTTGATGATCAGGTAGTCGTAGTCGACGTAGTGGCTCATTTCACTGACGGCTTCACGCATGCGACCTTCGATGATCTCGTCGCTGTCCTGGCCACGATTGGTCAGGCGCTGGTGCAATGCTTCCAGCGAAGGCGGCAGGATGAAGATCGAGCGGGCTTTGGGCATCAACTGGCGCACTTGCTCGGCGCCCTGCCAGTCGATTTCCAGGATCAGGTCGTGGCCTTCGTCCAGGGTCTGCTGCAGGTGGCTTTGCGAGGTGCCGTAGAGGTTGCCGAAGACCTCGGCGCGCTCCAGGAAATCACCGTGCTCGATCATCTTGACGAACTCGGTGCGCTCGACGAAGTGGTAGTGCACGCCGTTCACTTCACCCGGGCGCATGGCGCGGGTGGTGTGGGATACCGAGATGCGGATCTGCTCGTCAGCGTCGGTCAGGGCCTTGACCAGGCTGCTTTTGCCCGCGCCCGATGGGGCAGAAATGATGTAAAGGGTGCCGGTGCTGTGGGTCATGTCAGGGTGCCTTACTCGATATTCTGTACTTGTTCGCGCATTTGCTCGATCAACACTTTGAGGTTGACCGCAGCCTGGGTGCTGCGCGGATCAAAGGCTTTGGAGCCCAGTGTATTGGCTTCGCGGTTGAGTTCCTGCATCAGGAAGTCCAGGCGCCGACCGGCGGCACCGGCGGACTTGAGCACGCGGCGCACTTCCAGAATGTGGGTGCTCAAGCGGTCGAGCTCTTCGGCAACGTCGCTCTTTTGTGCCAGCAGGACCATCTCCTGCTCCAGACGCACCGGATCCAGTTCGGCCTGCATGTCGGCGAAGCGGTCCAGGACCTTCTGGCGCTGGGTGGCAAGCATCTGCGGCACCAGTTCGCGCAGGGTCACCACGTCTTCTTCAATGGAGGTCAGGCGGTCGCTGATCAGGCGGGCCAGTTCGGCCCCTTCACGCTCGCGGCCGGCCTTGAGTTCTTTCAAGCCCTGGTTGAACAGGGCCAGCGCCTCGGCGTTCAACGCCTGTGGGTCAGTGGCGTCGGCCACCAGCACGCCGGGCCAGGCCAGGACTTCCAGCGGGTTGATGGCGGCAGGCTGCTTGATCAGGCCGGCGATGGTTTCGGCGGCGGCGACCAATTGGGCGGCGCGCTCGCGATCCACCTGCAACGGCTTGCCGGTGGTTTCCTCGGTAAAGCGCAGGGTGCATTCCAGCTTGCCGCGGGAGATGCCCTGGCGCAGTGCCTCACGAACCGCGCCTTCGAGGTCGCGAAACGATTCCGGCAGGCGCAGGTGCGGCTCCAGGTAGCGGCTGTTGACCGAGCGCAATTCCCAGCTCAGGGTGCCTTGGACGCCGGCTTTTTCGACGCGGGCGAAGGCGGTCATGCTGTGCACCATGGAGGTACCTCGCGATGCAGTCCCGCAAACAGGCGGGCTGATGGGTAGATTGAAGCCGACAGGCTGCGAAGGCGCAGGATTGTAGCTCAAGGGGACGGGTGGCCCCAAACAGTGGCTTCGGTGCCCGGGTTTGTAACAGGATTTTTTAGCCGTGCCGATCAGGGCTGGCGGCTCTATAATGCTCGGCAGTTTTTCGTCCTCCGTACAGGTATCCCCTATGAAACGTCCAAGTGGTCGCGCTGCCGATCAGCTCCGCTCGATCCGCATCACCCGCAACTACACCAAACACGCCGAGGGATCTGTACTGGTCGAGTTTGGCGATACCAAGGTTATCTGCACCGTCAGCGTCGAAAACGGCGTGCCGCGTTTCCTCAAGGGCCAGGGCCAGGGTTGGTTGACCGCCGAATACGGCATGCTGCCGCGCGCCACCGGCGAGCGTAACCAGCGTGAAGCCAGCCGTGGCAAGCAAGGCGGCCGCACCCTGGAAATCCAGCGCCTGATCGGTCGCTCCCTGCGTGCAGCCCTGGACATGTCCAAGCTGGGCGACGTGACCCTGTACGTCGACTGCGACGTGATCCAGGCCGACGGTGGTACCCGTACTGCCTCCATCACCGGGGCCATGGTTGCCCTGGTCGACGCGCTCAAGGTCATCAAGAAACGTGGTGGCCTGAAAGGCGGCGATCCGCTCAAGCAGATGATCGCGGCTGTATCGGTCGGCATGTATCAGGGCGAGCCGGTGCTGGATCTGGACTATCTTGAAGATTCGGCTGCCGAGACCGACCTGAACGTGGTGATGACCAGCACCGGTGGTTTCATCGAAGTGCAGGGCACCGCCGAAGGCGCGCCATTCCAGCCGGCGGACCTGAATGCCATGCTGGCCCTGGCCCAGAAGGGCATGACCGAAATCTTCGAACTGCAGAACGCCGCATTGGCCGACTGATTCAATCCCAAGGAGCGACGCCATGAGTGACAGCCAACTTCCACTGCCGACACCGTCCAAGGAAGTTCGCCAGTGGGCGATGCTCTGTCATTTTGCGGCGTTCTTCGGGCTGATGTTCCCGTTCGGCAGCCTGCTGGGGCCCTTGATTCTTTGGCAGGTGAAGAAGGATGCAGACCCGTTCATTGATGACCAGGGCAAGGAAGCGCTGAATTTCCAGATCACCGTGGGCATTGCCTGGGCGGTCTGCTTCCTGCTGGGTTTTATCGTGATCGGCTTTGTGTTGATGACCGTGCTGGTGATCGGCGCGGTGGTGATGACGATCATTGCGGGCATCAAGGCCAACAAGGGCGTGGCTTATCGTTATCCGTGGACATTGCGGTTGATCAAATAACCACCGCCCACAAAAAAACCGACAGTGATGTCGGTTTTTTTGTGCCTGGAAAAAGACCTTAGATGGTCAAGGTCCAGTCGTAGTCCACGATCAGCGGCGCGTGCTGCGAGAAGCGCGGCTGGCGTGGCAGACGTGCGCTGCGCACGAAGCGACGCAAGCCTGGCGTCAGCAGCTGGTAGTCAAAACGCCAGCCGAGGTTGAGCATCTCGGCCTGTTCGTTATCCGGCCACCAGCTGTACTGGTCGCCTTCGCGGCTGACTTCCCGCAGGGCATCGACATAGCCCATGTTGCCGACAATCTCGTCCATCCAGGCCCGTTCCGGCGCCAGGAAGCCCGGGGATTGCTGGCTGTCGCGCCAGTTCTTGATATCCAGCTTCTGTTGCGCCACGTACAGCGAGCCACAGTAAATGTACTCGCGACGTTTGCGCCGCTGTTTATCCAGATAACGGGCGAAGTCGTCCATTAGCTTGAACTTCTGGTTCAAGTCTTCATCGCCATTCTGCCCTGATGGAAGCAGCAAGGTCGCAATGCTGACCTTATCGAAATCGGCTTGCAGGTAGCGCCCGTAGCGGTCGGCTGTCTCGAAGCCGAGGCCGCTGATGACCGCCTTGGGTTGCAACCGCGAATACAAAGCCACGCCGCCTTGGGCGGGAACTTCGGCATCACAGGCATAAAGGAAGTAGCCATCCAGTTGGAAGGCTGGGTCGTCCAGTTCAAAGGCGGAGGCGCGGGTGTCCTGCAGGCAGATGACGTCGGCATTCTGGGCTTGCAGCCAACTGAGCAAACCACGCTCGACTGCAGCCTGAATACCATTGACGTTCACACTGATGATCCGCATAAATGGCCCCAAAAATCGCGTGCGTGTATGATACACGCCGTCTACCTAATTAGCTAAATCCGTGGTATCTGAGGCTTTTTTCATGCAGGCGTATCAACGCGATTTTATTCGTTTTGCCATCGATCGCGGCGTATTGCGCTTCGGTGAGTTCACCCTGAAGTCCGGGCGCACCAGCCCTTACTTCTTCAATGCCGGCCTTTTCAACTCGGGTTCTGCCCTGGCGCAGCTGGGTCGTTTCTATGCGGCCGCCATCGTTGAAAGCGGCATTTCCTTCGACGTGCTGTTCGGCCCTGCCTACAAAGGCATCCCCCTGGCGGCCGCGACCGCCGTGGCTCTGGCTGAACATCACGAGCTGGATCTGCCTTGGTGCTTCAACCGCAAGGAAGCCAAGGCCCACGGCGAAGGCGGCAGCCTGGTGGGTGCGCCGCTCAAGGGCGACGTGCTGATCATCGACGACGTGATCACTGCCGGTACGGCGATTCGCGAAGTGATGCAGATCATCGCTTCCCAGGACGGCGCCAAGGCGGCCGGCGTGTTGATCGCGCTGAACCGCCAGGAGCGCGGCAACGGTGAATTGTCGGCGATCCAGGAAGTGGAGCGTGATTTCGCGATTCCGGTGGTGAGCATTGTTTCGTTGAACCAAGTGTTGCAGTTCCTGGAAGATGACCCGCAGCTCAAGCAGCATTTGCCGGCGGTCAAGGCTTATCGCGAGCAGTTCGGCGTTTAGAAGATCCATGTGGGAGCGGGCTTGCTCGCGAATACGGCTTGTCAGTTGATATATGTGTCGACTGACCCGCCGCTTTCGCGAGCAAGCCCGCTCCCACATTTTTAGACCGAGTACATAGAAAAGGCCCCGTTCAATCGAATTGAACGGGGCCTTTTTGTTTACCAGCGCTTAGGGGCGCTTGCGGTTGCTGATCAGGGTACCCACACCGGTATCGGTGAAGATTTCCAGCAGGATCGCATTCGGCACCCGGCCATCCAGGATCAACGAGCTGCCAACGCCGCCTTGCACCGCTTCCAGCGCGCAGCGGATCTTCGGCAGCATGCCGCCGTAGATGGTGCCGTCGGCGATCAGGTCGTCCACTTGCTGGGTCGTCAGGCCGGTCAAGACCTTGCCTTCCTTGTCCATCAAGCCGGCGATGTTGGTGAGCAGCATCAGCTTCTCGGCCTTCAGCGCCTCGGCCACCTTGCCGGCCACCAGGTCGGCGTTGATGTTGTAGGACTCACCGTTGGCACCGACACCGATCGGCGCGATCACCGGAATGAAATCGCCTTTCACCAGCAGGTTCAGCAGGTCGGTGTTGATGCCGATCACTTCGCCCACCTGGCCGATGTCGATGATTTCCGGCTGGGTCATCTCCGGGGTCTTGCGGGTCACGGTGAGCTTCTTCGCCCGGATCAGTTCGGCGTCCTTGCCGGTCAGGCCGATGGCGCTGCCGCCATGGCGGTTGATCAGATTGACGATGTCTTTGTTCACCTGGCCGCCCAGGACCATCTCTACCACGTCCATGGTCTGGGCGTCGGTCACACGCATGCCGTCGATGAAGTGACTCTCGATGGACAGGCGCTTGAGCAGGTCACCGATTTGCGGGCCGCCACCGTGTACCACCACCGGGTTGATCCCGACGGCTTTCATCAACACGATGTCGCGGGCAAAGCCGGTTTTCAGCTCGTCGCTTTCCATGGCATTGCCGCCGTACTTGATCACCAGCGTCTTGCCGACGTAGCGTCGAATGTAAGGCAACGCTTCGGAAAGGACCTTGGCGGTATTGGCGGCGGCTTCGCGTTCGAGGGTCATTCAGGGCTCCGGTAAAAAATCAGAACGGTAATTGGAGATCAGGGGCAACACGTTTCAACTGGGCGTGGAACACGTCCTTGATGCGCTGCAACTCAGCCTCGGTATCCGCCTCGAAACGCAGCACCAGCACCGGTGTGGTGTTGGATGCGCGAACCAGGCCCCAGCCTTTGGCGTAATCGACTCGCACACCATCAATGCTGGTCAGGTCGGCGCCTTCGCCCCATTGCGCATCGTGCAGTGCGTCAATGATGCTGAATTTGCTCTCCTCGGTCACATGGATATTGATCTCTGGCGTAGAAATATCATTCGGGAAGGTCTGGAACAGCTCCTGCGCGGTCGATTTTTCCTTGCTGAGGATCTCCAGCAGACGAGCGGCGCTGTAAATGCCGTCGTCAAAGCCGAACCAGCGCTCCTTGAAGAACACATGGCCGCTCATTTCGCCGGCCAACAGCGCGCCGGTTTCTTTCATTTTCTTTTTGATCAACGAGTGGCCAGTCTTCCACATTAGCGGGCGACCGCCATATTCCTTGATCAGCGGTGTGAGGCGGCGGGTGCACTTCACGTCGAAGATAATTTCGGCACCTGGGTTGCGCGCAACCACGTCGCGGGCAAACAGCATCAGCAGGCGGTCCGCAAACACGTTTTCGCCGGTGTCCGTCACCACGCCAACGCGGTCGCCGTCACCGTCGAAGGCCAGGCCGACGTCAGCCCCTGTCTCCTTGACCTTGGCGATCAGGTCCACCAGGTTCTCGGGCTTGCCTGGATCCGGGTGATGGTTCGGGAAGTTGCCGTCGACGTCACAGAACAGCGGGATCACTTCGCAGTTCAGGGCTTCGAGCAGTTGCGGGGCGATCACGCCGGCCGCGCCATTGCCGCAGTCCACCACCACTTTGAGGCGGCGCGCGAGTTTGACGTCGCCGGTGATTTGGTCAGAGTAGCGCTGCAGGATGTCGACTTTGGTGACGCTGCCTTCGCCGCTGGTCAGGTCGTTGGTCTTCAGGCGGGTGTGCAGGGCCTGGATCTGTTCGTTGGCCAGGGTGTCGCCAGCGATGACGATCTTGAAGCCGTTGTAGTCCGACGGGTTATGGCTGCCGGTGAGCATCACGCCCGACTTGCCGGCCAGTACGTTGGCCGCGTAGTACAGCGCAGGCGTCGGCACCAGGCCCACGTCGCTGACGTGGCAACCGCTGTCGGCCAGGCCCTGGATCAGTTGCTCGACCAGCTCGGGGCCGGACAGGCGGCCATCACGGCCTACGGAAACGTTGGGCTCGCCCTGGGCCAGGCTCTGGGAGCCAATGGCGCGGCCGATCCAGTAGGCGGTCTCGGCGGTCAGGGTCTTGGGGACCACGCCACGAATGTCATAGGCGCGGAAAATGCTGTCGGGAAATGTCGGGGCGACTCGGGCTGGGTTGCTCATTGCGGGGGGAACTCCATCGATAAGGGGCTGGGCTGGCCTCAAGGGTGCTGACCGGCAGGCTCAAACTGAAGGGTAAGACGGCGTTTTTGGCATAGAGTTCGTGGTGCAAAAGTGCCATCGGCGCCGAAGCTCCGCCCTTTTGCCCGCTTAATGCCCTGATTTCACTGGGGAAACCTTGCTGATAAGTTCCGCGCATTCTTCATCCTGAAAGGCCATGCGTTGGCATCAGGCCGGGTGAGGCACCCGGCTTGTTCGGCTAAGTCAATTCAGCTTAGTCAGTGGCTGCCGGAATGCCCGAAGCCACCTGCGCCGCGTTGTGTTTCGTCGAACTCTTCGACCAGCTCGAAGTGCGCCTGCACCACCGGTACCAGCACCAGCTGGGCAATGCGCTCGCCGACGGCGATGTTGAACGCGGTCTGGCCACGGTTCCAGCAGGACACCATCAACTCGCCCTGGTAGTCCGAGTCGATCAGCCCCACCAGGTTGCCGAGGACGATGCCGTGTTTGTGGCCCAGGCCGGAGCGCGGCAGGATCAGCGCCGCCAGGCCCGGGTCGCCCACGTAGATCGACAGGCCGGTCGGAATCAGAATGGTCTGGCCTGGTTCAAGCACGGTGTCCTGCTTGAGCATGGCACGCAGGTCGAGGCCGGCGGAGCCTGGTGTGGCGTAGGCCGGCAGCGGGAATTCGTTGCCGATGCGGGGGTCGAGGATCTTGGCTTGCAAAGCGTGCATGGAAATTAAACCTGGTTCAGCCGTTGGGCGATAAAAGAGATCAGTTGGCGGGCAATCTTGCCCTTGCTGGTCTGGGCGAAAACGGTAGCGTGCAACTCGCGGTCGATCACGCTGATGGCATTTTCCTCGCTGTTGAAGCCGATGCTCGGGTTGGCGACATCGTTGGCGACAATCAGGTCGAGGTTTTTGTCTTTCAATTTGCGTGCGGCATAGTCCAGCAAATGCTCGGTTTCGGCAGCAAAACCGACGCTGAACGGGCGGTCCTCACGGGTGGCGATGGTCGCCAGGATGTCCGGGTTGCGGACCATTTGCAGGAGCAGGCCGTCGCCGCTTGTAGGGTCTTTCTTGAGTTTCTGCGGCGCAACCACCTCGGGGCGGTAGTCCGCTACCGCAGCCGAAGCGATGAACAGGTCGCAGGGAATCGCCGCTTCACAGGCCGCCAGCATGTCGCGGGCGCTGACTACGTCGATTCGGGTAACGCGATCCGGGGTCGGCAGATGCACCGGGCCGGTGATCAACGTCACACGGGCGCCTGCCTCGACCGCCGCTTCCGCCAGGGCAAAGCCCATTTTTCCTGAGCTATGGTTGGTGATGTAGCGCACCGGGTCGATGTTTTCCTGGGTCGGGCCGGCGGTGATCAGCACGTGCTTGCCGGTCAGGGCCAGGTGCTGGAAGCAGTCGGCGGCGCAGTGGGCCAGGTCGGTGGCTTCGAGCATGCGGCCCATGCCCACGTCGCCGCAGGCCTGGCTGCCGGAGGCCGGGCCGAAAACCTTGAGGCCGCGGCTTTGCAGGAGTTGGGTGTTGGCCTGGGTGGCCGGGTCGCGCCACATGGCCTGGTTCATGGCCGGGGCGATCGCGACGGTGGCGTCGGTGGCCAGTACCAGGGTGGTCAGCAGGTCGTCGGCAATGCCTTGGGCCAGGCGGGCGATCAGGTCGGCGGTGGCCGGGGCGATCAGCACCAGGTCGGCCCACTTGGCCAGCTCGATGTGGCCCATGGCGGCTTCGGCCGCAGGGTCCAGCAGGTCGAGGTGAACCGGGTGGCCGGACAAGGCCTGCATGGTCAACGGGGTGATGAATTCACTGCCGCCACGGGTCATGACCACGCGCACTTCGGCGCCCTGGTCGAGAAGCCTGCGAACCAGCTCTGCGCTCTTGTAGGCGGCAATGCCGCCGCCGACGCCGAGAACGATGCGTTTCCGATACAGACGCTGCATTGGCTTGCCTTTCCAGTTCAGTGATGGCGTTGCGATGCCCCCTCCCCAGGTGAAATCGCACGCAAAAAGATGGCCTAAGATACCACAGCGTCCGCCATGCAACAGCGGCGCACATGCACACGGAGGTGCCATGAGTATTCGCGATTGGCCTGCGGCAGAGCGTCCGCGGGAGAAGCTGTTGGAGCTGGGAGCGGAGAACCTTTCCGACGCGGAATTGCTGGCGATTTTCCTGCGCACCGGGGTGTCAGGCAGGAGTGCCGTGGACCTGGCGCGCCATCTGCTGGCGCAATTTGGCAGCCTTCGGGCGCTGATGGAGGCGAGGCAGCCGGTGTTCAGCCAGCATTTGGGGTTGGGGCCGGCGAAGTTCGCCCAGCTTCAAGCCGTACTGGAGATGGCGCGCCGCCATTTGGCTGAACGCCTGCGCAACGACTCGGTGCTGGAAAGTCCGGAGGCTGTGCGCGACTACCTCAAGGCACTGCTGCGCCATGAGCCTCACGAGATATTCGGCTGTCTGTTTCTCGACTCAAAACACCGGGTGCTGGGCTTCGAAAAGCTGTTTCAAGGCACCATTGACAACGCCATCGTCTACCCGCGACAAGTGGTGAAGCGCGCGCTGGACTACAACGCCGCGGCGCTGATCCTGTGCCACAACCATCCTTCCGGCAGCCCCGAGCCCAGCATCGCTGATCGAAAATTGACCAAGGTGTTGCAAAAGGCGCTGGAGATGGTGGACGTGCGTGTGCTGGACCACATCATTGTGGGGGAGGGCGACCCGCTGTCGATGGCGGAATTTGGGTGGATGTAGGGTGAAAGCCGCTGCAAGTGGCAAGCTGCAAGCCTCAAGCAGGCTTGCAGCTTGTAGCTTATGGCTTGACGCTGACTTTCGAGTAATCCTGACGCCCGAACGGGCTCACCTGATACCCCTCGACATTCTTGCGGGTCAGCGCAAACGCGGTCGGGTGCGCCAGTGGCAGCCAGAGCGCCTGTTGCTGGATCTGCGCCTGGGCCTGCTGGTACAGCTTGCTGCGCACGCCTTGTTCGCTGGTGGTCTTGCCGGCGCTGATCAGCTTGTCCAGCGCCGGGTCGCAGTAGCGGGCAAAGTTGGTGCCGGAATTCACGGCCGCGCAGGAGAACTGCGGCGTCAGGAAGTTATCCGGGTCGCCGTTGTCACCGGCCCAGCCCATGAACAGCAGGTCGTGCTCGCCGGCCTTGGCGCGGCGGATCAGTTCGCCCCACTCGATCACGCGGATTTCAGCCTGGATGCCGACCTTGGCCAGGTCCGCCTGCAGCAGTTGGGCGCCCAGGCTGGGGTTGGGGTTCAGCAGGCTGCCCGACGGCCGGGTCCAGATCGTGGTCTTGAAGCCATCCTTGAGCCCGGCGCGATCCAGCAGCTGCTTGGCCTTGGCAATGTCCTGCGGATAGCCCGGCAGGTCCTTGGCATAGCTCCAGGTATTGGGTGGGTAAGGGCCGTTGGCGGCTTCGGCGGTGCCTTCGAATACGGCCTTCAGATAGCTGGCCTTGTCGAAGGCCAGGTTGATCGCCTGGCGAACTTCCGGCTTGTCCAGTGGCGGATGCTGGCTGTTGATGGCGACAAACGCGGTCATGAAGGCCGCGGTTTTCTCGACCTTCAGGTCGGCGTCTTTCTGGGCGGCATCAATATCCAGGGGCTTGGGCGACAAGGCGATCTGGCACTCGTCGCGACGCAGTCTCTGCAGGCGCACGTTGGCGTCCGGGGTGATCGCAAAGATCAGGTTATCCACCGCAGGCTTGCCGGCGAAGTAATCCGGGTTGGCCTTGTAGCGAATCGTCGCGTCCTTCTGGAAGCGCCCGAAAATGAACGGCCCGGTGCCGATAGGCTGGCTGTTGAGCTTCTCCGGGGTGCCGGCCTTGAGCAGTTTGTCGGCGTATTCCGCCGGGTAGATCGAGGCAAAGCCCATGCTCAAGGCGGCGAGGAAGGTCGAATCGGCGTGGTCCAGGGTGAAGCGCACGGTCAGCGGGTCGAGGGCGTCGATCTTCTTGATCAGCGTGGGCAACTGCAGCGACTGGGCGTGGGGGAAGCCGCTCTGGGCGATCTTGTGCCAGGGGTTGGCCGGGTCGAGCATGCGCTCGAAGCTGAAGCGCACGTCTTCGGCGGTCAGGCTGCGGCTAGGCGTGAAGTAGTCAGTGCGGTGGAATTTAACGTCCGGGTGCAGCTTGAAGGTGTAGGTGAGGCCGTCCGGCGACACTTCCCAGCTGTCTGCCAGGCTCGGGACCAGCTTGCCGCTGGTGGCGTCGAAGTCCACCAGGCGGTTCATCAATACGTCTGCCGAGGCGTTGGTGGTGGTCAGCGAGTTGTATTGCACCACGTCGAAGCCTTCGGGGCTGGCTTCGGTGCAGACGCTCAGGGTAGTGGCCGCCTGGGCGTGTGCAGCAATAAAAAGAGGGGCTAGCAATAGCGGTAGGGCAGCGAGGCGCATATTCGGTTTCCTTTGCAGATCGAAGGCCCATCTGCGAGTGCAGTCTGGAAAAGTCCTACCGTAGTGGGCTGATTGACAAATGACTAGCCCATTTTTGCCTGTGCTTTTGCCGCAAATACTGTTTTGATGGCGCCTCAGGTCGTTTTGCCGAGCACTTTGCAGTGCGCGCGGGCGCTGTAAATCATTCTGTGCGACGAGCGGTTAGCTTCTATAGCGGCCCACCCTGGCAACGGTTCAGGCGTCCATGGCCTGGATTTACGCGTATAAAAGTACACGGCCTGTTGTTGCACTGGGGTCTTTCTGGTATAAAGCAGCGCTCTTTTCTAGGGGCCCGGTTCCTTCGCTAGTAGGTGTAGCCGGTAAGACCCTAAAGAAACGCGGCGCCTGGCGCCAAATGACTGAGAGATTAAGCGGCCAACCCATGCCGGGTTGGGCATGTGGTTTTAGAGGGCTGAGGCATGTCGAGAGTCTGTCAAGTTACCGGTAAGGGTCCGGTGACTGGGAATAACATTTCCCACGCAAACAACAAAACCCGTCGTCGTTTCCTGCCAAACCTGCAGCATCACCGCTTTTGGGTTGAAGAAGAGAAACGTTTTGTTCGTCTGCGCGTATCTGCCAAAGGCATGCGTGTTATCGACAAGCGCGGCATCACTGTCGTGCTGGCCGAACTGCGCCGCGACGGCAAAATCTAAGGAGCTAAATCATGCGTGAATTGATTCGAATGATCTCTAGCGCCGGTACTGGTCACTTCTACACTACCGACAAGAACAAGCGTACTACCCCGGACAAGCTCGAAAAGAAAATGTTCGACCCGCGCGTTCGCAAGCACGTGATCTACAAAGAAGGCAAAATCAAGTAATTGGTTTTCTTTCTTGTGAAAAAAAGCCCGTATCTCACGATGCGGGCTTTTTTTTGTGCCTGATAAATGATCAGGCCTTTTCTTCGAACACCACGTAGATCTTGCGGCAGGGTTCCAGCACTTCCCAGGTGCCGCTGAAGCCGGCCGGAATGACGAAGCGATCACCGGCCCGCAAGGTCTTGGCGTTGCCGTCGGCATCGCGCAACACCGAAACACCCTGCACGATCTCGCAATACTCATGCTCGGTGTAGTTGACCTTCCACTGTCCGACTTCACCTTCCCAGACCCCGGCGCTCATCTGGCCGCACGGACTGTTGTAGTGGTTGTAGACGGTTTGCTCCGGGTCGCCCTTGAGGATTTTTTCCGCAGCCGGACGGTAGCGATCAGGCTCGGTCCTGGCCTGGCTGAAGTCGACGATATTCTGGATGTTCATGGGCGTGTCCCGTCTGGCCTGCGGTTGGAGAGCTCAAAGTCTATGTTTATTAAAATGAACATCGCAAGGGCGTTTGCTGCCGTTATGTCAAATATATTGAAACATCCATCGCCGCTGGTTTAGGGTGGCAGCTGCCTTGAGCCGAACAGCTGGCTGGCCGGGCAAGAATTCTTCGAAGGTGCCTGGGTACATCGCCCGGCCCTTGTATTCAATAAGAGGAGGACACTCGCATGACCACCCTGACCCGTGCCGACTGGGAACAACGCGCCAAGGATCTGAAGATCGAAGGCCGCGCCTACATCAATGGCGAATACACCGCCGCCGTTTCCGGCGACACGTTCGAATGCCTGAGCCCAGTCGATGGCCGCCTGCTGGCAACCGTTGCCAGCTGTGACGTCGCCGACGCCCAGCGTGCCGTAGAAAACGCCCGTGCCACGTTCAATTCCGGTGCCTGGTCGCGCCTGGCGCCAGCCAAGCGCAAAGCCACCATGATCCGTTTCGCCGGCTTGCTCAAGGCCAACGCCGAAGAGCTGGCACTGCTTGAAACCCTGGACATGGGCAAGCCGATCAGCGACTCCCTGAACATCGACGTCCCAGGCGCGGCGCAAGCGCTGAGCTGGAGCGGCGAGGCCATCGACAAGATCTACGATGAAGTCGCAGCCACCCCTCACGACCAGCTGGGCCTGGTGACCCGTGAGCCCGTCGGCGTTGTCGCGGCCATCGTGCCGTGGAACTTCCCGCTGATGATGGCCTGCTGGAAACTCGGGCCGGCGTTGTCCACCGGTAACTCGGTGATCCTCAAGCCATCTGAAAAATCACCGCTGACTGCCATCCGCATCGCTGCCCTCGCGGTTGAAGCCGGCATCCCGAAAGGCGTGTTCAACGTGCTGCCGGGTTATGGCCACACCGTGGGTAACGCCCTGGCGCTGCACATGGACGTCGACACCCTGGTGTTCACCGGTTCCACCAAGATCGCCAAGCAACTGCTGATTCGCTCCGGCGAGTCGAACATGAAGCGCGTCTGGCTGGAAGCTGGCGGCAAGAGCCCGAACATCGTGTTTGCCGATGCCCCGGACCTGCAAGCCGCCGCCGAATCCGCGGCCGGCGCCATCGCCTTCAACCAGGGCGAAGTGTGCACCGCCGGTTCGCGCCTGCTGGTGGAGCGTTCGATCAAGGATAAATTCCTGCCGCTGGTAATCGAGGCCCTCAAGACCTGGAAGCCGGGCAACCCGCTCGACCCGGCCACCACGGTCGGTGCGCTGGTGGATACCCAGCAGATGAACACCGTGCTGTCGTACATCGAAGCCGGGCATGCCGATGGCGCCAAGCTGGTGGCCGGCGGCAAGCGCACGCTGCAGGAAAGCGGTGGCACCTATGTGGAGCCGACGATTTTCGACGGCGTGACCAACGCCATGAAGATCGCCCAGGAAGAAATCTTCGGCCCGGTGCTGTCGGTAATTGCCTTCGACAGCGTGGAAGAAGCCATTGCGATCGCCAACGACACCCAATACGGCCTGGCCGCTGCGGTGTGGACGTCGAACATCTCCAAGGCACACCTGACCGCCAAGGCACTGCGTGCCGGCAGCGTGTGGGTCAACCAGTACGATGGCGGCGACATGACCGCACCGTTCGGTGGTTTCAAGCAGTCGGGTAACGGCCGCGACAAGTCGCTGCACGCGTTCGACAAGTACACCGAGCTGAAGGCGACCTGGATCAAGTTGTAAGCCTCCAGGAACACCGCTGAAAAAAATGTGGGAGCGGGCTTGCTCGCGAATGAGGTATCACAGTCGCTGATGTATTGACTGGTACACCGCATTCGCGAGCAAGCCCGCTCCCACACTGTTTTGTGTGATCTCCAAATCATCCACAGGAGCGTGGAAATGCGTTGGGCGACCTATTTCGCCGTGTTGGCGTCGGTCTTGAGCGTGGGCCTGGCCTTGGGCGTGAGCATGCCGCTGGTGTCCCTGCGCCTGGAAAGCTGGGGCTATGGCAGCTTCGCCATCGGAGTCATGGCGGCGATGCCGGCCTTTGGTGTGCTGCTGGGTGCCAAGGTCTCCAGCGGCCTGGCCTCGCGCCTGGGCACGGCGAACCTGATGCGCCTGTGCCTGTGGGCGGGGGCGATTTCCATCGGCTTGCTGGCGGTATTGCCCAGCTACCCGGTATGGCTGGTGTTGCGGCTGATGATCGGGGTGATCCTGACCATCGTGTTTATCCTCGGCGAAAGCTGGATCAACCAACTGGTGATCGAGCGCTGGCGCGGCCGTCTGGTGGCGCTGTATGGCTGCAGCTATGCCTTGAGCCAGCTGTCGGGCCCGTTGCTGCTAGGCGCGCTGGGTACGGACAACGACATTGGCTTCTGGGTGGGTGTCGGCCTGCTGACGTGCTCGCCGATCCTGCTGCTGGGCCGCACCGGTGCGCCGACTGCCGAGTCTTTCAGCGTGACCTTTGGCGACTTGCTGCGCTTCTGCCAGGGCTTGCCGGCGATTGCCTGGGCAGTGGCGTTGTTCGCCGCATTCGAGGCGATGATTCTTACGTTGTTACCGGTGTATTGCCTGCAACAGGGTTTCACCGCCGAGATTGCCCTGGCGATGGTCAGCACGGTGGTGGTCGGTGATGCGTTGCTGCAACTGCCGATTGGCGCGCTGGCGGACTACCTGCCTCGGCGCACGCTGTTTCTCGGCTGCGCGCTGATGCTGCTGGTGACGAGCCTGGCGATTCCGCTGTTGCTCGATACGCTGATGATCTGGCCGGTGTGGGTGCTGTTCGGGGCCAGCGCCGGCGGGTTATTCACCCTGTCGCTGATCCTGATTGGCGAGCGCTACCGCGACGACGCACTGGTGCGCGCCAATGCGCATATCGCGCAGCTGTGGGGCATTGGCTGCCTGATCGGCCCGCTGGTGGCCGGTGCCGGCAGCCAGTGGATCAGCGGGCATGCGTTGCCGTTGTTGATGGCGGCGGGGGCGTTGGGGTTGGTGATCCTGTTGCTGCGCCAAGGTGCGTTCGGCGCCGCACAACCCGCCTGAACTTGAAATGCGATCACCTGTGGGAGCCGGGCTTGCCCGCGATGGCGGAGTGTCAGCACCGGATGCGTAAACTGACACTCCGCCATCGCAGGCAAGCCAGCTCCCACAGGTCCCGTCGCTGTTCTTAAAGCATGCGTTCCAGCCCGACGGATGTGGCAAACCAGGCATTGAACCGGCGCCACCAACTGCCGGGTTCGCGGGTCAGGGTGTGCAGTTGGCCGTTGTCTTCGGTCACCCATACCACCTGGCCATTCTGCAGCTTCGCCTGATAGCTCAACGGGGGCGCCATGCCCTCCAGTGCCAGGTTGCGCACGTGTTCCGCCAGTTCGGGACTGTCCACCAGCACCCCGACTTCGGTGTTCCACAGCACCGAGCGCGGGTCGAAGTTGAATGAGCCGATGAAGGATTTCTCCCGATCAAAGATGATCGCCTTGCTGTGCAAGCTGGAATCCGAACCGTGGAATGTACCTTTGCGGAACAGATGAGGGCCGCTGCCGCCACCGTCTCCCGGCTGGCGGCGCAACTCGTATAGCTTCACCCCGTGTTCCAGCAGCGCCTTGCGATAGGGCGCATAACCGCCGTGCACGGCCGGTACGTCGGTGGCTTCCAGGGAGTTGGTCAGCAGGCTTACCGATACGCCGGCGTCCGCGCGACCGGTCAGGTACACCAGCCCGGGCTGCCCGGGCACGAAGTAAGCCGAAATCATCATCAGCTCATGGCTGACACCTTCCAACTCCGGCGCCAGTTGGGTCGTCAGCAGCAGCCGTGGATCCGGATCGGCCTTGGCCAGCACCTTGCTCGGCGCATCCCACAGTGCCTGGTTCCAGGCCCAGATCAGCTCACGGCGCCAGATGTCCATGCGCGGCTGGGTCTTGTAGGTGCGCAGGCGGTTGTACAGGGCATGGTTTTGTTGGCGAGACTCGGCAAGGGAATCTTCCAGGCGTACGCGGGCGCTGGCCAGGTCGCCTTTGGAAGCGCTGCTGACGAAGTCACCAATGGGTTTGCTCAGGGCACTGTTCCAGTACTGATCGAAACTGTGGCCGAGTTGCTCGGCCACCGGGCCCACGCTGAGCATGTCGATATCGGTGAAGTTGAGGTTGGGCTCGGCGTCGAAATACTCATCCCCCAGGTTGCGCCCGCCGACGATGGCCACGCTGTTGTCTGCCAGCCACAGCTTGTTGTGCATGCGCCGGTGTTGCAGCGACAGGTCGAACAGCCGTGCCATGGCCCGCGTCACGCCGGTGCTGCGGCCCAGGTGCAGCGGGTTGAACAGGCGAATCTGGATCTGCGGGTGGGCGGCGAGGGTGGCGATGATCTGGTCCAGGCCGTCGCTGGTGGTGTCGTCCAGCAGGATGCGCACGCGCACGCCACGGTCGGCGGCCTTGAGCAGTTCATCCACGAGCATGCGGGTGCTGATGCCGTCGTGGACGATGTAGTACTGCAAGTCGAGGCTGGTCTGGGCGTTGCGGATCAGTTCGGCGCGGGCCATGAAGGCTTCGCTGCTGTTGGGCAGCAGGCGGAACCCGGAGCGGCCTTTGTAGGGTGCGGCCTGGGCCTGGATCGAGCGGCCGAAGGAAGATTCGCTGGCCGGCAGCGCCTCACTGGGCGTGCGTGGCGCGTCGATGGTGGCGCAGCCGCCCAGGGCCAGGATGCCCAGCAGGAAAAATGGTAATAGCCGGTGGGTCATCAATGACATGGGTTCCGAATCAGGGCGATTGTCGGCATATGACGGCTATTTCCCGTAAAAGGTCAGTCCATCGCTTCGGCCAGCAACCGGATGGCGGTCGCGCCGACCTTGCGTACAGCCTCTTCAATCTGCGGCGTTGGTTTGGCAGCGTAGTTCATGCGCAGGCAGTTCCTGTACTTGCCGGAGGCGGAAAAGATACTTCCCACTGCAATCTGTACACCTTCATCCACCAGCAGCCGGTTGAGTTTCAGGGTATCGAAGCCTTCCGGCAGTTCCACCCACAGCATGAAACTGCCCTGGGGGCGGCTGGCGCGGGTGCCCGCCGGGAAATAGCGGCTGACCCAATCGAGCATCAGGTCGCGATTGCGCTGGTATTGCGTGCGCATCCGCCGCAAATGTGGCTCGAAATGTCCACCTTTCAGAAACTCGGCAATCGCGATCTGCGGCTGGGTCGCGGTGGAGCCGGTGCTGATGTATTTCATGTGCAGCACACGCTCCAGATAGCGACCGGGTGCGACCCAGCCAATCCGCAGGCCGGGTGCGAGGGTCTTCGAGAAAGAGCTGCACAGTACGACGCGGCCATCCTCGTCGAAGGACTTGATGGTGCGTGGGCGCGGGTAGCTGTAGGCCAGTTCGCCATACACGTCGTCTTCGATGATCGCCACGTCAAAGCGCTGGGCCAGGGTCAGCAGTGCGCGTTTGCGCGACTCCGGCATGATGTAGCCCAGTGGGTTGTTGCAGTTGGGGGTCAACTGTATGACTTTGATCGGCCATTGTTCCAGTGCCAGTTCCAGCGCTTCCAGGCTGATACCGGTGAGTGGGTCGGTGGGGATTTCCAGGGCTTTCATGCCCAGGCCCTTGAGGGTTTGCATGGCGCCGTGGAAGCTTGGCGAGTCGACGGCAACGATGTCGCCGGGCTCGCAAATGGCGTGGATGCTGGCGGACAGGGCCTCGTGGCAGCCGGTGGTGATCACCAGGTCCTGGGGCGTCAGTTGGCAGCCTGAATCGAGCATCAGGCGGGCAATCTGTTCACGCAGGTCCAGGTTGCCGTGGATGGTGTCGTAATACAGCCCCGGCATGTCCTGGCGCCGACTGATCCGGGCGAGGCTGCGTAGCAGGGGTTTCATGGTCGGCGACAATACATCCGGCATGCCCCGGCCCAACTGTATGGCGTCTTTGCGTGGCACCGCGCGGATCAGCTCCAGCACCTGGTCCCACTGGGAAATTTCCACCGGGCGCTGGGCGGGGCGGCCTACGGCGGGCAATGCCGGCAAGTCGCGGCCCACCGGTACGAAGTAGCCGGATTTGGGTTTGGGCATCGCCAGGCCGTTGTCTTCCAGTACGCGGTAGGCCTGCTGCACGGTGCTCAGGCTGACCCCATGCTCCACACTCAAGGCCCGAACTGACGGCAATCTGTCGCCCGGGCGATAGAAACCCTGCTCGATGCGCGTGCCCAACAGTTCGGCGAGGTTGACGTATAGGGTCATGGCGGTGCTTCCCGGTTACCAGTACAGATAGGCTGAAAATACAGGATTCAGCGGCCGATAGGCAGTATCTGTATGGATTTAATACAGGGTGGTTGAATCTGTCATGGTTTTACGCGCCGGCTCATCCTACGTACTCATGGCAACACGTTAATGAGGGGCAGGAAAATGAGCGGTATGAGCGATGTGCGGTTGGCGTTACACAGTCAGGAACTGGAAGCCGGGCAGGAGCGGCGCATGGCGGCGCGTACCAAGGCCCCCACACTCAGTTCATGGGCGTTGTTCTGGCACCGCATGCATACGCGCAAAACCTTGCTGGAGCTGACCCCCGAGCAACTGCGAGACGTGGGCCTGAGTGCCGAGCAGGCGCGCCGGGAAGGCTTGAAGCCCTTCTGGCGCGGCTGATTCAGACCAGTTCTTTCAATCGGTGCCAGAGCATTCCCAGCGCCAGCAGCGGCGAGCGCAAATGCTTGCCGCCCGGGAAAGTGATGTGCGGCACCTTGGCAAACAGATCAAAGCGCCCGCTTTGCTGGCCGCTGATGGCTTCGCCCAACAGCTTGCCTGCCAGGTGGGTGGCATTGAGGCCATGGCCGGCATAGGCCTGGGCGAAATACACATTGGGCTGGTCGGCCAGCCGGCCAATCTGCGGCAGGCGGTTGGCGCCAATGCCGATCATCCCGCCCCACTGGTAGTCGATTTTCACGTTGGCCAGTTGTGGGAACACCTGCAGCATTTTCGGACGCATGTAGGCACCGATGTCCTTCGGATCCCGTCCGGAGTAATGGCAGGCACCGCCGAACAGCAAGCGTCGGTCGGCGGACAGCCGGAAGTAATCCACCGTCACCCGCTGGTCACACACCGCCATGTTTTGCGGCAGCAACTCGGCTGCCTGGGCTTCGCTCAAGGGCTCGGTGGCGATGATGTAGCTGCCTGCGGGCAGCACCTTGCCGCTCAGATGCGGGTTGAGGCCGTTCAAATAAGCATTGCAGCCCAGCACCAGGGTCTTGGCGCGCACATTGCCCTGGGCGGTGTGAACGTTGACCTCCGGGCCGTAATCGATCCGAACCGCCTCGGAATGCTCGAACAACTGGACGCCCAACTGCTGTGCAGCGGCTGCCTCGCCGAGGGCCAGGTTCAGCGGGTGCAGGTGGCCGGAGCCCATGTCGATCATGCCGCCAACATAGCGGTTGGAGCCGATCACACTGCGCATCTCGCTGGCTTGCAGCAGGCGCACTTCATGGCGATAGCCAAGGCCTTGCAGCTCTTCGGCGTCGGCGGCCAGGTGTTCCAGGTCGCGGGGTTTGTTGGCCAGGTCGCAGTAGCCCCAGGTCAGGTCGCAGGCGATCTGCGAACGCTCGACCCGCTGGCGCACGATTTCCACGGCTTCCAGGCCCATCAGTTTCATCTGGCGCACGCCCTCGGTGCCGATGACGTTGGTGAACTGATCCAGGCCATGACCGACGCCACGAATCAGTTGCCCGCCATTGCGCCCGCTGGCGCCCCAGGCAATCTTGCGGGCTTCCAGCAGGACTACGCTGAAACCCCGTTCGGCCAGTTCCAGAGCAGTGTTGAGCCCCGAAAAGCCGCCGCCGACCACGCACACATCGGCCACGATTTCACCTGTCAGCACCGGATAATCAGGCTGCGGGAAACTGCTGGCGGCGTAGTAGGAATTGGCGTGCCGGGCGCTGGCGGTCATGGGGAGCATCCCTGTTTGGAAAATTTGACGCAGGATACAGCGGTCGGGCGAAGCTGTCTCACCGGGGGCTTTTAGGGCAGAATCCACGCCTATTCGCCGTTCGGTCCCTGTGTCGATGAGTTGCAACAGTCAGAAAGTCAACGCGCTGCGCCGGCAGATTCCCTCGTTCGAGTGTGTCCCGGGTTGCCACGACTGCTGTGGGCCGGTGACCACGTCCCCCGAGGAAATGTCGCGCCTGCCGCGCAAGACCGCTGCCGAGCAGGAAGCGGCGATGGACGAACTCAACTGCGTGCACCTTGGCCCCAATGGCTGCACCGTGTACGACGAGCGCCCGCTGATTTGCCGCTTGTTCGGCACCACGCCGACCTTGCCATGCCCCAACGACCGCCGCCCGGTGGAGTTGATCCACCCACGGGTGGAAAAGCAGATTCATGCGTACATGGCGTCGACGCGTCAGGTATTGGTCTAGCGGATGTCCCCGCTC